>CAYIFC010000014.1:0-16212 GCA_964362645.1 uncultured Candidatus Saccharibacteria bacterium
AAAATTGAAGTAGTTGGTACTCAAGTAGTAGAGGAGGAACAGGTAATAAGTAAAGTAGACGAGGTGTTAAGTGGTCGCGCTTGGTTGGTGTTCCCTCGTCGCAGTGTACTTTTTTATCCTGAGCTAGATTTGGTGACGGTTCTTAAGACCAGCTTCCCGCGTTTGTCGCAGATCGAGATTACTAAGTTAGGAGCCGGAGTTTTGCGTTTAATGGTGAGTGAGCGCGAATCACAATTTATTGTTTGCCGTTTGAAGGAGTGTTTCTACTCTGATGCTGGTGGAAGATTGTTTGTGTCAGCCCCAAGTTTTTCTGGTAATCCACTCCTAGTCATTGAGGCGCCAGTCGAAACTAGTCTTCAGTTAGGATCTGATTTTGAAACTACCCAGACGCTAAAGTGGATTAGAGATTTTACGTCTCAACTTGGCCTCGCGCTTGAGAGCTCGCTTTTCCGTGGTGAGCGCGCGGTGGAAGTAAACTTCGGCGAGAAGGAGGACCTCAAGTTTTTGGTTCGTGATCCGGAGCGAGCAGCTAAGGGTTGGACGCTTTTGGTAAGCAGGCGAACCTCCCCGGAATCCGCGTTAGAAAATTTAGCCGCGGCGCTTAGTAGTGATGTGTTTAAGCAAGAACTGGTGGCGCGCCGCTTGGAGCTCGACTACATTGATCTACGCTTCGAGCGCAAGGTGTTCTACAAGTTCCTCTCCTCGGCTATAATAGAGCGATGATCGCTCTTCGAGTTTTCGGTCGTTACCTCGTTTGGCACTACACGCGAGCTTTGGCCGACATTTTTCGCCTCGGTCGGGATTTCCTGTGGTTTTTCTACCACTTTTTTTCTATTCCAATTATTGCGCGCACGCTTTTTGCTCCTTGGCGTCGCTTGGGTGAGAGTTATGGTCACAAGCTCGACCCAGGCGCCTTCCTCGGCACCTTCATCGTCAACACCTTAATGCGCTTAGTCGGGTTTGTAATCCGAATTGTTTTTTTGGTTTTTGGATTTGGGGTTTTAGTTTTGATCTTTGGGCTTTGGATTTTGAGTTTAATTCTTTGGCTTGTTTTGCCGTTCGCGATTTTGGCGCTCTTATGGTTTAGTCTTTTTTTGATTTTCTTTACTTAAACTATGCACCCTTTTCGCCCATATCTTGCCGACCATCCACTCTATGCCATCTTGGCGTTGGAGAGTTTTCTTAATCATCGTCGACGTCACTCACTAAAACGTTTAACTTTTTGGCTGATAGTTTTGCTATTAGTTGGCGTTGGACTGTCTTTTTTTAATACTAAAATTGCCGCGTGGTTGCCTGTGATTGTCGGGGTACTTGGTTTGGATTTAATGCTGTGGCTTAAGCTTTTCATGCTCGAAGCTTTTTTCCGTCACCACTATTTGAGCGAGAGTGGAACCGGCCCGTCTGGCAATAGCCGGGCAAGCGTAACTTTCGAGGTAGCACAGATTTTCTATCAAGCGCAAGACGCCGATTTGGTTTTGGGCTTTTTCGTTTCCAATTATGGCCAGCGGGTTATTGCACGAGCGGGTGTGTCGGCCGTTGACCGGCAGGCGTTCTATGAGGCTCGGGTCGCTAAGAAGTCGGGCATGGGCTTGGAGTGGGGTGAGAAGGGAGTGCTCTCTCTCAAAGATCTTTCGGCCGCGCTTTACGACAAGAATCCAGATCTCCAAGCCTGGTTGCTTAAACTTGAAGTTAACAAAACCGATTGGCTGGGCGCAGCCGTCTGGGTGGAAGCTGAGGAGGCACGAGCTCGCTTCCAAGAAGCTTGGTGGCAACGTCGGCGTCTCGAGCGCATCCCGGGGCTCGCTAAGACTTGGGGTTACGGCGTCACTTTTTTACTTGAGAAGTATTGCCAGGACCTCCTGGCCCTGAGCGGAGTCGAAGGGTTGGGTCTTTTTTCAACTACGGTCGAAAAGATTGAGACCATTCTTTCGCGCGGTAAAGAAGAGAATGCTTTGGTCGTCGGCGAAGGCCAAGCCCCGCGCGAGGCGGTAGTAGAATTGGCACGACTAATCGAGCGCGGTAAGGTGGTGCCACTACTAGAACACAAGCGTCCGTTCTTGCTCCGCAGCGCACTTTTGCTCGCCGCTTGTAAAGACAAACAGACACTCGAGAAGGAATTGTTGGCGCTTCTTGAGCAAGCCCACCGCGCTGGCAACATCATTTTAATCATCGACGATTTCCCAGCGCTCATGCGCGGAGCGGCCGCGCTTGAGGTGGCTCTAGGCTCGATTCTCGATCCGTATCTTGCTGGACGGACGGTGCAGTTGGTGGCGTTAGCCGATCCCCGCGGCTACCACGAGGTGCTCGAACCGGATGTCCATTTGCGCGAGCGCTTTGAGCGCGTAATGATCGAAGCGGTTGATGCGGCGGCACTCTTGCCACACACGGCCGAGTTCGTGCTGGCGCTGGAGCGGCAATACGGTCTCTACTTTACCTACCCGGCACTGGTGGAGCTCGCCGACTCGGCCGGTCGTCTCTTTGCTGGTGAGTCCTTGAGCGATCAGTTGGCCGATCTTTTGCTCGAGATTGCGCCGTGGTCGATTCAGCACCTGCCCGCCCTCCCGTCTGGTCGGGAGCAGGCGGGAAATATTGGAGTTGTCGATCGTGTTACTGCTCGACGTTTTGTAAGCGAAAAGTCGGGTGTGCCAGTGGGTAAGCCGCAAGGAGCCGAAAAAGAAAAGCTCTTAAATTTAGAAAAAGAATTATCCGCCCGCGTTATCGGTCAGGACCCAGCGATTGTGGCGGTGGCCTCGGCTCTGCGTCGCAATCGAGCCGGACTCCGTAATCCTAACCGGCCAATCGGCTCCTTCCTCTTTCTTGGCCCGACGGGCGTAGGTAAAACGGAGACGGCGAAGGCTTTGGCCGCCCTCTTTTTCGACGGCGAAGATCGAATGATCCGTTTAGACATGACGGAGTATCAAGGTGCTGATGCGCTCGTTCGTTTAATCGGTACGACTGAAAATGCTGGTAGTTTGACGACTGCCCTCACGGCTCGACCCTACGGTGTGCTCTTGCTGGATGAGTTTGAAAAAAGTGCGCTCGCGGTGCGCGATCTCTTCCTCCAGATTTTGGACGAAGGATTTTTTACCAACGCGCGTGGCGAGCGAGTTAATACGCGCAATGTAATTATTATTGCTACCTCTAATGCGGGCGCCGATCTCATTTGGGAGATTGTTAAGTCCGGTAAGCACTTAGCGGAAGAGCGGCCACGGATTGTGGAGGCGATTATCAAGCAAGCAATCTTTAAGCCGGAACTCGTTAACCGTTTTGACGCGGTGGTGATCTTTAATCCGTTGCAAGGAGAGGAGCTTAAAAAAGTTGCTGGGCTTGGTTTGGCTAAGCTGGCTAAGCGACTCGAGGGACAGGGGATTGTGTTCGGCTGGGGTCAGGTCGCCGCCGCCCGCGTGGCCGAGCGCGGGAGCGACAAAGTTTTCGGCGCCCGACCCATGCAGCGGTTTATTCAAGATGCGCTGGAGGCGCCGATTGCTATCAAAATTCTGGAGGGCGGTCTCAAGAGCGGCGATCGCGTGGAAGCTGAGGTAATCTTAGCCAAGTAGTATGCAGCGAGGATTTATAAATTATGTAGTAGCCGTAGTTATCGCCGCCGGTGTGGGGGTGGCTTTAGCCTGGGCACTAATTACCACGCCGTCGGCCGTTTTGGCTTGGCTCAATCAAGACGAGATGGGGAAGTCGGCCTATGAGCGGGTCGCGGCCATTGTGGCCAGACCGGTGCTCCCACCTCCACTTCCCATCACGCTAACTTTTGTTGGCGACATTATGCTCGACCGTGGTGTGGCCAAGTCATATAAAGAGAATGGCGGTTTAGATTGGTTGTTCGAGGGCGTCAAACCGATCGGTGAGTCCGACATTCTTTTCGGTAATCTGGAGGGGCCGATTTCTGATCGTGGCCGCAATGTAGGTAGCAAATATTCTTTCCGCATGGCCACTAGCTCGGCTCCGGCGCTCGCCAGCGTTGGCTTCGATGTTCTCTCGGTGGCCAATAATCACGCCGGTGATTGGAGTGTGCCGGCCTTTACCGATACGCTGCAGTATTTAGAGCAAAATAATATCGTTGCGGTTGGTGGGGGTTTAACGCGAGCTGGAGCGCGCGCGGTAAAGGTGGTAGAGGTGCGTGGTGTCAAAGTGGGTTATCTTGGTTTTTCTGATGTCGGACCGGAATGGTTGCGGGTTCGCGATGATGCTCCGGGCATTCTCTTGACTAACGATCCAGAATTTGAGTCAATAATTTCAATGGCATCGTCGCAAGTTGATGTTTTGGTCGTTTCTTTCCATTGGGGTGAGGAGTACAAAACTTTGGCTAATGAGCGGCAGAAGCAGTTGGCGAATCAAGCACTGGTGGCCGGAGCTAAGCTCGTGATTGGTCACCATCCGCATGTGGTGGAGCCAATAGAAAGAAGTGACGAGAGTCTGGTGGCCTACAGTTTAGGTAATTTTATTTTTGATCAAGGTTTTTCGGAGGAGACGATGCAGGGACTCGCTTTAACGGTGCGACTTAACCCGGATGGCGGTATTAAAGATTACCAAACGACAATTGTTAAACTTAGTCCCGAATTTAAACCGGCACTTGAAGTGAGTCAAAGCCATGAATAAAAAATATTTAATTCTGCCGTTTGTCGCTCTGGGGTTGTTTGTAATTTGGCTTCTGCCGGACCCGCATGGTAATTATCCAGCGCCGTTAGAAAATTTAAGGGCCCAAGTTTTTCAAGAAACGGTCACGCCCGAATCGTTAAAAGAAAAGATGTGGAGTAAGGGTTTGAAAATCTTAATTGTTCCTGGTCATGACCCTGCTGCCCCTGGCGCCCAGTTTGGCACTGTGGTAGAAGAAAAGTTGACGCGTGAGTTAGCTGGCGAGCTCGCCAAGCAGTTTAAAAACCAACCAACCTGGGAAGTAATGGTGGCCCGTGATGTGGTTACTGGGCAATATGACTCTCGCTTAGCCGAGTATTTTGTGCGGGAGAGAGAATCAATTAATTCTTTCCGAGCGATTCTGCGTCAGCAGTTAATCTCGCTGGTTGCTACGGGCACCGTGGAAGAGAAGGTTGTTGTACCACACAACTTTGCCACCGAAGATGTAGCCTTTCGTTTGTATGGCATCAACAAGTGGGCGAATGAGAATGATATTGATTTAATTTTGCATATCCATTTCAATGACACACCCCGTAAAAAGTTAAGTATGCCGGGGGCGTACACTGGCTTCTCGGTTTATATTCCAGAAAAGCAGTTCCCTAATGCGCGGGCTAGTCGCGAAGTTGGGAAAGAGGTTTTTACAGCCATCAAGCGCTATTATCCAGTTAGTAATTTACCGTTGGAAAATATTGGTTTAGTTGAAGATCAAGAACTTATTGCGCTTGGAGCCAACGCCTCGTTAACAAAACCCTCAATACTTATCGAGTATGGTTATATTTATGAACCGCAATACAAATCACCTTCCACTCGTGCCGTTGTCTTTGAAGCTCTCGCCTTCCACACCCTCCGCGGCTTGAACACCTACTTTCAGTAAATCTAGTTCCTTGTGATGATACCGGACTTTTTATTAAGGCGTTGAATGGTGAACCGGGAATTCTTGCCGCACGTTGGGCTGGGGAACAAGCATCCACCGAAGAGACGATGAAGTATTGTTTGGATAGGTTGAGCGGCCAAACTGATCGTTCTGCCACTTTCCGAACTATTGCCACGGTTATTTCTCCTGACTGTAAGGAGTACCTTTTTAAGGGAGAAGTAGAGGGGGATATTCTTACTGAGCCTCGGACTATCCCTCAACCCCAAATGCCCTACAGCGCTCTTTTTGTTCCTAACGGGCACAATAAAACATGGGCTGAAATGACGATCCAGGAAGAAAACGATATTTCTCATCGGGGTAAAGTTCTTAAGAAGGTGGTGGATTTCTTCGACAGAGAGTCGTGGACAAAAATAGTCCCTGAAAGTCTTTGATTGTTTTCTAACGCAAGGCGCACGAGCTTCATCAGCTACGGCGCCTTTTCTTTTTAAACCCCAGTTTATTGATTTTTAATGTTGATATGTTAAAGTGGCCAATAATATGGTTACTATAACGACAACTAAATACCGAGAACTTAAAAAGAAGGCCTCGGCTTATGAGGCGATTTTTAAGTTGCCCCACTATCAACTCAAGGGCCGTGCTGCTCAAAAACTAGATCATCGAGTAGACCAAGCTCTTAAAGAACATTGCGCTGGTAAAACTAAAAAAATAAATTCTCTAGCTGATCTTATGTAATATGGTGGAAATTGATACTAGCTCCCTGTTCAGACGTCAATTTAAAAAGTTACCCACCGAGATCAAACGCAAAGCTCTTCGCCGAGAAGAGATTTTTGTTAATAACCCTTTCGATACAAGATTGGGAACTCATAAATTGGGTGGCAACAAGAATGGGGAATGGGCTTATTGGGTTGATTATTCCTATCGTGTAACTTTTTTGTTTTTAGGCGAAAGGCAAGTTTTATATACCGCTGTTGGTACACATGACCAGGTTTACTAGGATTAGAATATGGTAAAGGGGTTTTGGGACAAGTTAAAAAAGCCGGTGATGGTGCTGGCGCCGTTGGCGAATGTCACGGACGCGGCTTTTCGCCGACTGATTGCCAAGTATTCTAAACCGGCCGGTCCAGACATTTTCTGGACTGAATTCGTGTCGGCCGATGGATTGGTGAGTAAGGGTAGGGAAGTCTTGCTGAAAGATTTAATGTACACGCCGGCCGAGCGGCCGATCGTCGCCCAACTTTTCGGCGCGCGGCCGGAGACAATGCGCGAGGCGGCGACCCTCGTTCAGGATCTCGGTTTCGATGGGCTCGATATCAACATGGGTTGCCCTGACGCGTCGGTAGAGAAGCAGGGTGCTGGTGCGGCGTTAATTAAGAATCAGAAACTGGCGCAAGAAATAATCGCCGCCGCGGCCGAAGGCGCGCCCAATCTCCCGATCTCGATTAAGACACGGCTCGGTTATAATCGCGATGAGTTAGAAGAGTGGTTGCCGGTGCTACTGGAAACTGGGGTCGCCGCGGTGACGATCCATGCCCGCACGCGCAAAGAAATGTCTAAGGTTCCGGCGTGTTGGGAGCGTGTGCGGCGTGCGGTAGAAATAAGAAATGAAAAGGGGAGCGAGGCTCTAATTCTGGGCAATGGCGATGTACGCGATCTTGCTCACGCGCATTCTTTAGTTGCTGAAACGGGCGCTGACGGCGTAATGCTCGGCCGTGCCATCTTCGGCAACCCATGGCTGTTTTCAGAAACTGAAAACAGCCCCGAGAAAAGTCGAGGGGTTGAAGAAAAGTTAAAAGTATTAGTTGAACACACAAAACTTTTTCATGAATTACTTGGTGACATCAAAAGTTTTTCAATAATGAAGAAGCATTACAAGGCTTATGTTAATGGCTTTGCCGGCGCGGCCGAACTACGCGAAAAGCTAATGAATACCGAGAGCGCCAAGCAGGTGGAAGAGGTAGTTGACAAGTACCTATCGTCTATGATACAATAAAAAAAGAAAGTCAAGGATGGTCTTTGGCTCCCGAAGGGATTCAGATTGGAGATATACTCATGGCAAAGCAAACTACAGTTATCAACTGGAAGTTCGATCAGTTTGGGGCAGACGGAAAGAAAAAGGATGACAAGGAAAAATGCCCCACGCTTGGTTGTAAGGGTAGAATTGACATCGTCAAGCAAAAAGCCGCCGGCGCCGTGTACGACTTCTTCTGCGGTGTTTGCGGTAATCGCTGTCATTACCACTACCAACAAAGCTACCTTATCCCTGGTGCCAATTCTCCAGCCACAATGCAGGAGGAAATGTGCACTACCCCTTCCTAGGCACTACGCTGGATTTGTTGTCCGGCACCCCATGAACCCCGTTCGCCAATCAGGCAACGGGGTCTCTTTTTTATACTTTCTGCTATACTACCAGCGTGTCAGAACTAGCCCTATATCGTAAGTATCGGCCCGAAGATTTCGCTGAAGTTATCGGCCAAAAGCACGTCGTTGAGGTAATCGAGCGCGCTGTGGAGAGCGGGTCTCCCGCCCATGCCTACCTCTTTGCCGGACCCCGCGGTACGGGCAAAACGTCGCTGGCGCGTATTTTGGCCAAGCGGCTTAAAACTTTGCCCGAAGATCTTTATGAGATTGATGGCGCTTCAAATCGAGGTATCGACGAAATTCGTGAGCTCCGCGAAAATGTGCGCTCTCTACCGTTCAGCTCAAGTTATAAAGTTTACATCATTGATGAAGTGCACATGCTTACACGCGAGGCGTTTAATGCTCTACTCAAGACGCTGGAGGAACCGCCCGAGCACGTGATTTTTGTTTTAGCTACGACCGAATTACACAAAGTACCCGAAACAATTATCTCGCGTTGCCAATCATTTACTTTCAAAAAACCCTCAATTAGAGATCTAGAAAAAGCGGTTGACCAAGTCGTTAAGGCTGAAGGTTGGCAGATTGATAAGCCGTCGCGCGAACTCGTTGCGCTTTTGGGTGATGGTTCTTTCCGCGATACGCTCGGCCTCTTACAGAAGGCGATGACCGCGAGCACTCCGACCCGCTCGACTTCGCTCGGGGCAGGTAATAAAAAAATAGAAATTAAGGAGCTGGAGAAGATCACCGGCGCGCCGAGCGCCGAACTTGTTGGCAAAATAGTAGAAGCACTGTTGAATAAAAATACCGAAGTTGCTTTAGGTGTAATCAATAAAGCGAGTAAAGAAGAAAGAGAGATGAAAGTGTTCCTGACGCTCGTCCTCCGCATTGTGCGTTTAGCGATGCTTATGGTGTACGCTCCGATCGACGCCACCAAAATTAAAGAAGAAGTTTCGGCTGAAGAATTTGCCCTTCTCGAACGCTTAAGCAAGCACGCGGAGGCCAAACAACTGCCAACCATCCTGCGGGAATTGCTCGCAACCTACGATGAGCTCGGCCGCGCCACCGTCCCCGAGCTTCCTTTAGAAATTGCGATCATAAAAATTTGTACTTGACATCCTAATACAGGTATGCTAAGGTAGGAGTTGGCCCTAGCGAATGTCGCTTGGGCATTATAGTGGAAGTCCTTTGAAAAACGAGTAAATCGTGAAAAAGCAAGGTTTGTGGGCGTTTTTGGTGGTTTTGCTGTGTGCGCTGACGATGTCGGTGCTTTCCGGAGGGTGTGGTGTTGGTTTGGGCGCAAGCCCGAATTCGGACACAATGTCGGTCACGGATTCGACCGGCGACAGCAGTAAGAACTTCAGTCTAGTTAGTAAGGGCACGGGTCCGAACGGCGAAGACGAGGTTCACAACCTTAGTTCGTGGACTCAGTTTGATCCTGTCGAGGGTTATGGCAACTCAAATCTCTACGGTGAAACTTTTGTCGTCGAGCGACTGAGTGGCAATTTCGATATCTACCCGATTGATCCACAGGATTGGTTGTACGATAAGGGCCTCGGGTATGGCTATGTCCGCATGCACTTCGAGGGGTCTTTTGTGCCTGGCAATGGTGAGATTACCGAAGCCATGGACGAGCTTGATGGCATCCCGATTGATGCTGGTGGTTCGGAAAATATCGATTTGTTCGATATTCCGGTGCCAGTCCCCGGTTGCGAAAATGGCGAGTGGCTTAATTCGCTCACGGGCGACAAATGCGAAACCCCAAGTTTCGCTCCCAAGTTCTATTTTAGTTGGAATTGCTCTACCCTATACACCAGCGCAACAGAAGATGACAAGGATTGGAGTTTCGCCAATTGCAATGTTTATGTAAATGGTGGAACGATTATGTCGTCGTATGTGAACGCTGGTCAGGTCCAAAACGCCGACGGCCCGAACGAGCCGTGGTCACAAAGTGAATGGTTCTTTGACGTCACCTTCAAGGTGTTGATCACCGGTGACTACGATATACCGTCTGTAATTACGCCTGTTCCTTGCAACGAAGGCGAAGACTGCAACGACGACGGCGGCAAAGGCTGATTGCGTAAACTCTTGAAGTAAAAAAATAAATACTAAACCCAACCGCCCGTACACCTTGTGTGTCCGGGCGGTATTTTTATATTCGGATATTTGTTTTAACTAGACTTGAGCAGTCAGCTCGCTCTTTTTAAATAATTTAGCTACCGAGTACTTGCCGGCGCCGAGGGTGGTGATGGCGAGGGAGGCGAGCATTAGTAGTAAGACGTATTCGTAACCGTTATTGGCCAAGCTGTAGCCATTAGGGATGTGGACCTTAATCATAGCCACGAGCATTACGATCGCCAGTAAAATACCGACGTAACGGACAAATATCCCTAAGACCAGCGCAATACCGCCAAGGAATTCAACATAAGCTACTAGGTAGGCGAGCCAAGTGGCAAAGCCCATCGAAGCAAAACCACCGATAACCATTTCCATGTTATTAAGTTTGAACCAGCCAGCGTAAATAAAGACGATACCCAAAGCCACTCTAATTAACAAAATTCCCAAATCCGCGTTGTGTAATTTTTTCATAAATTCCATTCTAACCCTTTTTGTCTTTAATCGCCAACCTTTTTACATAGATTTACAACCTCATCATTAACCTCCACTTCCATTTTAATCTTTTTCGTGTTTATTTATTAATTCAAGTTTCTTTTCTCTCCGCCAACTTTTAATTTCAAATTCTCTTTTCAGGGCAGAAGAACGGTTGGAGTGTTGTTCTGTGTACAGAATTTTGACCACCTCTTTGGCGCTGGTGTAGTGACCGCCCTTTCCAGATTTGTGTTCAGCAAACCTACGCTCCAGATCGTTTGTAATGCCTGTATAGAGGGACTTATCCTCGCATTCAATGATATAGACTAAATACATAATGGCCTTTCTAAATATAGCAGGTTTGTAAAAGATATAAAAAAGCGCCCAAGCCGAAGCCTGAGCGCTCTGTGTCAACACCGAGTGTTGACGGAATTTACTACCACGGGGATAAGGAAAAGTAAAGAATTGGGCTTGTGATATACTTGAGATATGAAATACGCGATTTTCTCGGATAGTCATGACCATTATTACAATGTCACTAAGGCACTGGAATTAGTTAAGGAAAGAAAGATAACCAAAGGCATCCATCTAGGAGACTTTTGCGCTCCTCCTGTCTTTGATATTCTGGCCGCGGAAAAGAGTATAAATTGGACTTGCGTTTGGGGTAATGTCGACGGTGCCCGCGCCCAAACAATTCTCCGCTTCCGCGAAGCTACCAACCTAGACTTTAATGCCGAGTCTTTTCGCGAACTAGAGCTCGAGAATGATAAGAAAGCTTTCCTGGCTCACTTCCCGCTTCTAGCGCAAAACGCAGCGAAGTCCGGAGACTATCAAGCCGCATTTTTTGGCGACAACCATCTCAAATCTGTTGAGACTTTAGCCAACAGCACCTTACTGGCCAACCCGGGCGAATTGTCTGGCACTCGAACCGGCCAACCAACTTTTGGTATTTGGGATAGTGAGACCAATGAATTTGAAATCATTACCCTAACCGATTTTAAGGTTGCTAAGTAAGAACTACTTCTTTGGACTTTAGCCCAAGCAGATTGATTTTTGGCCGGTTTGTTGTAACAGCAAGCCTGGGGGTTACTTCTTTAGAATAAAAATCTCAACCAGGAATGATCTTCTTGGTGCATTAAATTGCTTTTCAATTTTTATATTATAGTCTATAAAAAGTTTACGAACAGATTGTGCACTAAAATAACTCTTCCAAAATATTTTTACTTTTTGACCGGCTTTTAAGTTTACTAGCCAACAGTTCCAGATTTCCTGTAATCTCTGGAAAAATGTTCTCCAAGTTTCTTCTATAATTACAATCCCTGAACTCGATACTCTAACAATTTCGCTAAATAATTTAGATGGGTTTGGCGTGTGATGTAGGGTGTAGGTACAAATAACAACCTCGAATTCTCGGTCAGAAAAGGGGATATTGTCTCCATCGTAAATTTTAACACCATCAGGATTTATCGCCTCGGCATCTACTTGGATATCGATACTGGTAATATTAGGGTTATAAAGTTTAATAAAATATGACAAATAGCCTAGACCATAACCAACTTTTAGTATTTTGCCGTCCCTTACTTCTCCTACGTATTTTTTAAACCAGGAATATTCATCTTCGTATATAAATTCTTGTGTCTTGTTCTTGAATTCGATAGCTTCCAGAACATACAGGTACGCCTTCCAGTCATAATTAGATTCTTCTTTAAAATCCTTAATCAACCATTTATTCTCGATAATAAGTTCATTTAGAAGATCTGCATCACCAGTACTAGAGAAGCCAAGTACTAGTTGCCCATGTTTATTGAGGTGTTTCCTGGCATCATGTAGAAAAATTTTGAGCGCACTATACTCTGGATCAGATACACCATATTCTAGAATCTCATTCGGTTTATTCCCGTGATAGGGTGCAGCAAAATTTATAGTATCAAAAGTTCCTTCAACGTTTTCAAATACGTCCGAGTAATGAACTTCGAAATCCTTCACCCCGTATTTTGAGAGATTTTCTTTAGCATTTTCTACTGCATTCGGATTTATATCAACGGCAAATATCCTTTTTGCGCCTTGAAGCGCTGCAAAAAGCGATAGGATACCGCAACCACAACCAATCTCGAGAAACGATTTTCCTTTTTGATCTGGCATGTTTTCTGCATGGAAGCGAGAAGACCAGTCATATTTGGGAGACATAACATTGGGATAGACGATCATTTCTTTTCCCAAGACTTCTGCTTTGTATGGTTCAGTGTGTTTTTTGACTTGCTCGAGGTATGATTGGGTCGTGTGATGGGCTTGATATGGCATATATTTCCTGTGGCTTTTCTAATTATTCTAACATTCATTTTAGGCTACTACGCTCGATAATTAAAGCCCGCATTGATTTTTGGCCAGATTTGACTAGAATTACTAAACCGTTGCCATTTTATTGCCGGATCGTCTAATGGTAGGACATCGCCCTTTGGAGGCGAGTATCTTGGTTCGAGTCCAAGTCCGGCAGCCAACACATTACAATTCCGGTGTCAAGAGTGCCTATGGCGCTAAGACGACTGAGTTGGATGGGTGTAAATTTAATAAATGAAACTAATTACACTAAACACTTGGGGAGGAAGAGCAGGCAAAGATAAACTCCTTTCATTTTTTGAGGGACATAAATCTGAGGTTGATATATTTTGCCTGCAGGAAATTTGGTCTGCTCCGTATAAGACATTTGATGGCCATTCTGCCGGTGGAATACCTATCGATCATAGCAAAATAATGGTTCATGGAATGCAAGATATTTCAGAGCTACTCAAAGATCATGTTTCTTACTTCAGACCTCACTTCATGGACAATTACGGTTTGATGATGCTCGTCAGCAATAAATTAGAGGTCGTAGCAGAAGGTGAATTATTTGTATATAAGGAAAAGGGTCACATACCTGATGGCGACATCGGTAATCATGCCAGAAATATTCAGTACATAACTCTCCTCATAGACAATAAACCAGTTACAATCGTTAATTTTCATGGTCTATGGAATGGTAAAGGTAAAACTGATACCGAGGATCGTTTGAATCAATCAAGAAATATCCTTAAATTTATCGAGTCGCTCAATGGTGAATGTCTATTATGTGGAGATTTCAATTTATTGCCTGAAACAGAAAGCATTAAAATCATTGAATCTGGTAAGTTGAGAAACTTGATTAAAGAGAATGGTATAAAATCTACTCGATCATCTTTTTATATAAAACCAGATAAGCACGCCGACTACATTTTTACTAGTAATGGAATAAAGGTAGATAATTTTAAGGTTCTGCAGTATGAGGTTTCAGATCATTTACCTTTATTGCTTGAATTCAAATAATCTTATGAATACCAAAGAAATTGAAGTGCGATTTTTAGAAATAAACAAGCCATCACTGGTCAGTAAATTACTTGAGCTTGGCGCGCATGACAAAGGAGAAATTATGCTTGAGGAGACTATCATTTACGATCCTGAATTCAAATGGAGAGATGAACAGAGATTTGTTAGGTTAAGAAAAATTGGAGATTTGACCAAATTAACTTATAAAGAGCATAGAGAACATACAGTTGATGGTACTTATGAAATAGAATTTGGTGTTGGTGATTATAAAAAGGCGGAGTTACTCTTTGAGAAGATTGGATTAATTGCTTTCCGACACCAGCAAAAGAAGCGTCATACCCTGAAATTAAATGGAGTTATATTCGATATTGATACGTGGCCTCGAATACCAACATATGTTGAAATAGAGGGTGAGTCGGAGGAGGAACTAATTAAAGCAGCTAAGGCGGTTGATCTAGATTGGAACAATGCAGAATTTCACAATGCGAGATGGGTCATCGAGAATAAGTATAATATTCCTGTTGGCAAATTACGTTGGTTCACGTTTGATCGATTTGAATAATTGTAAAAATGACGTATCCTAGTTTCGAATCTAAATTGAACTATACCCCAGGCCACGGCACTAGGGCGACCGAGACGCGTTCGTGTATTAGTGTCCGGCAGCAATCGACCGTTGAGGGAGGGTGTACTGAGCGCACCTGCGCGAATGTGCCAAGAAATAGAATCGTTGTTATTGACAGAATGGGGTATAATTAAGGGATATGAAAAAATTTCTTAAAATATCGTCTGTGGTTGGAGTAATCGTGGGGATCGCCTTGGTGATTGGAGGTATTTGGGGGGTAAACTTTACCTATCAAAGCATAGCCAGAGAAAACATTATCACTCCTGCCGATGCATCTATCCCGGAGACGCCGGTGCGCGGACCGTTTACACTTATGGCCCAGGCCGACGTAATCAGAAAACACACACTCACAACAACTGGAGGCAAAACCTTTGCCGAGATGCCACGACAGATTGCGAAACTTGATGAAGGTGGTCAACCAGTTTTGGACGCTCAAGGTAAGCCTGTGATGGTCGCCAACACGGCACGAGATATCTGGATCACCGCCACCACATTAACCACTGCTTTAAACTTAGGCATTTTAACCTATGTGCTTTTGGGAGTAGTTATATTATTCGGACTTTCTTTGATTTCAATCGGGGTTATCTCAAACGTGGTAAGTCGTCGTTTTTATAAATAGATAACAAAACTCCCAAGGATCACCCTTGATACTCTGCTAACCAAATTCGGCCAAAAATCAACTCATTACATCTCGGAGTGATTTTTTGCTATAGTGGAATTCAATGCAGAAAGAAGATGAACAGTTAATAGCGGATTACCTTGAGGGGGATGAAAAGGCCCTGGCTATTCTTATTGATCGCTATCTTAGCGATGCCTATACGTTTGCAGTCAAGCTGACGGGTGATACTCAGACGGCAGAAGACATTACTCAAGAATCATTCACTAAGGCGTGGAAGAACATGCGCAAGTTTATACCGGGCAACAGTTTCCACGGCTGGCTCTTTAGTATCATCCGAAACACGGCGATTGATTTTCTTCGTAAAAAGAAGGCTGTGCCATTTTCTGTTTTTGAAACAACTACTAATGGAGATAACGTCCTTGTGGCAACTCTGGCTGACGCGGGGCCCCTACCTGATGAGTTACTGGCTCGAACGGAGGACGCACGATTTCTGGAGATGCTTCTTGGTCAAATTAACCCGGAGTATCGCCAAGTCCTCACGCTCCGTAACACAAGCAACATGACATTTGCTGAAATATCAAAAGTGATCAAACGACCGCTTCATACTGTTAAAAGTCAGTACCGGAGAGGACTAGTCGCCTTACGGCGACTGTTTGAGGGTCAGACAGCCTAAACATCAAAAGCAACAGGACGCACCAAAAGGCATCCTGTTTTCGTATATATGGTATGGACAGATTAGAACCAGCCAAGGGACTTCGGGGCAAGATTCTTGCATCCATAAAGTACGAGGAAATACGTCGGGCCCGAATCTACGTATTTACGGCCCTGGCCGCAATTGCGGCTTCATTACTTGGCGCAATCTTTGCGATTAAGTACATGCTCCAGGGATTTTATCAGTCTAGTTTTTATAGCTACTTCTCACTCCTCTTTTCTGATCCAGATATCGCCGTCTCGTATTGGAAGGAATTATCATTGTCGCTCGTTGAGTCGGCACCGCTGGTGGGGATCACTCTTTCTCTCGTTGTTCTCGCAACCCTACTTGCTTCAACGCGTGTGCTGGTAAATAACGCAAGACCGCTAACAATATGAATATAAAAGAATATATCAAGTCACAATCATTCAAAGGTATCCTGATAGGTATTTTTATTGTCATTACTATTCTTGTAA
>CAYIFC010000015.1:0-15773 GCA_964362645.1 uncultured Candidatus Saccharibacteria bacterium
AACCTACGACCGTTCGCTTAAGAGGCGACTGCTCTACCAACTGAGCTATGGGCGGATTCTAATTTATAGCACTAGTTTTATTATTATAAAAGTTATAAGCTAGGGTTCCTGTGATAAAAAGATATAAATTTATAATTTTAGCGATCTTGGCCATTGTTTCTTTAGTGCTTGGCGAACTAGCGAAAGAGGCTAAATACCCACCGGCACCACTTGCGCCGCTTTCCACACCGGTCACAACTACTGACTGGCAACGCGGAACGCCCGAAGCTCAAGCAGTGGTGGTGGTGTATAGCGATTTCGCTTGTCTCACCTGTGACGATATTGCCAGTAGTCTTAAGCAGCTCACTATAAATCCAGAAAGTGAAGTGTTGATGGTCTATCGTCATTTTGTTGGTGCTAGTAGTACTGTTGGGAAATTGGCAGCGTCAGCTGTGGAAGCGGCTGGTTTACAAGATCAGTTTTGGCCCATGCATGACTTACTATATGATCGGCAATCAGTCTGGATTGGCAAAGAAGATCCCTCGGATCTCTTGCTCGCCTACGCCGCGTCACTACACTTAAACCTAGACCGCTTCCAACGCGATATGACCTCGGCGGCGGTTCTCAAAAAGATTGAGGCCGATTACCAAAGCGGCTTAAGTTCAGGACTAGTAGAAGCGCCGGCCCTCTTTTTGAACGGAGCGAGAGTACAGGCAAGAGATTTATAATGATATTATCTAAAAGCTGAAAGCTAATAGCTAGAAGCTTAAAGCTGTATCGGGCGGGTGGTCCTCCTTCGCTCAAATTGCTATTTGAGCTACGGCGGGACGAACGTGTACAGTAGGAGTATAGTAGTTATTCGAAGTTTAGATGTTGATCTAAATATAGTGAGAGGGCGGGTGGTGAAATTGGCAGACACGCTAGCCTTAGGAGCTAGTGCTCGCAAGAGCTTGAGGGTTCAAGTCCCTCCCCGCCCACACTTGACTTTATACTCATTTTAGTATATATTAGTAACCAGTAATGATTAGGGCCGAATGTCGGCTCTTTTGACAAGCAAATAGGCCATTTTCTCTTGAAAGGAGAATAAACTCATGGCTACGGACGACAAAAATACTACTCCTCCCATCGCACCCCCAACTGTACCGCCAAAAGAAACTCCTGAAACGGAGGCTCTGAGAAAGGCGACCTCGGAAATGAATAATGCAATCGGTGCATTTCGCCAAGGTACCAGCAGTGTGAACGCACAAGTCGCTGGCGCAAAAACGCTTGCCGCCGAAGCCAAAGCGTCCGTTGATCAGTTGAAAACAGAGGTGAAAGACCTCTCAACTGATGTCAAGCTGATCAAAGAGTTGGTCACACAACCAAGACCCACTCGTCGCACAAAAGCGACAAATCCGCCCGCTGTAGGCAACACGGATGCAACAGGAACAGGTGCTGTGGTGGATCAACCGCCGACAACGGATCATAACGCTGCACCACCTGTGGCTCGGACACGAGCCCCAAGTATGCAACACCAAATCCTAACGGCCGTTGGAGAACTGCCGACAAAAATTACTCAGGCCATTGCGGCGGCGAACATTACGCCGCCGGCGCCAGCAGCTCAACCTGCGGCGACGACAACAGACGCAGCACCGGCACCTGCGCCCCCTACTGCCACAAACGTGGCAGTAATTCAGAATCGCTCGTGGTTGTCGATTGGATTTGTCGCGCTACTTGTCTTGGCAGCGATAGGTGTAACCGCCCTTTGCCTGTCCTGCCGTAGCCAGCAAACCCAGGTCACCGTTACGACCCAAATTAGTGAGACGGTGAACAAGATTGCTGACCAGACAAAACTGGTCGAGATTGCCAAGTCAGCTGTGACTCCTCCGGTCGAGGAAAAGAAGGAACCGGAGAAAAAGCCGGAAACAGTAGTACCGCCGATCAAGTTTGAGGAAGCGGGGAATGCCGACCTTACGAGAACGATACCCATTACACCAACAGAGACGAAAGTGATCACAATTCCAACCGAATGCCCTCTCATCGTATACAACTTTGGGGGGCATCCACCGTTCACTCACGAACTTGTTCCTTCTGAGCCGGGAGAAAAAAAATTGATCCTAAGATCCACCGAAAGTACGTGGGCTGGGCCAACTGTTCCTCCTGGATTCTGTACCGAACACCTTAAGGTGGGGTCGTTGTCTTCAAGCACAATGATTTCGATCCCAATCTACCGGCAGGAAGTAGACAAGGTGGTGGTGGAAGAACACTCAAGTACCACCACGACCCACTTTCGTAAACGGGAGCCTTAAACCCCGTAGTTAGGCCGTGTTTTAACCCTCAAGCCCCTTATCGCTTCACTGCGATTCGGGGCTTGCTTTTTATATATGGATATGATATAATGTAGGTTGGATTGAGAAGGGTATGTTACCCTTTTCCAATAAACGTTCTTCGACAAAATACTTCTCTTTGAAAGGAGAAAAACATGTTTTGGTTAGCAGTAGTGGGAGTTCTTTTTTTGCTGGCAGGGACGATATTCACAGGGCTTGTGCGAATAAGCACAATAAACTACGGAGTCGTAACGCTTTTCGGAGAAAGAACTGGACGAATCGTTCGTGAAGGTCTCCGCCTTATTTGGCCTTTTGGCTTTAATAAGGTAGAACTCATTCCGTTCGATCTCAAGACAAACGAAATTACCGTAATAGTTTACTCGAAAGACAACGTCGCGATCACCATTAAGGGATCCAACCAGCACCGACCAACCGGATACAAAGTCCCTCAAGCAAAAACAGGAATTGCCGAAATCGACCAGAAAATTGATCTACTCGAACAATACCCTTACGGGTGGGCAAAAAGAGGTGACGGGAAACCGCTTCTATTTAGTTATATGGAAGCGGAAGAAGCAACAATTCTGGGTGGATTATCGGACGGAATCAAACACGAGATCGGTGCAATAGCAGGAACATATCCTGCCGACAAGTTCATCCAAGAAAGAGATGCCTTGGGAAGGATCATCAACGCCACACTAATCATGGAGGTTCCCCCTCACAAACGCAAACAACTCATCAAGAAGTTTGAACACCTACCAGAAAGCGAGAGGTTGGTCCCTGTAAAAGATAGGATCAAGTTCTACAAGGACCACGCGGCCGAAATCGATGACCTGATCGAAAAGGCCAGGAACAACAATCTGGAAGTATCGGAGATCGAAGGTAGGTACGGGATTGAAATAGAAACTTTCGCTCTTGCCACCGTAGACTTCTCTGAGAAAACAAAAGCCGCCCTGGAATTGGCTCGACAGCAAGAGGCCGAGAACAAAAAGGTGGTTAAGCGCACCGATGCAAAGGCAACCTCTTTCAAAACCTTGAAAGACGCCGGGCTTAGTTCAAGCGAAGCTAACGACGCATCGAATGTAATCTTGCAAATAACCAACCCGATCAACGTCAACGACATCCGTGGTGGAGCATTCCCTCACATTAATGTAACGCCGAAAGGAGGACCGTGATGCACAAAGGGACACAAGCTAAGACTCTCGTACCGAAGAGTGGGATCATTGCCATTCTGGTTGTGGGAGCAATACTCTTGAGTGTTGTGATAGTCTGGGGATTATGGCCCAATGCCCCGACCCCAATCCCAACCGCCGGAACCTCGGAAGTGGCACGTTCAGGGATACACGAACTGCCGACCATTTGGGCCGAACCAATTGAGACCAACCCAAGTTCAATGGCACTCAAACAAGAATGCTTGCCCCCCGGAACTCGGTTCGTGAGACTAAGTTCCACAGGGAAGGTGTACTTGATGGCAGATGGCCCCGAAGGAAGTGAGAAGGTTATTTACGACCCAAGTACAAATAATGATTTGGTTCTTAAATACCATCACGCCAATTGCTTTGGGGGACAGTCTTTGACCGGGAAACGCGAACCAATGAGAGTCTTATACTGCTACACCAAGTTCGACAAGTAGTGGTACACACAACCCAAAAGCGAGGAAGGATTTTATATCCTGTCCTCGCTTTTTTACGTCTAATTTTATTTTATATTTATCTTAACTGCACCCGGCGCCGATGGTAGAGCAGACAAGGCGCACGATCCCCCAGACGCCGATCATGATGAAGAGGCCGATGACGCTGTAGAGGATATGCTTCTTGCCCGTCTCGCGCGCCGCCGTGTCGTCTGAGGCCTGAACAAACTCGTATATGCCATAAACGAAGTAGAGGAACGCGAGAACAAACAGCAGATTAAGCACCGGGTTAATGATCTCTGTTTCAATTTTGCCGATTATCGGTATATCCACTAAAGACTAGTTGGTTGGAACAGTTGGAATATCAACTCTTGGTGCTTGACCTCCAGTTTGAATACCAAAACTGCGGCCGACTACACCAACAAGACCCCAAACGGCAGCCATTACAAACAAGATGATCACACCCCAGATCATCATGCCGCGAGCTTCTTTCTGCTTTTCTTCGTCGCCAGCACCAGATATATACTTAGCCAGACCAAGGAAGAAGTAGATCAGGGCTAAAGTCATGATCAAAGGAACAGCATAACCCATGATCAAACGAACCTTATCTAAAATCGTAAATATTGTTTGAGCCGAGGCTAAAACAGGGAAAGCAACCAAAATTGCTACCACAGCGGGGAAGAAATTCTTAATTCTATTTAACATTTGTTATATAACTAAAACTGATAATATATGATTATAGCAAAAGCAAGCTCTAAATGGGAAAGAGGTGGTGGATAAGCTAGGGCGTGCCACTATTAATTGTTGGCGGATTAGGGCGAGTGTATTGGAGTGGGAAGGTGTTGGTCAGCACATTAACCAGGCCCCAGACCGCCGTCATTACGAAAAGGGCGATAATGCCGTAGGTCATCATATTGATCCCCTCCTTGCGCTTACCTTCATCGCCCGCCGACTGGACATACTTGAGCACACCCCAAAGGAAGTAGAAGACGGCTAAGGCGACAATTAGAATTACTAGAGGGTTTAGGATCTTGTCGATAATTAGTGTGATCAAGCCTGAAAAAGTCATATTAAAATATTAAATTATTTGATAATCTTACCCGCCTAATTGGGTTACCGTGGCCTTGAGCATCGCTGAAATTACGAAAGCGCCGAGGACGATGGCGGCACCGATAATAGTGTAGAAGAATGTTTTCTTAGCCTCATCAATCTTGCTCTGGTTGCCGCGAGCCACCACAAAGAGGAAGCCGGAGTAGATAACGAAGATCCCCACGATCGGCAAACCCAGTTGGACAAGAATCTTGAGAATTTGTTCGATAAGGTCTGGAATACTATTAACACTAGTCAACGGATTCTTAATAGGGATAGTGAAGCCGCTACTTGGAGACCTCGCTGGCGGTGGAACAACGTCACCAGCCAATAAATGATAAGTTTTTTGGAATAAATCTAATTTCATAGGCCTTTAGTAAATGTGGAATCGGCGCCGAGGAGAGCAAGGAGAGATTTGACGATCACGAAGGCGGCGAGAGCGATAACCAAACCAATGATCGCATTCCTGATAATCTCTTTGGCTTTGCTACGGTTACCTTCGTTCGTGCCCGAAGTAAGATAGAGGAAGCCGGCATAGCCGATCGCCAGTGTGGCTAAAGGTACGGCCAAGTAGATAAAGAAGTTAAAAACGCGGCCGAGCAGATTAAAGAAGTCTTGCAAACCGCAATTATTCGGGTCAGCACAGTTGCCCACAATCCCCGTAGCCGCGAGCATAAAGTTATTGACCAGATCCATAGCGGGTTTTAATTAATTCTTCAAACTCCTTACCAGCGGCGGTGGCGGCCTCGGTGGCCGTCGAGCGGCCGGTCGTTACAGATTCTATCATGGTTTTAAAAATGCGCTCACTACCACTGGGGTCGAAATCGTACCAAGCGCGCGCGCCGATCGCCGCCTGATAGCGGATCGTTTCCACTGTGTTGCTAGTCCCCGCCGCGAGTGTACTCTTGGCGGCCGGCGTAAGTCCGAGTGCCGTGGCCACTTGGAGCGCATTCTCTGGTAAGGCTAAAATGCTGGCCACTTGGTAGGCCGTCTGCGGGTTCTTGCTCCCCCGCGCCACCCCAACCGCGGTAAAACGACCCAAGAAAACACGTGCATTGCGCTCTTTGCGCGGTAAGAGTGTGAGGTCAAAATCAAGATGCGGATTCTGGAGACGTAAACCCTCATACTCACTGCCATAGCCTAAGTAGAAGACGGCCTGGCCTTGAGCGAAAGCGGCTCGTGCTTCCGGCAAAGAGCGATTCCAGGTGTAACTCACGCGAGCGGGATCGGAAAACTGAGCAAAGAAGTCGAGCGCCGCCGCCGCCGGCGAAAGCACCGAACTGTTCTGTGAAGTGAAACGTGGCGCAAGACCTTGCTCGGTTCGTTCAATAATCGGCGTCCCCGCCTGGAGCATCAGCATGGCCATTACATCCTTAGCTAAGCGAATGTTGCCATAGGCACCAAGAGCGATGGCACTCTGGGTAATGTTGCGCGCGGCGTCGAGCGCGGTGAGGCGCGGCACCATTGCTAAAAGCTCGGTCCAAGTAGTCGGCGGGTTCACAATACCGGCGTTAGTAAGAGCCGTGCGATTATAGTAGAGCACCAACGGATCGAGGGCGATCGGCAAGGCCAGTACACCATCTTTAGCTAGATAAAGTGTTTCGCTTCCGGCAACAAAGGAGTCTTGGAAGGTGCGCAAAGGTAGAGACTCATAGGGCCAAGCCAGAAGTCGCGAGCCCTGGGTAAAAACGAAATCCTGCGGCGCCAGCATTAGGTCGGGGCCAACGCTGTCAGCCAAAGCCGTTACATATTCGGCTTCAAGCGCAGATGGCGCTAGTTGGACATAGCGGAGAGTGAAAGATTTCTGGTTGGCTTGGTTTAGTTGTTCGATAAAAGGACTAAGGCGCTTAGCATCGGCCGTCCCCCACATCACCACCTCACCGCCCGTTCCGCCCGATGGAGTACGAAAGCCTGGTAGAATACCGGAAAAGATCAACACCGCCACGATCGCGATAAAAATAAAACCGGCGATCAGAACTAATTGGAAAGTAGAAAGAGTTTTCATACAGTTTTGTCGGCGACGCGCCAGAGCTGGCCGTAATGGTGCGCACCAGCCGGAAAGTCGAGCAACTTGGCAAACCCAGCTTGGAGACAGATTTGTTCGGCCTCGGCCGGCCCGAGCACCTGCTCGGGCTTAGGCCCCAAACCGCCGAAGCTATCCTGCCACTCCACGAGAGCCACTCGCCCCCCGGGCATTAGTACCCTCTTGGCTTCAAGCAAAATTGAATAGCGGGCTGAAGATTGAAAAAGGACATTCGCAATAATTACCAATTCTACTTTCCGGTCAGCCAGTTTAGAACCACCAACTTTTTCTATATCACCCCAGACGATCTCAACATTAGAAAGATGGGCTTCACGGGCCACAGCCGCTAAACGAGTCAGTAGCGCTTGTTGAACATCAACGGCGTAGACCTTACCGCTCTGACTAATTTTTTTAGCAACGGCCAAGGTATAAGCGCCGCTACCGGCACCAAAGTCGGCAACTACCATCCCTTCGGTTAAACCGAAGTGTTCAATATTTTTTGCTGGGTCGGAGAAAGGACCGTCCATTGGTCCCTTTAGTATACTAAATTATAGACAGGTGAGAGAAGCGAGGCTATCCCCTTCGCGCATTCGCATTACGCGCACGCCCTGCGTACTGCGACTCAAAGTTGGGATCTCGCCCAAATTGGTGCGCACCACTTGCCCCTGCTTCGACATCGTAATGATCTCGTCTTTGGTGGCGTCGAGCACTTGAGCACTAATTAGCGGACCAGTTTTGGTCGTTACTTTTGCCGTAAGGATACCAGTCCCACCACGCTTCTGGACTTTGTACTCCGAGAGTTTGCTCTTCTTGCCGTAACCACTGGCCGAAAGAACGAGGAGCTCACCCTGCCTACCGGCAGGCAGGCTTCTTTCACCACCACTGATTAAACCTAAGCCAACCACAGAATCACCCTTGCGGAGTTTAATCGCGCGCACACCACCGGCAGTACGTCCCATCTCACGAATATCGGACTCTTTAAAACGAATCGCTTGACCTAAAGAAGTGGTCACGATGGCCTCATCACTCTTGTTTACTAAAACAGCACCGTAGAGCTCATCACCGTCATCAAGACGAATGGCAATAATTCCCGAACGCCGAACATCGCTAAATTGTTTAACGGCCACCTTCTTCGCTGTCCCTAGCTTGGTTGTCATCAACACCGAGCCTGGTGCGCTCTTGGCGCCTTTCGGTAAGGCCAAAACAGAAGTTACACGTTCATTATCGGCCAACTGCAAGAAGTTCATGATGGACTTGCCGCGGGTCGCGCGCTTACCTTCAGGGATGTCGTACATTTTTATCTGGTAGACCTTGCCGCGATCAGTGAAAAAGAGTAGATCGCTGTGAGTATTGGCGGAAAGGAAGATTGAGACGAAATCCTCTTCTTTAATGTCTAGGTCAATCACACCTACACCGCCGCGACGCTGAACGCGGTACTCGGATGGGTCAGTGCGTTTGATGTAGCCACCGCGTGTGAGAACTAAAACATTGTCTTTCTCAGCGACGAGATCTTCGGTGTTAATTTCTTTCACGCCATGCTTAACCACCTTGGTGCGACGCGCATCGCCATACTTGTCTTTAACGGCAACCGATTCGGAACGAACTACACCCAAAATCTTTTTCGGATCGGCGAGCAAGGCTTTGAGATCACGAATGAGAGCCAACTTTTCCCTCAACTCATCTTCGATCTGCTGACGCTCGAGCGCCGCGAGCTTCGACAAACGCATTTCCAAAATAGCGCTGGCTTGCGCGTCAGAGAAGTCAAAACGCTTTTTAAGCGCGGCGTGAGCTGACGGCACATCGGGCGACTTTTTGATCGTCGCGATCACCTCATCAATGTGATCGAGCGCTTTCTTCAGACCTTCAAGAATGTGCGCGCGCTCTTCGGCGCGGGCGAGATCGAAGCGCGTCCGCCGAGTAATAACCGTCTGCCGATGTTTTAAAAATTCTTCGAGGACGTCGCGGAGCGAGAGCAAGCGCGGTACACCTTCAACTAAAGCGAGCATATTGTAATGGAAAACGGTTTCGAGCTCGGTGTTTTTGTAGAGCGCATTTAAAATCTTTTCGGGGTAGACGCCTTGCTTGAGATCGATAACGACGCGCAAGTCGTCGATAGTGGTGGACTCGTCGCGGACATCACGGATCCCCTCCACCTTTTTATCGCGGACAAGATCAGCAATCTGAACGACCAAATTAGCTTTGTTGACCTGGTAAGGAATCGAGGTAATGACGATCTGGAAGCTGCCGGACTTAGCCTCCACGATCTCAGCTTCGCCGCGGATGAGCACGCCGCCGCGGCCGGAGGCCGCGGCGTGTTTAATATCAACCTCGTTATAAATAACGCCGCCAGTTGGGAAGTCAGGACCCTTAACAAACTGGAGCAAGTCTTCGGTGGTGGCCTCGGGATGATCAATTAGATGGATCAACGCCTCCATCACCTCGGTAAGATTGTGCGGCGGAATCTTGGTCGCCATACCCACCGCGATACCCACCGACCCCATCATTAGAAGATTCGGCACAACGGAGGGCAAAAGTGTGGGCTCTTGGTGCGAGTTGTCGTAGTTGGGAGCAAAATCGACCGTCTCCTTCTCAATATCTCTTAAGAGCTCGGCCGCGAGCGGCGACATTTTAGCCTCGGTATAACGCATAGCAGCTGGTGAGTCGCCATCAATCGAACCGAAGTTACCTTGGCCCGTCACCAACGGATAGCGCATCGAGAAGTCCTGGGCCAAACGCACCAAAGCATCGTAAGCGGGAATGTCGCCATGCGGATGATATTTACCCAACACTTCACCCACCACCAACGCTGATTTGCGGAATTTGGCGGAAGAGTTGAGACCAAGCTTATGCATCGCAAAAAGAATACGACGATGGACCGGCTTTAAACCATCACGGACATCAGGCAAGGCGCGTGACACGATAACCGACATCGCGTAGTCGAGGTACGACTCCTTCATCTCTTTCGAGATGTCGACGGCTAAAATCCGGCCACCAATTGGTGCCGGTTCTTTATCTCCTTGATTGTCTGCACTCTTCCGCGCCATAAGTAATCGTTAGTCTAGTCTTTAAACGCCCCTTTAACAACTGCCCAACCAGCGCCCACTCGGGCAACAGCGTCGCCAAAAACGGATGATTCTTGCTCAGCCTTTTGAGCTATTGAGGTCTCTGTTGGCGCGGCAAAGCGAAGCGAGAGAGTTGAGAACCAAATGATCGCGATCACGGCCGTAATGCCGATCGTCGCGACTAAGCGTACGCGCTCGCGCTTGTGCTCTGGCTCTTCGCGCAACTTATCAATTTTGTTTAAAAATGTAGACATATTTAAATTTTAAACCACGCTTAATATTGCAACCTCCCCCTCCATACTAACTAATTCTTTCTTGCGAAAAGTTAACTTGTCTTTCGTATCAACCTTATCAGCTGGCACGCCCGCTTCTTTAAGAAAAACGTTGAGAGACTTCGAGTCGTCGGTGAGAGGGATTACTAAATTGGGATCAACTTCCAACATTAATTTATGAGCGCCTTTTGCATCAATAATTCCCTCACCACTAATTGGCGTTAACAAAACATCGACGTCACCGAGCGCTTCTTGAGTTTTGGGATCGAGCGCGGCATCAGCCAAAGCTCCGGCGTGAACGATTTTAATATCGTCGACTGTTAATTCGTAAATAGTATTGATCTTGCCGTCAGGGCCAGTGGAAGGTAGGCCTTTAATAAAAATACCACCCACCTCGTACTCGCCGGGGCCGTCGATTACAAACGGCACGCGCTCGCCAAGTGTCACCTGGTCAACACCATTATAGTCGTCATCGTTAACGCTCACCAAGGCCAGGTCAGCCCCAAAACGCGTTTGTTTGGCACTCGACTTTTTGCTCACCGGATTAAAAGCCACCACCAGGTCGCCCTGCTGGATTTTGACAAAACCACGGCCATGATACGTCACAATCATTAAGCCTACTCTAACAAAATTACCGCCCGCTGTCACGCGTTTTGGAGTATAAGAAAAGCCGATAACCTAAAGGTTACCGGCGCTGTGAATTCAAGATTACTTACGAGATCTTACCTCTTTAATGATCTTTACCGCCATGGAAACTGACAAGTCCCCCATCGCCTCCTGTACCCTGAGAAGAGTTTCCAGGTCGCTCTTGGTCAATAAGATTTCTTCTTCAACCAGCCGCTCATCTCTCATTCCCCAAGAGACAAGCTCATCAGTAGAGACCTTCAAAATCCTGGCAAAATCTTTCTGGTTTGCAATGGGAACCCTCGATTGCATGAGCCAACTGCGCAACCTTTCGTAAGGGACCTTCAGCTCATCTGCGAACTCTACTTGGGTCAACTTAAGTTTCAGTAGGCACGACTTGATCTCATCTTTGAAGCTCAGACTTCCTTTTCCGGCCATAATCCTATCCTTTACATTAGAAACACTGATTACCCCTTTGGTCACCTTAACGGCTTCTTAACTAAATATAAGTGAACATTGGCTTATGTCAAGAGTAAAACTAACTGCTCTTGCCAGTGACTAGGTCTTTCCGCTATACTCTCCCCCATGATAGAAACTAGTAAAATAGCCACCGCTTCTGCTCCACTTGCGCCGTTGGGCGTGATGGAGAAGATAATCAAGGACTCACCGGCTCCGCCGGAGGTGGGGACGTTGGTTGGTGGCACCGTCATCGGCAAGGACCGGATGGCCCTCTATGTAGATGTGCCTCCTTTTGGCACGGGCATCATCTTCGGCCGCGAATATTTGAACGCTCGCGAAATCATCCGCGAAGTTAAGGTTGGTGACGAAGTCACCGCTAAAGTTGTGGAACCAGAAGGCGAAGAGGGTTACATCGAGCTCTCGCTTAAAGAAGCCAAGCAAGCCCTCACCTGGACGGAAGCCAAGAAAGCCATCGAGCAAAAGCTCATTTTCGATCTCCCTGTTAAAGATGCCAACAAGGGCGGCTTAATAATGGCTTGGCAAGGGATCGACGGCTTTATGCCCGCCTCCCAATTGAAAGCCGAGCACTACCCCAAGGTAGCTGATGGCGACAAACAAAAGATTATGGATGAGCTTAAGAAGTTCGTCGGCCAAACTATCTCCGTCTATATTATTGGTGCTGATCCGAAAGAAAATAAGTTGATCTTCTCGGAAAAGGTGCTCGGCGTTAACCAGAGCCGCCAAGAAATGGTTTCTAAATATAATCTCGGCGATGTAGTGGAAGGCGAAGTGACCGGCGTCGTTGACTTTGGCGTATTTGTAAAACTGGAGGAAGGCTTCGAAGGTCTCGTCCACATTTCCGAAATTGACTGGGCGCTGGTGGAGAACACTCGCGACCGCTTTAAGCCCGGCGAAAAGATCCGCGCCAAAATCATCGAAGTTAAAGATGGTAAGGTCTCGCTCTCGGTTAAGGCACTCAAAAAGAATCCCTGGGAAGATGCCGGTGCCAAGTACAAAAAGGGCGACAAAGTTAGCGGCGTCGTTATTAAATACAATAAGCACGGGGCGCTCGTCTCGATTGAAGAAGGCGTGGCCGGCTTAATTCACATCTCCGAATTTACTACTGAAGATGAGCTCCGCACCAAGCTGGAACTCGGCAAAACTTACTCTTTCCTCATCAACCTCTTCGACCCCTCTCACCAAAAGATGACATTATCGCTGGTTAAGTAGCCTACCCCTGATTTACCTCATTCATCGCGAGTTGTGGAGTAGAAGTAATGATTAGTTCGATCGCTTCGGCAGCGCGCTTGAGAGATTTTTTGAGGACTAACTGATCTTTAGGCGAGAAGTTGCCTAAGATAAATTTGTTGACACCTTCCTCACCAACTGGCTTTTTAGTTTTACCTTTTGGTGTGCTCGGACTAATGCCAACACGCACGCGGGTGAACTCGGTAGTTTTGATGGCGCGGATAATCGACTCGATACCGCGATGACCGCCCGAGCCGCGGTTAAAACTCACGCGCACGGTGCCAAGTGGCAAATCCAGATCATCGTGGACGACGATTAAATTCTTCGCCGCTTTTTTAGACGTAATTAGTTTCGGTAACGCTTTGCCCGAGTTGTTCATCATTGTTTCGGGCTTCAGCAACATCACTTGGTTTTTCCCAAGTTTTATTTCTGCGACGAGTGATTGATACTTTTTATCCAGCACCCAATCTCTAGCTTCTGGCTTTGAGCTTTGAGCTTTGAGCTTCTCGAGCACCATCCTTCCCACGTTATGCCGCGTATTATTATATTCCTCGCCCGGATTCCCGAGCCCAACCACAACATATTTCATGCCCCGAATTATAGCCCAACCCAGGCCCAACACAAACAACTGGGAAGCAACGCTTCCCGTAAATACTGATTATTTTGGTTGTCGGGAGGGGTTGCCTCCCGACAGTTGTTTAAAAAGTAAATACCAATCACAATTAGCATCCTTGCGGGGGCCTTTTTTTGAGAGTATACTGCGGCGAATATGACTAAAACTGGCGGTTTTTTTAGAGATCTACTTCGGTTCATCATCCTCACAGTTGTAATTGTCGTCCCCATCCGCGCCTACGTTGCCCAACCCTTTATCGTTAGTGGTGTTTCGATGGTCCCCTCTTTCGAAGATGGCGAGTACCTAGTCATCGACGAACTCTCCTACCACTTTCGCGAACCGGTACGCGGCGAAGTGATTGTCTTCCGCTACCCCAAGGACCCGTCGAAATTTTTTATCAAGCGCGTTATCGGACTACCGGGCGAGACAATAAAAATCGCCGGTGGGCAAGTTGTCATCAAAATGGGCGAAACCGAATTTACTCTCAACGAACCCTACATTACCGACCACAATTTAGGGGCCGCCGAAGAAACGCTTGATAAAGGGCAATACTTTGTTCTAGGCGACAACCGTAGTATGAGCCTCGACTCACGAGCTTGGGGCGCCGTTCCAGAAGATAACATTAAAGGCCGCGTACTTGTGCGCTTGTTTCCGCTTGATCGAATCACGTTATTTAGCAAATCTAGTTCTTAATTTCCTATGAGCAAAAAGAAAACTGACGGCAAGAAAGCGGACGACCAGATGCACACTCTTAAAGGCATGCGCGACCTCATCGGCGCCGAGTACTATGCCTACCAAGGCTTTTTCGAAAAGGCGGCCGAGATCGCGATCTACTACGGCTTTCGCGCGATCGAAACGCCGATCGTGGAGTACGAAAGCTTGTTCTACCACTCGATTGGTGCCGACACCGACATTATGGAGAAAGAGATTTATACTCTCCGCACGCGCGGCGGCGACAAGTTGGCTCTCCGACCCGAAGGCACGGCACCGGTAATGCGCGCCTACTTTGAGCACGGCATGCAGAGCGAGCCGCAGCCCGTCCTCCTCTACTACGGCGGACAATTCTTCCGCCACGACAATCCGCAACGCGGCCGCTATCGCGAACTGCGTCAGTTTGGCCTCGAGGCCATCGGCACCGGCAAGAGCATTACTGACGCGATGATCATCAAAGTGATCCTAACGATCCTCGAAGAAGCCGGTTTGAGCAATCTTAAAGTTGAAATCAATAGTATTGGCGATAAGGACTGCCGGCCTAATTTTAAAAAAGAACTGACGAATTATTACAAAAAGCACATCCGTTCTCTCTGCCCGGACTGTCGCGATCGTCTCAAAACTAATCCGATGCGGCTGCTGGATTGCAAAAATGCTAAGTGCCAAGAGCTTAAGGCCGACGCGCCATCGGCCGTGGGCTACCTCTGTGGTTCGTGTAAACAACACTTTAAAGAAGTGCTTGAGTACCTCGACACGATGAATGTGGCCTACGAACTCAATAATTCGCTCGTGCGAGGTCTCGATTATTACTCGCGGACTGTTTTTGAAATTAGCACCCTCAACGCCTCTCCGGTGCCAGAAGCCGAAGCTTTCGTCGACGAAGCCATCGTCGCTCAAGCCCCAGAAGAAATGCTCGACGAAGATGGCGAAGTCGTTGTCCCTCAAGCTAAACAAGAAGTTAAAAAAGTTGAACCACTCCCCGCAGGGCTCTCACTCGCTGGTGGTGGTCGCTATGACTACTTGGCCAAAGCTCTCGGCAACAAGAAGGGCGTCTCGGCCGTCGGCGCCGCGATCGGCGTGGATCGCGTAATTGCCGCTGGCGGCAACAAGCTCCTGCCCCGCATCATTAAGAAGCCTAAAATCTTTTTCATTCAGTTGAGCTTCGAAGCTAAACTAAAGAGCATGGTGGTCATTGAAGTCTTGCGCAAAGCCAAGATCCCAATAGCCCAAGCCATGACCAAGGACTCGCTCGGCGCTCAACTCGCGATTGCTGAACGCCTCCGTGTGCCCTACTGCATCATCTTGGGTCAAAAGGAAGCACTTGAAGGTTCGGTCATCTTCCGCGACATGAACAACCGCTCCCAGCACACCATCAAAATCGACAAACTCGCCGAATTTATTAAAACGATTAAATAGGGCCCCTTATCGTTCCTCTCTCAATCTTACCAACTCACTTAGGGCAGCCCGCAAAGCCGAAAGCAAATTAGCTAATTGTGTTTGACGGGAAAGGAAACTGGTGGGTGAGGGACAAGCAGGGATAGACTGACCGTTCCAGGAGGTGGGGTTGCCATTGGCGCCATTGAGACCATCAACGAGAGCAATGATGTCGGCGGGAGCGGCCAGACCACTACCGTCAATATCGGTGGAATAGATGGGTCGAGAGGTAATTCCATTGAGTGAGTCAATGAGAGTCAGATTGTCGTTAGGAACGGTCGTGCCGTCACCATTAACATCACCATGAAGAGCACCGAGGCAGATGG
>CAYIFC010000016.1:0-14147 GCA_964362645.1 uncultured Candidatus Saccharibacteria bacterium
AGGCAAAAGTAACACTTGATGCCTTTGGAGCAGATCTTCCTCTTTTGGCCCAAGTCGTTTCTATTAACCGGAGCGAAACCTTGGTTGACGAAGTCCCGGTCTACGAAGCTCGCTTAACTTTCGAACAAAAGGATGGACAGATTGTCTCTGGTATGACCGCCGAAGTCATCATTGCCACGGCCGAAAGATTAGATGCTATCGCCGTACCAGTCCGAACAGTCAAACAAAACGCCACTGGTGAATCTTATGTGGTTGTTATTGATACTGATGGCAACTTAAACGAGACAGTGGTTAAAACTGGCTTGCGTTCTAGCGATGGTTATATCGAGATTGTTTCTGGTTTGGAGTCTGGTACTTCAATAATTGATGAGTAAGAATTCGCTCCGCGTCGCTCTCCTCCTCGGTTGGCGCCAGATCAGACACGCCAATGTTTGGACTACCACACTCATCATCTTTGTGATGATGCTAACTTTCTTAAACTTGGTTGTTGTGGCTGGAATCTTGGTGGGTTTGATCGAAGGCTCAGTTAAGGCCTACAGCGAGCAATACACCGGCGACATTTTTATCTCTACTCCGGCGGGTGAAGAATATATTGAGCGTAGTACCGAACTTTTGGCTACCCTCAAAAACATTCCGGGGATAACGGCCTATGCCACTCGAGCCACTGAAGGTGTGACGGTTGAAGCTAACTATCGCACTCGCCGCGATCCGCAAGAGCTGCGCGATACGGTTGGCACCAAACTGGCCGGTATTGTACCGTTGACCGAAGACCAGGTCACCGGTCTCTCGCGTTTTGTGGTCGACGGCGAATATCTTGACCCTAACACCGAGGGTTATATTCTGGTGGGGGCAAATTTGCTCCACCAATATGCTCCCGACTTCGGCGAAGCTTTTGACACCCTAGAAGAAGTATACCCAGGAACCCGCGTCCGATTAACTGCCAGTGGCCGGACGAAAGAGTATATTGTCCGCGGGGTTATTAACTCTAAAGTTGATGAGACTTCGCGACGTGTCTTTATGCTCGAAGATGAGTTCTTCCGCTTTGTCGGTCGCACCAATTTAAATATTAATGAGGTAGCCATCAGAGCTGAAAATAAATTAGCGGCTGGGAAAATAAAAAGTCAGTTAATAGGTAGTGGCGTAGCCGACTACGCCAATATCCGCCTTTCGCGAGAGGCTCTACCGCAAGCACTCGAAGACATTATCGTCACCTTCGAGTTGCTCGGTAACGGCATCAGCTCCATTGGTCTTTTGGTTTCGTCAATTACTGTCTTTATCGTCGTTTTCGTTAACGCCATAACGAGACGCAAATATATCGGAATCTTAAAAGGTATCGGCATCCGAGCCGGAGCAATCGAACTGTCTTATGTAATCCAATCGCTAACTTACGCCTTGGCTGGAGCGGGTATTGCGCTAGTGATTATTTACGGCTTCCTCGTCCCCTTCTTTAATGCCCACCCTATCGACTTCCCCTTTTCTGATGGCATTTTGGTCGCCCCACTTTCAGGCACACTTATCCGCCTAATAATCTTAATTATTGCCACATTAATCGCTGGCTACATCCCCGCCTGGTTAATTATTAAAAAGAATACGCTTGATTCCATTCTTGGTCGCTAACTTCTTAAGATGATTGAAACAAAAAATATTACAAAAAGTTACACCAGCGGCTCGGTCGTAACACCGGTACTCCACGAAATTAACTTAACCGTACCAAGTGGTGAGTTCCTAGCGATTATGGGCAAATCTGGGGCCGGTAAATCCACACTACTCTACCAAATGAGCCTGCTGGATATTCCAACCAGTGGCAAAATAATTCTTGATGGTACCGACACCGAAAAGTTTAGCGAGAAAGAGCGGACCGACTTTCGTCTCCGTCGTTTGGGTTACGTTTTCCAGGATTACGCTTTACTACCAGAATTATCAGCCATTGAGAATGTAATGTTGCCGCTCCTGATGTTGGGCCTAAGCAAGAAGGAAGCAATCAATAAAGCAACGGCCGCTCTTGACTCTGTTGGCCTGGCTCACCGGCACTCTAATCGCCCAAGTCAACTCTCCGGTGGCGAGCAGCAGCGGGTTTCAATCGCTCGGGCGGTAGGGCAAACCCCCGATATTCTTTTTGCTGACGAACCTACGGCCAACCTCGATAGTGCCTCAAGTCAAACTGTAATCGAAGTCATGAGCAATCTCCATAAGAAACAAGGGCAAACAATTGTGATGGTAACTCACGAGCGCGAGTACGCGCTCTACGCTGACCGAATTATCTACCTCGAGGACGGCCGGATTATTAAAGAAGAGCGACCGAAATAGAGGCTTGATTTACACGGCTTTTATAGTTATAGTCGAATTGGAACTGGACTTGGTTTAGGTCATTAAATCATGAAAGGGGGTGATAGTATGAATGTCGCAACACTCAAAAGCCAGTATGGCGAAAGGTTTTGGCAGAGTTTAAGTGACGAAGAAAGAGCCTGGATTGAAGGGACTTTCGGACTACCGGTTAAAAACCGACTGCCTAATGACATTAATGAACGGCAAAGAGTACAGCGGTCAGTGGAAGAAAAAATTTTCCAAGAGGGATTGAGGAAAGGCGGGCGCGCGTGAATATCCAAACTATACCCAAATTATAAAAACCGCCCGATGGATCAGGCGGTTTTTTCTTTTCTTAATTAATAAACTTTATTCTAAAGTTGCTTGGGCATCGTCCACCTTTTCTTGACAGGCAGCCACTGCGGCGTCTAAGGCTTCCCGGGCATCGACACTAAGAGGAGCTGTTGTGGTACCAAACTCTGCGCGCCAATTGGCGAGAGCTTCGCGACAGTCACCAAGATCATCGCCAACACTTTTAAGGGCATTATTGAGCGTTGGTTCTGGTTTGTTAATTAGGGTAACAATTAATATTACAACAATAATTGCTAATACGATCGTTGCGTACTTGTATTTTATTTCATTTGTCATACACCGCCAGTATAGTGAGCGCTTGATGAAGGCTTAATGAAGAGTAAGTTACGATTTTGGTGTGTGGTAAGTATGAATCAAGCGATAAATTAGGAATATGATTGCGGCAATGATTATAACTATTGCAGGTCGTGGGAAAGAACTATTAGAATCAGAAGTCGGCAATGGAAGTGTGGTGGTTGATGTAGGAGTAGTCGAAGAACTAGTTGTTGACGTGCCTGCACTGGGAGTAGTTGGAGTAACGGGGGTGGCCTTACTTAGATCGCTCCGTAAACTGTAAACCCCAGCCATTTTGGTTGTTAACTTAGCTTGAGCTGAGGCATCGTTCTGAAGGAATTGATCGAAGAAAGCGGTGGCGTATACAGTAATAGCATTGATTCTGGTGTCGCCAGTCAAGCAAGTCCGACTATCGACAAAGTCGCGGCAAAAAGTGTTGCTCCAAGCTAGGTGGCCAGCGTCAGCAAGAATTACTTCCACCTTGGGTGATTTGATTTGTGGGTAAAGGGTAACGAAATCGGGAGTAATGGTACTATCGAGCGTACCACCCTGGATCATTACTGGAATCTTGATCGAACTAATGGAACCAGGTTTAACGAGGTACGGCTTGATGACTGGCGACAGGGCAACGAGTGCCTTAAAGCGGCTGTCTGTCCAGGTGGACCAGGCGCCAGACAATCCGAGAGTGGTGTAACCACCGAGCGAGTGACCCATCAAACCAAGTTCGGTTTTGCTCGCTTTGTTGTAGAGAAAACTGCTGGGCGTAGAACTAAGTTTTAAAATTTCGTCGAGAGTGGCGCGGACATCGTCTCGACGATCAATATAGGTTTGGTCGGACCACTTTTCCGGCTCACGAAACTGGCGGAAGCTACCAGGCTCTAAGAAGTCAAGGAGACCACCCTCACCGCCGCACACCGCATCTTGATGATTTGGTGCGGCCACAATGTAGCCATTCTTGGCTAATTGCTCGGTTAAGAATAGTGATTGCCAGGCACAACCATGAAAGCCGTGCGAGAAGATAATGACTGGATAAGGCTTACAATCGCTCGCCCCGACAGCATCAGTGGCCGCCTTACCAACACCAAGTTTGCGCTCCAGACCATAGTTGGTAGCAACTTCAGCCGTCCTAGTTGGGTACCAAACAGCCAGTTCCAAGGTCCGACCATCGACGGTGGTGCTGATGGTTTTGTAACCAGCGTTAAAATTAACACTGCAACCCGCTACCGCTTCCACTTTCTCCCCTCCTCCCCATAAACCTAAAACCAAAGTTAATAATACAGCCCCAACAAATAAGCGTTTGTTCATGAACCCATCGTACACCTATTTTTGCTAAAAAGAAAAGGCCCCGGTTTTAATATAGTTAGCCCAAACAACAATCTGGGTAATTATATTTTTTTACGGGAGATTGAGATTGCCTTGCGCTTTCATCATGGCTGAGAGGTCAACGAAGGTCACAGTGCTCGGGGCCACAAATTGGGTGTTGTCGGGCGACCAATTACTGCATTCGTAGGACATCGCCTGATCAAGATCAACTTGAGCATTATTTTGAGCATTACCTTGAGCAGAAGCCGTGGCCGAGGCGTCCATCTTCATACCTTGTGTACCGGACCAGACATAGGTGGTGCTGCCTTCCATGATCATGTGCGATTCGCTGGCGGCACTACCGGTAACTGTGGAGTTAAAGTCACCACGCATTTTTCCACCACTCAAATATACTGTACCAGAGGAACTGCCGTTGACGGTGGTATTAATAACAGTACACTTTTTGCTTCCGCCAAGAGCAATTAACGAACGCAAAGAAGCCGTAGGCCCAGTATTGGCTGGGATATCGCCATTAGTGCCAACATTAGGATTAATATTGGCATTGGTATTAGTTTCCAGGCTAGCCTTCTTATTCTTAGAATAATACACTCCCACACCTATCGCCACAGCCGCGACTACCACTAACACAATTAAAACTGAGCTAAAACCATTTTGATATTTTTTGATATTCATAAAATTAGTTTGATAAATAAATTACTCTGCTTTCTTTGGTTTACTATTACCTACTCTACTTTTTGTTATTTTAGCTGAGCTACTCAATTTCTTCCAGTGCTTCTTCAAATCTTGGGCTAAAGCCCGAACTTCTTCAGGTGTTGTATTCATCGCCTTCTCGTACTTAGAAGCCACTGTATCAATAATCTCCTGATAGATTGGCTCGCTGATTTCCTTAGCGCGTTCCAACTTCTCGACCACTTCGCCTTTCATTTTAATCGCCCAAGCCTTCGCTTGCTGTTGGTGCTCCTTTCCTTTGGGGCCGAGAAAAAAGTAGGCCGCGGCCGCTATGCCGGCGATACTTGCGCCAATAATCGCTAATTCTGTTTTGCTTGGCCCGCTCTTTGCTGCTTGTTTTTGCATTTGGTCTTAAATATTTTAACCTCTGCTAATTACTATACACTATTATTGACATCTTTCTTTACCACAACCTTACGCTTTCTACGAGCTGAATTGAAGAGTGAGTGCAAAAGATTTTTAGGCTGAAGCCTGGTTAAACTTTCTTTAAGCGTATCAGCCAATTCCTCAACCTTCTTAATCACCCGGATTAACTTGACCAGAAATACTGCCGCCAAGATTGCAAGTACCAAAGTAGCAACAGACGAAATAAAAAAGAAGATATTCGCCTGAATGATCGACTCCATAAGAATTTATACCACCTTACTGGTTTTTTGATCAGGTAAGGTTACTACAAATAATCCTGTATGAATTATCGAAACTTTTGTGCCAAGCGAAGAACTGGCAATACGGATCATCGCTTGCAATTGATTGGCTAAAGCACCGATAATACTGGTTCCAAGTCCATGATGACTATTGGCCTTATCTTCTGGCTCGCCAACACCGCTATCTTCCACACTTAGAATCCACCCGTTTTCCTTACTTTCATATTTAACCTTGATTGCCCCCGCTTGGCCGTCGGGGAAAGCGTGCTTTAGAGCATTAATAACCAATTCGGTAGTAATCAAGCCAAAGCTGATGGCTTTATCAGACGTTACCGAACCCTCACCTGCTTCGACTTGGAGCGATATCGGTTTACGACCGCCGATCATTGAACGCGCCAAACTCTTACATAATTTTTTTAATAATTAGCAACTGGCACACTCTTGCCCTGATTTACCAAATTAAGTTGTTGTTGGGCCGAAGCAATCGACATAATCCGCTCGTGAGCGTCTTCAAAAAAGTTTGTCCGTGTTTCTGGAGAATCAACGGTATCGGCTTTTAATAACAGGATGCTCGCAATTATTTGTAAACTATTGGCAATCCGATGCCGCATTTCTTGCAACAATATGTCCTTCTGCTCAATTAAATTATCCCGCTCAACTTCAAAGGCTCTTTGCTCAGTTACGTCAAAAATAGAGAGGAGCATCTTTTTGTGCCCATTTTTATAGCGAACCTCCCGGGCATTAACCAACATTATTCTTTGACCTAGGGTGGGAAAATTGTGCTCTACCTCATAATTTTCTACGATTCGATGTTTGGGTATGACATTCTCGAGTAGTTTTCTTAGCGCTGGAATATTCCACTGTCCATTACCAAGATCATAGAACATCGTTCCCTGGATTACGCCTGCGCTTTGGCCAAATTTATTGTAGAAAGACCGGCTCGCAGCGATTATGCGCAGTTGCTCGTCAATTACAATCAGTGGTTCGCGGATGGTGTCAATAATCGCCCGAGTTAGGATGTGGCCATCTGTTGGGTCACCGAGTGGGTCTATGACCCCCTTATAGGTGTTCACACCCACACTTTACACTACTTTTCATGAAGTGTATGTGAAGTTGGAAATATTTAGTTGTATATTTAAGAAATAAAACTTAGGAAAGGTGTTTGGAAACAAGTTTGGTCATCTCAAACATGTTTACAATTTCTTTACCACCAAAAACTTTCTTGAGATTTTCGTCAGCCACAATATTCCGCTTGTTTTGCGGATCCTGGAGATTCTTACCTTTAATATAGACCCAGAGCTTCTTAACTACCTCCGAGCGAGGCATCGGGCCGGCTCCAACTACTGCCGCTAGATCTTCACTAACAGTCATCGGCTTCATAAACGCAGAGTTTTCTTTTGGCATATACTTATTTAACTATTTATAATCATGATTAATATAGCAAACTATTGGCATTTACGCCATGGAGGGCAACGACGAACAGGCTTTCGCTCCAACCAAGTGGAGTATTGTCGTTAAATTTTGTTGAATTAGAAATATATAATTCTGGTATCTCACCATTCTTAGTAATTGTCTTTTTTGCCTCGTTTAGAAAGAAGTCGGCTTTCTTCTTGTCGCCAACTTTCTCGTAAATAATAGCCAACCACGAAAGACCGAAGGTCCACTCGGCTTCTTCGCTCCAACCATCCGGATTTTTGTTGTAATAATGGTCACCTTTATATCTTATGACTCCATGCTTGCGCAAAAGATGATACTCCACATTTTTTAGTATCTCTGCCGTCTCTACTGCGGTAGTAACTTGATAAGGCCACACTAAAGAAAGTAGGGCTAAATCTACAAATTTTCGGTCAGACTCTCGCGGCAACATTTTACGCAAGGTTTCCTCCCCTTTCGCAATCAATTCATCCGGAACAGTTATGCCTTTTACATTGTGTATTTGCTTTAATCCAGCTAAACAAGCACCAACAGACGAAGCATGCACCTCCTGATTTTCCTCCCACATACCACTGTCGGCATCGTGCCAATACTCAAGTGTTGAGAGATACCAAACAAGTTTTTGGATTACCCGTAAATCAATTTCATCCAGCTTTAGTATCCCAGACTCCCGACCTTCGAGCTCCCCAATCTTAAACAAAATACAGCCAATCGAATCATTTTGTTTGTTGCCCCACTCTTCCCAATACTCATCAAATGTTTCCGGATTGTATCGAGGATGGATGTACTGATGAGTATGTTCTGGCTTTTTACTTATCGCATAATCTATCTTATACTCGTGCTTTTTAAAAATATCGAGAATCGCCCGATAAGTATGGCGAACAGTCTCCCAATCACCAAGCACTTCAAAAGCAAGGCACTCGTAAAAGTTGTCGCGGAGCCAGGCCTTATTATAGCCCGTTGCAATATCTTTTTTAGACGCCGCAAACAAACCTGATTCGTATTGCAGATTCTTTAGTATATCCAAATGCTGGTCTACTAACTGCTTGTACGCGGCGTGTTCGTGATTAATTGCCAATTGCATCTACGGCCTGGTCGGCGAGATCTTGAGCTTCTTCGGCGGCCTCTACTGCATCATCAAATTCTTCATCATCAAATGACTCTTCGGCATCATCCAATTTATCCTTGGCGTCATCGAGGAGATCTTCGGCTTCATTTACATCATTACCGTCCTCGTCGGCGTCCCAAATTTCATCCTTTGCATCGTTAATGGCCTCTTTTGCGTCGTCGATGGCGTCGTTAGCATCATCCTGATCTCCACCTAAGTCTTGAACAATTTCTTCGGCCGTCTCTACCGCATCTTCCGCGTGGCTTTCAGCTTTTAAATAATCCTTATCAAGCAAGGCGTAGAGACCATCAACTAATTCTTCTGAAGCGTCATCAAGATCATCTTGCATTTCTGCCACATCTTCATCGCTGTCAGCATCATCAATGCGGTCTTCAGCTTCAGCAATAAGGTCCTTGGCTTTTTTTAATAGGTTGCGAGCATTATTGCCCTCATTCCCACCACTCTTAAGGGCTTCGTTTTCCTGTTGAAGCTTTTTAATTATTTCAATATATTCGTTAAGCTTCGCTGCAAGTTCAGGAATAGTTGGCAAACCTGGTGTAGACACAACCGGAGTTCCTGGATTTGGGGTTGTTGTGTTACCAGCCAGGTAAGCAGTTCGCGATTTAGCGCCGAAATAACCACTCGCTGGTGCAATATTTTTAGCAGCCTGCCATTTAGCTAGAGCCTCACGCGTAAGACCACCAAAAAGGTCCGTTTCTGCTCCAAGTGAACCGACACCAGAATCAGCGATGATAAAACCGGTGACATTTAAAAACTTTTGCAAACACATAACGTCCGTCCCGCTATCACCCACCTCCAAATCGCGAGTAAAATCACAAACTGATGCTGTTTGAGCGCTAGAATGATTAGCTCCCATAGCACTCACACCCAGTACCGCAATTGCCACTAAATATAATTTAATGTTTTTCATGCTCAAATTATATCACCCCCTAGGTTTAGCAACAGACAGCAATCCACACTTAATATCTCCTAATAACGCCCATAACCACGGCGTCGATTTGTAGATCGTGGGATGGATAGATTGGCTTGTACTTTTTGTTAGCGGGCTCTAAATAGGTTTTGCTACCACTCTTACGGTAATACTTCATGGTATGGTCGCCATCAACTTGGGCGATGACAATATCGCCCACCTCCGGCTTCTTACCTTTCTCTACAATCACTAGGTCACCTTCTTGGATACCAGCGTCAATCATTGAGTCACCCTTAACTTCCAAAACGAAATTGGACTGCCGATTACTCACCAAGTAATCATCCAGATTTATCATTCCGGCGAATTCTTCAGACGCCAGTGACGGAAAACCGGCTTCAACTAGACCAAGCAGGGGCAACTCATTAGCCCCGCGGTTTAAAGTAATTTTTCCTTGCTCGTCTTTTGAAATAATTCCTGCATCAACCAACTTATTAATCAATTTGTAAACGGCGTTCTTGGATTTAAAACCAGTCAGCGCCATCAACTCCTTATAGCCCGGCATGCGCCGGTATTTATTAAAAAAGTTAAGGATTCTATTCTTATGATCTTCCATAACTAAAAGAACTAAGTTTGTACAACTGGACTAACAAAAACTTGTGCCGGCGAGATTCTTTCTTATAAGGGCGGCCCTTAATGATCTTGAGATCAATCTTGCCGTTGAGGCGATCAATTTCGGTGCTCATGGTTCTAATTAAGGCCTCTTTACTCATAGCTCCATTATAAGTGAACCCTAGTTCACCTGCAACATACCAGCTGTGGATAAGTTAAGCTTTTCTACCCAAGAAAAAATATGCCGAGAAAAGCGAGGATGGTTATTAGCGCAAAGGTGCCGATAGTTTGGATAAGTAGTTTGGCCGCTACATCTTTCTGGCCATCGAAATAAAGTCGGAAGGGTTGGTAGAAGAAAATGTAAGCCATGACGGCCGCCGAGAGAACTAGAAGCGAGAGCATGGAGATCGGCATTAAGATATTATCTTCGGCGGGCATCAAACTTTGGCCATAAAACATAAGCGAGGAAACGAGTGCCACATAAATCAAAGCCGACAAAGCGTTAAAAAATGGATTTTTACTCATGTTGTAAGTATAGCAGATTAAACAAAAGAAAAAGTGCAGGTTTAAGCTATTTATTAAAACGCCCCGTCCCGATGTACATCGGGTCGGGGCGGGATTATACAGGCCAAAGAATGATACTAAGGCTTTGGATCTTATCGAGATTTACCGAGGGCGACACATCACAACCTAAAACATCTTTGTACTCAAGCTTCATCGTAAATTCGTCGATCGTCAGTTTCCAATTCGTTTAGGACTGGAGCTCACCCGCCAGGCACCCTCCTTAACTTGTCTTTAAATTGCACGATCAATAACTTTGTTACCATGCCTCACCCTTTCAAGATAGGATTTCTACTCCGCCGCCATCATTTGCCCCTTTTGGTTCGATAACTGATTGGGGTATCTGATTACAACATCAGTCACTAAACCTTGTTTGGCTTTGTCTAGATGTCTTTGGCATCGAAGAACAGTCAACTCCTTTACCAAATAAAGTCGTGGATTAAGGTGAGAAACTAACGAATAATCCCCCACAAGACTTATGCAATTAAGGTTGATGAAGGTTGGCAGTTGATCTTTTTCTTCCTCAAACTTGAGATACACCGGAACAGGACCTTCTACTGGCTCCGTTGTAATTGTCACCACCGCCAGTACAGTTCCGTCATCCAACTTAATTTTTGCTATTTCTCTCTCCATCCCAGACCTCCTGTTTTAAAGAACTACCACGGCAACCCCGTGTTGGTTTTATAGGTTACTCCTACAATCCTCCTGTCTTATAACACAATGTCCGATTATATGTACAGTCAAGCCGCACTCGAGCCCACATCGGCATATTCGTGAGAATGTGCGAATAAGGAAAGTTGCGATTACTAAACCTCAAACACGTGGATTCGGGCGTTGCCAACACCGCCGGCTTTTAGGTTCTTGGCGGTTAGAATATGGTAGGCGGCGCGGACGATTCCGCCATGAGCTACCACCAAAGCCCTTTTGCCATCTTTCTTTATTTCATCAATTACCTTTTTAACTCGGGCGTTTACCGCTTGCACAGATTCTCCACCCCAAGGTTCCAGATTATAATCGTGAGCCAGGTAGGCGCTTTTTAAATCTCTGCCAGTAAGATCGTTTATTTCCTCCCAAGATTTGCCAGTGAGACTACCGAGGTCAATTTCGCGCAGTTCTTGATGGAGTGTTAAATTAGCATTTAATCTTTTATTTATAATTTCTGCTGTTTGTTTAGCTCGCAAAAGATCCGAAGAATAAATATGTTTTATGCTTTTCGTCAGTATCTCGGCTAACTCTTCCGCTTGTTTAACACCCTTTTCAATAAGCGGCTCATCGATTGTTTGCCCATTAGTTAAACCGCGCTTATTGTGCGCCGTTAACCCGTGCCGGATGAAATAGAGTTTCATTATTTGGAAACTACTTCCAATTTTAATCTATCGGGGTCTTCAAAATAAACAGCGTAATAATTGGGGCCATATTCGGGGAATAGTTTAGGCGTGCCGTAGAGGGTTGGGATACCGTGTGTTTTCAAAAAGTCATTTGTAAACTGATCTACTTCTCCCCTACTCTCCACACGGAAAGCCAGATGATTAAGTCCGATATTTTTTCGATGGAAATTGTTAGGCAAATATTTCTCCTCAGTTTTGATCAGCCAAAAGTCAGTCGTGCCATTGCTCACGCCAACGAGCTCACTACTCTGATCAATAATTTTGTAACCGAAAAAACTAAGGAAGTCTTTGTAAAAACTTAGAGATTTAGAACTAACGTTTAGTTGGAGGTGGTAGAGATACGTTTTCACTTTTCAATTAAAGTAACTATCACCTAGGCCAAACCAGTAACAACAAGACCTGCCGTAAGCCATTTCATCCATCTTGCATTACTTTCATTACTCCTACTTAATCTTTCGTTTGAGCGAATTAAGCTTTGTGCTTGCGTTTCTATGCTTCGACTCAGCATTAATATTTCCTGATCAATTACTTTCGACAACCTGTCGGTAGAAGATGTTATTCCCAAGTGTAAGTTCTGAAATGAAAAATTGATTGATGAATTGAGTTTATCTACAGATGTAGAAAGGTGCATGACCATCTGTTTTGCAGAATCTATTTGTTCTGTAAGTTTGAATAGCGAACCAATCACCGCTTCGTTAGCAAACCCCCTTAGTCCGGTTTGACGAGCTTGTGATTTATGTTTTCCCCACTCCTCTATATCCCCTTTTCCCATTGCTCCCCAGTCTACATCTTTTCCGAACTTTATAGAATCTACCCGCTGGTAAAAATCAGTATGGAAGGGTTAGAAAAATTGGTCTGTTTAAGATAGCACCACAGGGCCAGATTTAGTTTATTGATAAAAAAACCCCGTTGATGTGATCGCAGGGGTAGGAATAGTTTGATTTACAGTTACTTTTCTTAGGTTCTGTACGTAGAGCTCTCACATTGCTTCATAAGGTGATTAGCTAAGACGCTAATCTTTGTACCAAGGGAGAAATTACCGAAAACCTTATAGACCATTTCTCCTAACAGGCAGGTAGTTAAAACTGTTTGCTCTGAGCTGAACACGTAATGCACAACGGCTAGACCATTGATTTCCTGGAGAGTTTGCGACATGAATCTAATTCTACGCTCGACTCTTTTGGGACTACCAACGATGGACCTGCGAGGAGAAGTGTAGTCGCTAATGAGATTAGACAACTCACCACCTTCTTGAAAAAAGCTAGATTTCCCCTGCCTATCGACGTCAGCGCAGGCGGCTTTGGTCAGGATCGGCCAAAGATTTGTTTCTAGTTGCTCGAGCGTATCGCCAGCATCTTCAAGTTGGGTAAGAATTACTGTGGCCTTTAGTAGACCCAGAACTACTGATCCGGGTAAGTAGGTGTAATGAAGCTCAACGCCCTCCTCAATCTCGCCAAGTAGCCCATGGATACCTTCTAGGAAAGGGAGGATGTCTACCGCGGGACGAACGACACAAGTTGAGGCTACTACTGCGGCTAAAGGTAGCTGACCCAGATCTGCCCTGAAGGATCGGTGCATCAACGAACTTACAACGACTCGCGCCATAGCCTTGAACTCTTGGCCACTTAATAGCCAGTGGAACGCTTTATCTATTTGAGGCGTTCTTTTTCGACTGATCTTACTCCAGTCATATATCAGTTCCTGAACCAAACCAACTCTTTGCGTGCCTTCCATTTCACATCCTTTCAGATGCGCCCTCCTTTCAGAGAGCAAGGTCCAAATAGCCAAAGACCACGTCTTTGATCTGCCTGCAAATTAACAGTGGGCTTAGTTTTTGTCAACTCTCCGTCTACCTCATTTCCGAACTTTATAGAATCTACCCCTATTAAAAATCAGTATGGAAAGTTTTGGGAGATTAGCTTGTTTGAAATAGCGCAACAGTATCAGATTCGGTTTATTGATTAAAAAAAGCGCACCTACCTTTCGGTCGTGCGCTCGTATAAACACTCGATGTTGACGGTAAAGATATTTACCCACCCACTGATGCTGACTTGCGTTTGCGTTCATTAGGATCGCGAATTTCAAGAACTTTGGTCTTCTTCACTTGAATCACGCGGCGAAGAACTAGGTAGTCCCAACTAAAGGTAGTACTACCTACAAACTTTTCGTAGACCCCCAGCCACCTTTGAAGTAGGACAGTTAGGATTAATAAATTAGCAAAATTAATTTTGATTGTCGTATGAAATATCATCACTTGAGTTTCGAGGAAAGGTTTGTGATTGAAAAGCTGTTTAGCGTTGGAGCTCTGATTAGAGAGATTGCTAAGTTTCTAGGCCGTAGCCCGAATACCATCAGTCGGGAGATTAAGAAAAACAGTGTTAATGGGGAGTATTTAGCCGAGAAGGCTAGGCACAAAGCCTACGCTGTGCGTTGGCGAGCGAAGAGTCAGTGTCTCAAGGTGGCCATGGATA
>CAYIFC010000017.1:0-12797 GCA_964362645.1 uncultured Candidatus Saccharibacteria bacterium
GAATTTTTGGCTAATTACAAATTAATCAACCCGCCAAATGTCTGTGCCTAAAACACCGCGATTTGGTCTTTAAAGCCAAGTTGCTTGAGGAAGGTGGTCAATTCTTTGCCTTCGATGGGGCGCGATTGGGACGGGGCGAGATTGCCGAGTTCTATGTTCATAATCCGCGTGCGTTTGAGGTCTCGCACTTCGTGATGGAGAGCCACGCACATGCGGCGGATCTGATGTTTTTTGCCTTCGGTGAGAGTAATGCTAAAAATATAGTCGTTAATGATCTTAATCTTCGCCGGGCGCGTGCGGTAGCCTTCAATATCAACTCCACTTTCCATCTTTTCTTTAAACCCCGGGCTGGCTTTGCGATCAGTAGTAACCACGTATTCTTTCTCGTGTTCGTAGGCAGGGTTAAGTAAGGCATCAGTAATGCGCCCGTCGTTGGTAAGGATCAAGAGGCCGCGCGAGGCTTTGTCGAGCCGGCCAACCGGGTACACCTGCCTAGCGGCAGGCGGGCACCCTTCCAATTTTACCTCTTCAGTTTGGAGATCGACAGGTTTGTGATAGGCCAAGTAGGTGTAATGCTTCTTTTTCCGGGCCTCAATCACCTCGATTTTGTCGGCTTCTTGGACCTTATCGCCCAAAACGGCTGTCCGGCCATTAATAATGACCTTGCCTTTTTTGATCAGATCGTCGGCGGCCCGGCGGGTGGCGTACTTGCGCCAAGCCAGGTATTTGTTGATCCGCATGGGGAATAGGGGGGTGTTTTGCTCATCCATTGACAGACTATAGACCTTTGTTATATACTTGGCAACTACATGTATAAAAGAAACTTCCGCTCCGGACCAGCGAGGCACAGAATAGGTTCAACGCAAGGTTCGGGACGCGGACCTCGTAAACAAACTAGTTTCCGCGATATTTCCAAATTTGTTAATAAGGCGGTTATTACAGAGCAAACAGAGCACTTTGTGCCCGAGCACGCTTTTAATGACTTTCCAATTGATCATCGCCTGAAGGCGAGCATTACTGCGCGTAAGTATACCGAGCCCACGCCGATCCAAGATCGGGCGATTCCGCATGTGCTCCGCGGTAGCGATGTAGTTGGTATTGCCAATACTGGTACCGGCAAGACGGCCGCTTTCTTAATTCCGCTGATTGATAAAGTAATCAAAGACAAGAAAGCGCAAATTTTAATCATGGTGCCGACCCGTGAGCTGGCCGTGCAAATCGAACAAGAGTTTAAAGAATTTACCCACGGCAGTGGTATTCATTCCGTGTGTTGTGTTGGCGGTGTGGGGATCGGTGGGCAGATTGCTAGTCTCCGTCGCTTCAATAGTTTCGTCATCGGCACTCCTGGCCGCTTAAAGGATTTGATCGAGCGCCGCGTGCTCTCGCTCCACAATTTTGCCACCGTCGTTCTCGACGAAGCCGATCGTATGCTCGACATGGGTTTCATTAAAGATATGCGTTTGCTCATTGCCCAAATGCCAAAGGAGCGCCAGACTCTCTTTTTCTCGGCGACACTTTCAAGTGAAATCGAAAGATTGATTGGTGAGTTTACTCGCGAGCCGGTCCGTATTTCGGTTAAGGTAAGTGAAACAGCAAAGAATGTTGATCAGGATGTCGTCCACATTAAGCGCGGGTCCAACAAGATTGATACACTCCAAGAACTCTTGGCTCAACCGGAGTTTAGTAAGGTTTTAATTTTTGGTCGGACTAAACACGGTGTAGAAAAGTTGGCCGAGATTCTCGCCAAGCGCGGGTTTAAGGCCGAGTCCATCCATGGTAATAAAAATCAGTCCAAGCGGCAGAAAGCGCTCTCACTCTTTAAAGATAGTCGCGTGCAAGCGCTCGTCGCTACCGACGTCGCCGCTCGCGGTCTTGATATCTCCGATGTCAGTCATGTTATTAACTTTGACCTGCCCGCCACCTACGACGACTACGTCCATCGCATCGGCCGCACCGGCCGTGGCAACAAGAAGGGCAAAGCCCTCACCTTTATCGAATAATTTGCGGTATAATGAGTCATCAGTACTCATAAGGTCAAAAATTATGATCAACTAGTAAGCTCGTCATCGCTACGAGAGTTAGCGTTGGAAGTTATTGATGCGGGCTTGCAGGCGATAAATACCGAAGCGGTAATTAAATCTCAAGTTAGTTTCGATAGTCATAGTAATGTTTTAAAAATTAAGGATCGCACTTATACACTTAGTCCGACGGCGAAACTGGTGGTGGTGGCGATTGGCAAGTGTGCTAATGATGCCGCCTTCGCCCTCGAATCTATTTTGGGCGAGCGGATTACTTCTGGCGTGGCAATCGACATTTTTTGCGATGAGCGGCTAAAACGGATTAAAAGTTGCGAAGGAGACCACCCCTTCCCTAGTGAGCGCAACATTGATGCTACGGCTCAACTCATTAGAGAACTCGAAGGTTTAAGTGCGGATGATTTTGTCTTAGCCGTTATTTCGGGTGGTGGCTCTACTCTCTTGTGCCAGCCAAACAACTTTACCTGTATTCAAGAAGCGGACTTACTAAAACAACTTTTTAAACAGGGCGCCGCGATCGGGCAGATTAATACCGTGCGCAAACATCTTTCGCTGGCTCGGGGCGGCCACCTCGCGCGTTACGCTTATCCAGCTCGAGTGGTGGGTCTAATTTTTTCTGATGTCCCCGGTGATGATCTAACCTCGATTGCTTCTGGACCAACGGTGTTAGATACGAGTACTAAGCTGGATGCCGCCGCCGTTCTGGACAAATACAATGTTGGCGGTGGATTGGCCAACTTCTCGTCCGAGCATTTGCTCGAGACACCGAAAGAGCAAAAATATTTTGCTAAGGTCGAGAACATTCTTTTGGTTTCCAATACTCGGGCGCTTGAAGCAATGGCGGCCGTGGGTGCCAAGCATGGTTATAAAACGGAATCGTGTTCAACCTGTCTAACCGGCGAAGCGCGGCAGGTGGGTGTGCAAATTGCCGAAGCAATTAACACCGCCGCGTCTGGTTCGCTAATGCTCTACGGCGGAGAAACGACGGTGGTGGTGAGGGGCAACGGCCGTGGTGGCCGGAATCAAGAGTTGGCCCTGGCCGCCCTCCAAATAATTGCTGACGACGCACTGGTCGTGTCGTTTGCTTCCGATGGAGTTGATAACTCTAATCACGCCGGTGGCGTTAGTGATATAATTACCAAACACAAGGTGACCGAACTTGGCCTTGATCCCCAGTCTTTCTTAGACGCCAACAATTCCTACGATTTTTTTAATCAGACCGGCGATTACATTTTAAGCGGACCGACTGGATCTAACGTTTCGGATTTAATGTTTGCAATTAAAGAAAAAGTAAAATAGTTAATTAACATGAATAACGAACCTTATATTTTATGGTTTGACCAAATAAGTTTTGATCAGTTACCGCTGGTGGGTGGCAAGAACGCCTCACTCGGCGTGATGTACCGCGATCTGCGGCCGAAGGGGATTAATCTCGCTAATGGTTTTGCCGTTACAACAGCTGGCTACCGTCACTTCCTAAATTATTCTAATCTCCCCGACAAAATCCAGGCGGCCGTGGATCAACTTGATACTAAAGATCTTAAGTCGCTCCAGCATGCCGGTAAAACGATTCGCGGCCTTATTGTTGATTCGCCCATGCCGGATGATCTAGCTCAAGAAATTTTGCGTAACTATCACGATCTTGGTCATGCTTACGGGGAGGAAAATACCGACACGGCCGTACGTTCGTCGGCCACGGCTGAAGATTTGCCCGGTGCCTCCTTCGCCGGTCAGCAGGAAACTTACTTAAATATTAGTGGTGATGAAAACTTACTATTGTCGGTGCGCAAATGTTTTGCCTCTCTCTTTACCGATCGGGCGATCTCCTACCGGGCTGATAAAAAATTTGGTCAAACCGATATTGGTCTTTCAGTGGCGGTGCAAAAGATGGTGCGGAGCGATTTGGCCGCGAGTGGTATTGCTTTTACTCTTGATACGGAAACTGGTTTTGACAAAGTTGTTACTATTAACGGCGTTTATGGTTTGGGCGAGCTAATTGTGCAAGGAGCCGTTACACCGGACGAGTTCACGGTTTTTAAACCAACCCTCGAGCTCGGCGTGGGCGCCATCTTGAGCAAAACGCTCGGAATTAAAAATCGCAAAATGGTGTACGGTACGCCGCATACAGCAATAGAGAAGGTGTCTAAGGCTGAACAAGAATCTTATTGCTTGAGTGATGACGAGATTGTAACGCTCGCGCGCTGGTGTGTGGAAGTAGAGAAGTATTATTCGGCCCGTCGTGGTCGTTACCAACCTATGGACATTGAGTGGGCTAAAGATGGTAAGTCTAATCAACTATTTATTGTGCAGGCGCGGCCGGAGACGATCCACTCCGAGGCCGATAAAACGGCTTATGACGAGTACCGACTTAAGGGCAAAGGGCGCGTCGTGGTGGAAGGCGCGGCTGTGGGCATGGCTATTACTACCGGCAAGATCCGGGTCATTAAAGATACGAAAAAATTAGGCCAATTCGAAGCGGGCGAGATTTTGGTCACAGAGATTACCGATCCGGACTGGGAGCCGATTATGAAGATTGCCAAAGCGATTATTACCGAGCGCGGTGGTCGCACGAGTCACGCGGCCATCATTTCGCGGGAGTTGGGCATCCCGTGTGTCGTTGGTGCCGCCGGCGCAACGAAGAAGTTGGCGCGCGGTCAGGAGGTCACAGTAGATTGTTCTTCCGGTAAGCAAGGTGTGGTTTACGACGGCACGCTCGAGTTTGAGAAGTTAACGAATCATCTCGATCAAATCCCCAAAACGAAAACGAAGGTCATGATTAATATCGGCGCGCCGTCGGAGGCGTTTAAAAATCACTATTTGCCGGTGAGTGGTGTGGGGTTGGGCCGTTTGGAATTTATAATCAATTCATACATCAAGATCCATCCCAAAGCCTTGATCGATTACCCTGAACTAAAGAAAAGTCGTGCGACCGCCGATCGCGCGTTGGTTAAAAAGATTGAGGCCTTAACGGTGGGCGAGAGCAATAAGACGGCTTACTATGTTAACGAGTTGGCCGAAGGAATCGCCAAGATCGCGGCCGCCTTTTACCCTAATCCGGTTATTATCCGCTTCTCGGACTTTAAAACTAATGAGTACAGTAAGTTGATTGGCGGTGAACGCTATGAGCCGAAGGAGGAGAATCCGATGCTCGGTTGGCGCGGCGCTTCGCGCTACTACCACCCAGACTTTGCCGCCGCTTTTGCGCTGGAGTGCCAAGCCATGTGGAAGGTGCGGACAGTGATGGGTTTGCATAACGTAATCCCGATGATTCCGTTTTGCCGGACTGTTGATGAAGGTAAGCAAGTCTTGGGGCAAATGTCGGCTTGGGGTCTTGATCGGGCGAATGATAAGGGATTGAAAATTTATATGATGGCCGAGATTCCATCTAATATTATTGAAGCCGGAGCTTTTCTCGATATCTTCGACGGCTTTTCGATTGGCTCTAATGATCTGACACAGTTAGTGCTCGGCCTCGATCGCGACTCGGCACTAGTGGCCCCAATTGCGAACGAAAAGCATCCGGCGGTAATGAAGATGATTAGTGATGTAATTGCCGTGGCGCGGGCGAAAAATAAATATATTGGTATCTGCGGCCAAGCGCCATCTGACCACCCGGACTTTGCTCAGTTTCTTGTGGAGCGGGGGATTGAGAGCATTTCGCTCAACCCAGACACTATTTTAAAAACGATAATTTCGATCAACGAAGTTGAAAATAGAGTCACTAACGGCTAAGAAGATATTAGATTCTCGCGATCAATGGACGGTGGCGGCCGAAATTGTTTTGGATGATGGCACTCGCGCGACGGCTTCGGTGCCAGCCGGCAAGAGTGTGGGGTCAAAAGAAGACAAGACGGTTAGTGCTGATTTAGCCGTGCAAAATATTGAGCAAATAATCGCGCCGGTTTTAAAAGGATTTGATATTTTGGATCAGGAAAAGTTAGATGATAAGTTAATCGAGTTAGATGGCACGACTGATAAATCTAAATTGGGCGCCAATGCTATTTTAGCCGTCTCACTCGTGACCGCGCGAGTGGCCGCGCACGCACTCAACATTCCACTTTGGAAACACATCAATAATCTCGCGGGGGGTGAAGTGCAGATGCCGCGCTTACTCGTCAATTTAATAAATGGCGGGGCGCACAGTGGGAGTAGTTTGCCGTTTCAAGAATATTTAATAATCCCGGACACGCGCGAGATGAGTCAGGCGGTAGAGATAGCTCACCAGTTTTATGAGGCGCTCAAAAATGTTTTGGTGGAGAAGTTGGGGTCAGAGGCGGTGGGAGTGGGGGATGAAGGCGGTTTTGCCCCCAATTTAAGTGATAATTCGGCTCCTTTTGCGCTTTTTAACGAAGTAATTAGTAAATTGGAGCCAAAAAGTGGGGTAAAGATCAATTTTGGCCTCGATGCGGCGGCCAATAATCTTAAACTTAGCAATCTAGAGCTAAAAACTTTTTATAATAAGATTTTTACAGACTTTCCAATTACTTACTTAGAAGATCCGTTTGGCGAAACTGATCTGCAATCGTTTAACGAACTATTGGCCCAGTATGGAGCGCGGGCCAAGATTGTGGGTGATGATCTCACGACGACTGATCCACAAATTATTGCCGATCCTAAATTAAAACAAGCCATCAACGGCGTGATTATCAAACCTAATCAAATCGGCACACTAACCGAAACCTTGGCCGCCGTTAGGCAGGCGCGAATTAATGGTTGGGGAGTGTTTGTGTCGCACCGCTCGGGGGAGACCAACGACACCTTTATCGCCGATCTCGCTTGCGCCGTCGCCGCCGATGGCTTTAAACTCGGCGCGCCCGCGCGCGGCGAACGCGTCGCCAAATACAACCGCCTCCTCGAAATCGAACACGAAGTTTCGAGCACTTGACTTTTGTACCACTTTCGTGTACATTGCGGATAGAAAAGTGATGGTCGTATTTGGTCATGTGATCTAATTCGGCCGTGTAAATAAAATAGGGAGATGAGAAATGGGAGAAGAAATATATCTCGGAGTTTCTGGGATTTTTATCGTTGGTGTGGTTGTTGGTATGTTGGTTATATGGCATGAAAGCACACCCCGGATTTCTGGCTCAAGTTCTAGTTGCAGTTGCGGGTGGAACGCCATTGATCCAAACTGGAAGTTCTGCGGCGCATGCGGTAAAGCGCGAGAGTAACCTGTCAACACTCGATGTTGGCGGTCAACAAAACCCAAAGAGCGACCAGGGATGGCCGCTCTTTTTTAGTGTCAACCCTCAAAATACCCAGCATTATCGGGAAGCGTTGCTTCCCGACGGCCAATAGTGAGTAGAGATGTGGGGTAAAAATTATTATACTGCCCTTTATGAGATTATTCTTAGCTTCGTCATTTGACGAAACTGCCCAACTTTTACCGAAAAAGCTTGGCTCGGTTAAAGACAAAAAGGTGCTGTTCGTAGCTAATGCTTCTGATAACCAGTCAGGAGATAGGTGGTGGATTAAAACTGACAGAGATGCTTTCGAAAAGTTAGGTTGTAAAGTTCAAGACCTTGATTTGCGCTCGGTTTCTTCAGAAGAGTTGGCAAGTCAGATGGAAGAAGCCCACATCATTCATTTCTGCGGTGGAAGCACTTTGTATCTGGCTTCTCTTATCAGGAACCGAGGTTTGGCCCAAATAATTACTGATTTTATTAAGCAAGATAAAATTATTTATACTGGCACGAGTGCTGGCTCCATGATCCCAGCAAAAGGTTTGGATATAAGTATTTACGATGCCGAGGAAAAACCTTATTTAGAAAAAGCGAAAGATGGAGATAGTCACTATACCGGTCTTGGTTTAGTTAATTTTATAATTATCCCTCACGCGAGCAATCGAGAATTTTTAGAAGCAAATATTGAAACTGCTAAGCACTTACCAGAAAATACCGCTCCTTTAGTGTTTCTCAACGATAATCACGCCGTGTGGGTTGAGGGCGATAAATTTGAAATTTTGGAGGTATGAAAATAATTTTCGTTAAACACAGTCAACAAAACAAAAAGAGCGACCAGGATGGCCGCTCTTTTTTAGTGTTTGAGAATGAGGGGTAAAGTTATTTGGAACTAAACCACTCCTTGAGGCTATGGCCCCAGCCGAGAGAGAGGAGGAGGGCCAAGGGTGCGCCCCAATTAGCGAAGCGTTCAACGAAGTCCCAGATTGGCATACCAACGAGCGGGCGAATGAGTGCCGTCCAGAAGCCCCAGATTACCGCCCAGAGTAAGACAATCCGGATTGGTTTGAATAAAACAATTATTGCTACCAAAATATCTAAGAGACCGATAAAGAATAGAAGTTGAGTGGCCAAAGCGGTATCGGTAACTCCAAAGTTGCCAAACCATTTAATCCAATCAGCTTTGCCTAAAATGGCGAAGACTCCGTGGCCTAAAAATTCTCCGGCCACTGCAATCCGCAACACCCACTGCATCGCTTTTGTATTCATATTATTTTTTTAGTTAATAATTGTAATTATACCCCTTTTTTCATTGTTTTTATAGACTACTTCTTTTAAGCAGTAGGGCGTTAAAGGCCACAATCACGGTACTTAACGACATTAGTACCGCAGCAATCGCTGGTTCGAGTAAGAGACCTTTCCAAGCTAGCGCGCCGGCGGCCAGTGGCATGGCGATAATGTTGTAGCCGGCCGCCCACCACAGATTTTGAATCATTTTGGAGTAAGTTATTTGCGATAATTTGATAACCTTGGCAATATCTCTTGGATCGTTACGGACGAGAATAATGCCAGCCGACTCAATGGCGACATTAGTACCGGCACCAATCGCAATTCCCAAATCGGCCTGCGCGAGTGCCGGCGCATCGTTAATGCCGTCGCCAACCATCGCCACTTTCAAATTGCGACTTTGAAGTTCCTTAACCTTTTGCGATTTTTCGTGCGGTAAGACGCGGGCAAAGTAGGTGTCGAGATTCAGTTCCTTGGCGACCCAGGCCGCCACATCTTCTGAGTCGCCAGTGATCATCGCCGTTTTGAGACCAAGTTTTTTAAGTTCGGCGATCGCGGCGCGTGACTCGGGTCGGATGGTGTCGGCCACTGTGAGGGTACCAATTCTTTTCCCGTCTACTTCTACCACGAGATCACTGCCGCCGCGATGGCCAACGAATATCTTTCTTCCTTCCACTTCAGCTTCAGCGCCCACGCCGGGCAGACGTTTAAAGTTGCGTGCTTCAGCTACTTTCAACCCTTTTTTCTTCGCCGCTTCGACAATCGCGAAGGCAATCGGGTGTTCGGAGTGTGCTTCCACCGCCGCCGCCAGCGCGAGCGATTCGTCACCTGATGATTTAGTGAGACTGAACTTTCCCTCCGTTAGAGTCCCGGTTTTGTCGAAGAGGATGGTGTCGATACTACGCGCGGCTTCGAGCGCGAGACGCTGCTTGATTAATAAGCCGTTTCGGGCGGCTTTAGTGGTAGAGATCGAAGCCACGAGAGGCACAGCCAAACCGAGCGCGTGCGGGCAAGCGATTACTAATACAGCTACTAATCGTGCCACGGCGAAGCTTACTTCTGCTCCAGCAATAAGCCAGGCAATAAGCGTGATTGCTCCGCCGGTTACGGCTACTATTGTGAGATAGAAAGCGGCCCGGTCAGACAAGATTTGGAGTTTGGATTTAGAGGCTTGCGCTTCAGCCACTAGACGCATGACTCCAGCAAGGAAAGTTTTCTCGCCGATACTGGAAACACCAATCTTCAGCGCGCCGTCGCCGTTGATTGTGCCGGCAATGACAGAGTCGCCAGCTTTTTTTGCCACCGGTTTGGATTCGCCAGTAATTATTGATTCGTTAACATCACCTTCACCTTCATTGACTACGCCGTCGGCCGGAACCTTTGCTCCTGGTCGCACGAGCACAATATCGTTCTCTTTTAATTCAACTAGGGGGATGATTTGAGTTTTGCCGTTTCTAATAACTTCGGCGGTGTCGGGTAAGAGTTTAGAGAGTTCTTTAAGTGCGCCTTGAGCGCTGCTGACGGCCCGCATTTCAAGCCAGTGGCCGAGAAGCATGATCGTAATCAGAGTGGTAAGTTCCCAAAAGAGCGCCTCTTCTCCCGCAAAGATGGCGTAAACGCTCCAAAGGTAGGCGGAGGAGACGGCGATGGCTATGAGCGTCATCATGCCGGGCGCTCGGCCACGCAGTTCGCGCCAAGCAGATGCCAAGAAGATCCAACCGCAATAGAAGAAGACAATAGAACCCAAAATGAGCGATAGGTACTTAGCACCGGGAAAGTTCGGTGGTGACCACTCAAATACCATTTTAATTACATCGGCATAAAGTAGAACCGGTATTGTAAGAATTAAACTGATCCAGAATCTGGGCAGGTAGTTAACCTCGTGTTGTTGAGTGTGATTATTATGACAAGACATAGATTTATTTAATTAGGTAGTACAGCCGCTGCTGGCCGGTTGCGGTCCAAACCAGAGAGCGTTGGCGGCTTCGGCCGCGGCGTACATTTCGCTCTCGCTGGCGTTGTCGGCCGCTAAGATTTCGAGCATTCCGAGCATCGCCATGCCGTGGTTACAGTCGGGGAAGTAGGTGGAGTTACCACAACATGGTCGGTAGACATTTTTACTCACTTTTTCTAGTCTCTCTTGTTGGTCTGGCGTAAACGCAACGAAGGTGTGATGACTATAATGATCCATGGCGTCGCCAGTAGCTAGCGTCCAGCCACCGGTCGAGGCGAAGTTGGCGGTTTCGTAACGCGGATCACGCATTGGTCCTTCTTCAAGCACTGGATTTTTATTAGCCAAACCGAAAGCCCAGTACCAATTTAGGTCGCTTAATTTGCCGGCATATTCTGCCGCTACCACTCCCGTGGCTACTAATTCAGTCTTAAATTTTTGACTCAAACTCTCGAAGCTATTTGTGGGCGCGGAAGAAATGGGTGAGTCTTGAGGCAAGGCGCAGCCACTTTCTTGGGCTAATTTTTCTAAACCTTGTTCGCCCTCCAATTTCTGACCATCAGGCAAGATCCAGGTCGGGTAAGATTTAACACCCACGTCTAAGCATTTTTGCGGATCGTCGGGGCACTCTACATATGGCACAAGCTCAAAGGAGTCGCCGAAAGCGCGCTTTTCGTTTTGGCAATGCGAACACCAATCAGCGCCGTACATTGTTACACCTTTTTCGCTTAAGCAGGCGGCAAAATCGTCCAATTCACCCGGGGTCTCCTGTTTGCTTGGTAGGATCAATAAGAGACCGCCAATCGCGATTGCCACGATTAGCCAAATCAGATAATTACTTTTCATCACAGCAGTCAACTAATTTTTCTACAATATCTTGATACGACCACGCGCCTTCACTTACGGCGATTTTTTTGAACCCACTACTATCAATCAGTTTGAGTCGCAAGGCCCAGAAGGTGGAATACATTTTGTAAGCCCGGGCGAACATTTCGCCGGCCTCCACTTGCTTGTGGTCAGAGTAGAGTTTGGTGCCAACCTCGATCAGGCGCATTGTGGTGGCTAACAAATGCTTGGCGATGCACCAGGTTTCGCCCTCATTCTTCGGCATCATTTTAGCCAGCAGTTCTTTGCGCATTTCACGCACTTCGTGGAGCAGATCGAAGTAGTCGTGCTTCTTGGTCTTCATGCCGCTAAAGTAGAAGTGCTCTTCAAGACTAATCAAGTTCATAATCGCCAGACTCAAATCTTCTTCAGTTGAGAGGTCGACCGTGCCGGATTGCTTCATCGCTTCGACCTTGTGCAGGAGTTCGTCAAAGTTTTGTTTAGTTAACATGTTATTAATTTGGAATAATTAAAGTAATAAGATTATTAGACCTAAGAGGACCATTACCGCTCCGCCCCACAAACGCATATTGCGAGTTTGATCCTTCTTCCAGCCTTGCACTTTCTGAATCAAGACTTTGTTGCTGGCAATGAGGAGGATGAAAATCAGCGGTAAGATAAAGATCAGGTTATAGAGCAAGAGGTAGCCAACACCGCGGAGATAGTTACCGCTGTCGTGTAGGAGACCGAGAATCATGAGGTAGGGGCCACCAGTGCAGGGGAACTCGCAGAGTCCGACGAGCGCGCCAAGCAGGAAGACGGCCGGTAAGGAAGCTTTATTCATTAGTTCAGCCATGCGGCGATGGGCAACAGCGGGAATGCGGAGTTTGATCGGGAAAGCGGGGAAGAATTCGTTAATCAGATTAATGGCACCGAGAAGGATGATTAATCCTGCGCCAACTTTCGCCATAAAGTGCGGTGTGTTGAAGATGTGCAGGGCTTGGAGGATACCCAAGCCGATCAGTAGGTAGACTACCAGCAAGCCCAATATATAAACCCCACCGATTTTAAGAATGTTTTGGCGCGATTTGTTGAGTGAGAGAAGGAAAGCAATCGTTAGGAGCAAGATGCCAAAGGCGCAGGGGTTAATGCTGTCGATCAAGGCGGCGACGATTACTAGTGGCATTAGCCACTGGCCGCCGTCGCTCAAATTCCAGAGCGCGGTCGTACCAACATTGCCGACACGAAAGAAAATGACCAACCCGAAGATAATGGCGACAGCGGCAATTAGCGCAATATATTTTTTGCTCATGAGGTTAAGGTGTTACGAACGTCTGGAATGCCAGTTCGAGTGATTGGCCAGAGCCGGTTTCGACAATAATACTGCGAGCAATCTGGCCAATGCCGGCTGGGCCGTGAGCGGCGGGGTCAAACTCGGCTTCGATCACCAGACTTTCTCCGGGTGCAACCACTTGATTAACTGCCGGAACGGCACCGTGCCCGGGCATACCGTATGGC
>CAYIFC010000018.1:0-11331 GCA_964362645.1 uncultured Candidatus Saccharibacteria bacterium
CCGCGAGTACGCTAACGAAGGGTTGATTCCCGGCGTTAAGAAATCATCATGGTAGGCGATCCAATTGCCGATATGATCACCCGCATCCGCAATGCCGCTATGGTGGGCAAGCCTTCTACTTACGTGCCTTATTCGCGCCTTAAGTTTGAGGTCGCCGAATTGCTTAAGCGCGAGGGTTACCTTTTAGCTGTTAACAAGCGTGGTAAGCGTGTCCGCAAGTTTTTGGAAGTTGATATCGCTTACGACGACAACAAGCAACCTCGTCTCCAAGGTATCAAGCGCGTCTCGCGTCCATCACAACGCGTTTATAAAGGAGCCGACAAACTCTTCCCGTTCCGTCAGGGTCGCGGCCGCTTCGTCCTCACCACGCCTAAGGGAGTGATGACTGGTTCGGAGGCCCGCAAGGCCAAGACCGGTGGCGAAGTCCTCTTCGCTATTTGGTAACCCACAGGGTAAAATTTTAAAATATGTCACGTATCGCCAAACGCCCAATTAAAATTCCTGATTCTGTTACTGCCACCCAAGACCAAGGGTCGGTTAAGATCAAGGGGCCCAAAGGCGAACTCGCTCGCCCTTTCCGCTCCGACATTGCCATTACCATTGCCAATGGCGAGATTAGTTTAGAACCGCGCCGGCTGTCGTTAGAGAGCCGCGCGTTGTGGGGCACCTATGCCGCCCATCTTAAAAACATGATCAAGGGAGTAACTGAAGGTTTCGAAAAGAAGTTAATCATTGAGGGTGTAGGTTACCGCGCTGCGCTTGCTGGCGACACGCTTACCATGACGCTCGGTTACTCTCACCCGATCATTTTAAAAGTACCAAAAGGTCTTACACTTAAGGTTGAGAAAAACATTTTGACGATTAACGGTTCCGATCGCGAGTTGCTTGGTCAGTTTACGGCCACGATCCGCGACTGGAAGCGACCAGATCCATACAAGGAGAAGGGGATTCGTTACGATGGCGAGGTCGTCCGTCGCAAGCAAGGTAAGAAGGTGGCCGCTTAAAATATTATGACTTCATTTGCTCCAACTTCTCGCCGCATTTCTCGCTCCCGCCGTCAGGTGCGTGTTCGCTCGCGCGTTACCGGTTCAGAGGTAAAGCCTCGTCTCTCGGTATTCCGCTCTCATCAGCATATTTATGCTCAATTAATTGACGACACGGCCGGCAAGACCATCGCCGCTGCTAGTGATCAGGTGAAAGCTGACCCGCTTTCGAAAAACTCCAGCGTGGCAAGCAAGTCTAAGGTTAAAGCGAAGGTGGTGGGCAAGAAGAGTGAGCGCGCTTTCAAGCTTGGCGAAGAGATCGCTCGTCAAGCCTTGGCTAAAAAGATTAATAGCGTTGTTTTTGACCGTGGCGGTTACCCCTACACTGGTCGAGTTAAGGCGGTCGCCGAAGGTGCACGCAAGGGCGGACTCGTTTTTTAAATATTATTTATGACTACTGACACACCAACAATTACACCAACTACCCCTACTAACGATCAGCGCTCTGAGCGCCCAGCCCATGGGAGCAGGGGTGGCGGCCGACCAATGGGTCGCGGTGGCCGGGATCGCGGTGGCCGCGGCGGCGATCGGCCGGCCCCAGAGTTTGATCACAAGATTTTAGCCATTCGTCGCGTTACTCGCGTGGTTAAGGGTGGTCGCCGTTTTAGTTTTTCGGTGATCTTGGCGGCTGGTAATCGTAAGGGTCGGGTGGGCGTGGGCGTTGGCAAAGGATCAGATGTTTCGTTGGCGATTGAGAAGGCCCTCAAGAGCGCACTTAAGAAACCGCTGACCATACCAATGAAAGAGGGGAGTATCGCTCATGAAGTGGAGGGTCGCTTTGCCGGCGTTCATTTAGTTATTCGTCCGGCTCCGGGCCGCGGCTTAATTGCCGGTAGTGCGGTGCGGGTAATTTTGGAGCTTGCCGGTGTTAAGGGCGTAAGTGCCAAAATTTTTTCGCGGAGCAAAAACAAACTTAACATTGCTACTACCACCATGCAGGCTCTGGCTTCGCTCCGTGCTTAATTTTTTATAATTCTATGCAACTCCATCAAGTCCAACCTAAAACCCCAAATCGCAAGCCGAAGACTGTCGGTCGAGGTGGTAAGCGTGGTACGACCTCTGGTCGTGGTACTAAGGGTCAGCGCGCGCGCTCGGGTCACCGGATTCGCCCCGAGTTCCGCGATATTCTTAAGAAGTTGCCTAAGCGCCGTGGTCACGGTATTAGTTTGTTTAATACTAACTACAAGCCAACGGTGGCGATTGTTAATCTCGATCAAATCGAAAAATCTTTTGCCGTTAATGAGGTGGTTTCGCCCGTTAGCTTAGAGGCTAAGGGCTTGATTTCAGCGGCGAACCTTCTGCTCGGTCGGGTTAAGATTTTGGGTCGTGGTGAGGTCAGTAAGGCCCTCATCGTTAGAGACTGTTTTGTTTCTGCTTCGGTTGTTAAGTCTATTACGGCCGCCGGTGGTAAGGTAGAAGCGAAGGTCGCCGCTGGCAAAGCTCGGATCACAAAAACCCCAAATAAAACGGGTAAAACCAAATAATGTTTGCCAACTTTTTCACTAAATTAAATCTGATTATCCGTGATCGGACTCTCCGGCGCCGGATCCTTTTTGTGGTGGTGGCGCTGGTCCTTTTCCGTCTTGGTTCCAATATCCCGATTCCGGGTGTTGACCAGGCCGCGCTCGCCAACTTTTTCGCCGGCAACCAATTCTTCGGTCTGCTTAACGTCTTTTCGGGTGGTGGCCTCTCCAATGTTTCAATCTTGATGCTTGGTGTGGGTCCATACATTACGGCTTCGATTATTCTCCAACTTTTAACGATGATGATCCCGGCGCTCAAGGAGCTTTATCATGAATCAGGCGAAATGGGTCGCCGCAAGTTTGCTCAGTACTCGCGCCTGCTCACGGTGCCTCTCGCTGTCGTCCAAGGTTTAGGGCTTTTAGTTTTACTCGAGAGCCAGGGAGTTGTGACTCAATTAGCGCTCTCGGATCGCGTCCTTAACGTTGTGGTGATCGCCGCCGGTTCGGTCATTCTAATGTGGCTCGGTGAACTCCTGGGAGAGTATGGTATTGGCAATGGCATTTCGCTCTTAATTTTTGCTGGTATTATGGCAGGCGTGCCAAGCGCGATCGGTCAGGCTCTAATCAACTTTGATCCGAGTCAGCTCCCGATGTATTTCGGGTTTATTGTCGCGGCCATCATTATTATCGCTGGAGTGGTGGTGGTGACGGAGGCTGAGCGACCCATTTCTGTTACCTACGCCAAACAAGTGCGGGGCAACCGCGTCTATGGCGGCACTTCTACCTACCTCCCGATTCGCTTAAACCAAGCCGGCGTGATGCCGATTATTTTCGCCCTCTCGATCCTCCTCTTTCCGCAGATGCTCATTAACTTTTTAACTAAAGTTGATAACGTGACGATTAAAGCCGTGGCGGATACCTTACTTAGCCTCCTCAATAATACCTGGTTTTATGCCATTGCTTACTTTGTGCTAGTTTTCCTCTTTACTTACTTTTATTCCGCTATTACTTTTGATCCAGAAGCTATTTCGACTAATCTACAAAAGAGTGGTGCCTTTGTCCCTGGCATTCGCCCTGGCCGACCGACGGCAGAATACTTAAGCAAGGTGGTAACTCGTTTAACCTTGGTTGGCGCGCTTTTCTTGGGTATTGTCGCGATGTTGCCGCTCATTATGCGCGCCATCACCGGCCTCACATCGCTCGCTATTGGTGGTACCGCGCTCCTCATCGTCGTCTCCGTTGTTCTCGAATTCACAAAAAAGGTAGATGGACAGGTGGCGATGAGAGAGTACTAAGCTAAACCTTGCTCGGAGGGAGGAGGGGGTGCTAAAATGAGGGCTATGGAAAACGGCGTTAATTTTAGTTCGGAGGAGCAGATGTATGCAAATCGTGGTGGCGGGGCGCGCAAGGGTAGTCTGATGGTTGGCTGGGTTATGAAACTTACGGGCACCAAGAGCGAGCAAACCGCCAATTATATTCTTTTCGGGTTTGCCATTGTGGTGTTGATTATCTCGGCCATAATCGCTTTCTAAGCTTGTATGACCGAGCCACAGACACTCATTTTTATCGGACGAGCCGGCTCGGGCAAGGGCACTCAAGCCGAGTTATTAATCAAACACCTTAAATCTACTTACCCCGATCACCCAGTGCTTTACGCTTATACTGGTGATCGTTTCCGTGAGTTTGTGAGCAAAGACACTTACTCCAGTCGTTTGGCGCGTGAGGTTAATGATGCTGGCGGACTCCAACCCAGCTTCGCGGCCGTAACGATGTGGGGTAATCTCCTTTTCGACAAAATGGTTGGGGGCGAACACCTTATTTTCGACGGCACGCCGCGTACTTACAGCGAGGCATTGATGCTCGATACTGCCATGGATTTTTATCAGCGCGCAGAACCGAAAGTTATCTATCTTAATATTCATGACGATTGTGCTCATGGCCGACTGACCAAACGCGGTCGTGTCGACGATCATAGCGAGGGGATCAAAAAGCGCTTAGCTTGGTTTGAGAAGGATGTGGTGCCGGCACTCGACTACTTCCGGACTAATCCTCGTTACACCGTTCTAGAGATTGATGGTGATAAGGGGATAGAAGAGATTCATCACCAAATCGTCAAAGCCTGCTGTGATTAAAAAGAAGTCTCAAGCCGAGATTGAAGTAATGCGTGCCGGTGGTCGTCGTTTGGCCACCATACTCAAAATACTTTCCGAGTGTACGGTGCCCGGGGTTACCACGGCCGAGCTAGACAAACTAGCCTACGATTTAATAATTAAAGACGGCGACGAGTCGGCTTTTTTAAACTATCGCCCTGGCGGTGCCGCCAAACCGTTCCCAGCCACCTTGTGCGTGTCGGTTAATGACGAAGTGGTCCATGGTTTGCCTGGATCGCGCGTTGTCGTCGCTGGTGATGTAGTGAGTTTGGATCTGGGTCTCAAGCACGGCGGTTTGTACGTAGATTCAGCCGTTACGGTGGCGGTGCCGCCGATTAAACAGGAGACATCTCGTTTGCTCGATACGACCCGACGGTCGCTTGCGGCGGGGATCGCCGCTTTGGCACCTGGCAAGTATTTAAGCGATGCTAGTCACGCCATCGAGCAGGTTATTAATGCCGAGGGCTTTGGTCTGGTGCGCGTGCTCGGTGGTCATGGTGTGGGTCACAAGCTCCATGAGGAGCCGGAGATCCCCAATTTTGGTGAACCAGGGTATGGTCCGCGCTTAGAGGTGGGTTGGGTCTTGGCGATCGAGCCGATGGTGACTCTTGGGCGGGGTAGCGTGCGCACTGGACCCGATGGCTTTACCATCGTCACTCGTGACGGCAGTCTCGCTGCCCACTTCGAGCACACCATAGCGATTACCAAAACTGGCGCCGAAATTTTGACCACGCTATAATCCAAACTTATGAAACATCCAAAAACCGAGCGAACGTTGATAATTATTAAGCCCGACGGCATTCAGCGCACCCTTATTGGAGAGATAATTGGCCGGTATGAGCGCTTGGGCTTGAAGTTGTGTGCGATGAAAATGCTTGTCCCCACAGAAAAGCAGGTGGAAGAGCACTACACGCTCGACCCAGCCTGGCGTCAAATAACCGGCGAAAAAACTATCAAGGGCTACAAAGATAAAGGCCTAAAACCTTGGACCGAGAACCCTCTCGAGGTAACAGCTAAATTATTAATTACACTCAAGAAATATATTACTAGTGGTCCGGTTATTGTGATGGTCTGGGAAGGGGCTCATGCTGTTAAAATCGTTCGTAAAATAACTGGTGGGACCGAACCCTTCCAAAGTGATGTGGGTACAATCCGAGGGGATTTTGTGCTTGATTCGTACCAAATGAGCGATGCCGATGGCCGGGCAATCAGGAATTTGGTTCACGCCTCTGGATCAGTTGAAGAAGCCGAAAAGGAAATCCCTCACTGGTTTAAGAAGGAGGAAGTTATTGATTATCGCTTAGTCCAAGAAAGCATCCTCTACGACGTTAATTTGGACGGTATATTTGAATAGTTCCCTAACAGCCTTAATAATTTGTTGACCAACAGTGGATTACCGGGGGATTAAATTGTAAAACTAGGTAGGAAATCAGTTTAGCTAGCCTGCCTGACGGTAGGCAGGCGCTTCTTGTGGCGGGAAATAGAGGGAGTATAATGACTATGGGTTACTTGGGGTATTATCTAGATCAAATTTAATTTTTTAGGGATCCTTAATCACTTTGCGTCGTGGCGCAAAAGTTGCGGGAACCCACCTAGAGTCAAATCTAGGACAACGCTCTGAGTAACCCGAGTAAGGTCCTCTCCGATGTTCGTCGGAGAGGATTTTACTGTTTTGGGGTTTATAGTTTATAGTTAAGGGGTGAGTCAGCCCTTCTCGATAACTTTTTGTGGTGGCGCCGGCGCCGTAACCGGCGCTAATTTTTTGGTGGAACCGAAAGAGAAACCAGAAGCAAGATTTATTGTCGACTGTGGCTTGCATCAAGGATCAAAGATTTTTGAAGAGAAGAATCGCGAAGCTTTTTCTTATAATCCAGCTGAACTCTCGGCGACAATTATTACCCATGCTCATCTCGATCATGTTGGCCGGTTGCCTAAACTCGTACGCGACGGTTTCCGCGGCCCTATCTACTCCACGCCGCCGACTAAAGATCTGGCCGAACTTATCTTGCTCGACAGTTTAGGCGTTATGGAGAAGGAGGCGCGAGGGAGTGGTAAGCCACCTTTCTATTCTGTCGCTGATGTGGAGCAAGCAATGACGCAATGGCAGACGGTGGAATATGGAAAAAGTTTTAAACTTGGTGGTGGCACCGCGACCTTCCATAATGCCGGCCATATTCTGGGGTCGGCAGTTATGGAGTGGGTTTGGGGCGAAACGAAAACTGTTTTCACTGGCGACTTGGGCAATGTCCCTTCGACCCTCTTGCCACCACCACAGTCGGTGGCCGGAGCGCACTATCTGGTAATGGAGAGTGTCTACGGTGATCGGATCCATGAGGATGTTCGCGAGCGAACCAATAAGCTCGAAGATATTATTGAAAGCACGGCCAAGGCCGGTGGCACGCTCATGATCCCAGCCTTCTCAATCGAGCGGACACAAGAGATAATCTACGAGATTGAGCAGATGGTCGAGCAAGGACGCATCCCACCGATTCCGGTTTTTCTTGATTCGCCGCTGGCGATTAAGGTGACTGGTATCTACAGCAAATACCGTGCGTACATGAATAAGAATGTAAGGAGTGTTGACGAACTCTTCAGCTTCCCGCGCTTGGTTAAAACGCTGACCACCGACGAGTCCAAGGCGATTGTGGATACTCCATCACCAAAAATAATTATTGCCGGCTCGGGGATGTCGAACGGCGGCCGGATTATTCATCACGAGAAGCATTATCTCCCAGATCCTAAAAGTACGTTGCTCTTGGTTGGTTATCAGTCTGCCGGCAGTTTGGGTCGTCAGCTCCAGGAGGGAGCCAAGACGGTTAACATCTTGGGTCAGCAAGTATCGGTGAGGGCGCGGATCGCCATGATTACCGGCTACTCGGCGCATCAAGACAGTCAGGGCTTGCTTGAGTATGTGGATCAGTGCGCCGACAGTCTTAAAAAAGTTTTTGTGGTGATGGGCGAACCGAAGGCCTCGCTCTTCTTGGCCCAACGCATTCGGGATTATTTGGGTGTGTCGGCGGTAGTGCCGCGCTTGGGTGAGCGCACGGTTATTGATACAATTAAGCAGAAGTGAACAAGCACGAGCATTTAAAATTTAAACTTTGCGTTTCTGGCGCGGCCGAAACGGGCCATTGCGGACCAAACGCGATGGAAGATGCGCGCGCTTTGGGGCGTGAGATCGTTAAACAAGGTGGCGTGCTAGTCACTGGCGCGACCACTGGTTTCCCCCTATGGGCGGCGATGGGCGCTAAGGAGGCGGGCGGCGTGTCGCTCGGTCTCTCGCCGGCGGCGAGTGAGCGGGAACACGTGGAGCACTACCACTTACCTGTCGACTACTTAGATCTAATTATTTATACCGGTTTTGGCTACTCTGGTCGCAACCTGCTTCTTACTCGCTCTTCCGATGCCGTCTTTATCGGCTGTGGCCGGATCGGCACCATCAACGAGTTCTCCATCGCTTTTGAAGATGGTAAACCAATCGGTATTCTCCAGGGTCCATGGGCGACAGACGAACTTATCCGCGACATGATCGACAAGGGTAATCGACCAAACGATAAAATTGTTTTCGACAGTGACCCAGCGCGCCTCGTGGCGCGGGTGATCAGCTTGTTAGTACAGGAGAAGATTAAAGAGACTCGACTAGCCGTTTAAAACTGGCAGGGTGATGCTCAGCGAGGGTGGCGAGGATCTTGCGATCTAGTTCAATATTCTTCTTTTTAAGAGCGTCGATAAACTTGCTGTAAGAAAGGCCGTGCTCACGGGCGGCGGCATTGATCTTGATCTGCCAGAGGCGACGAAAGTCATTCTTTTTATCGCGGCGATGGGCAAAGGCGTGGGCGCCAGCATGGAGTAAGGCAACGCGAGCTTCGCGCTCCTTAGTTGAGCGGCCAAAGCGGTAACCCTTAGCGGCCCTTAGGACGTTTTTGCGGCGCTTATTGCCAATGACTCCTCGTTTAACTCTGGGCATGTTAGTTTATTTAAATATAGCGACCTAAGGTTTTAGGTTTGATGGTAATTGACTGCTGGCTCTTGCCAAACAGTTTAGCCGCCCGATTTTTGCGGGCGCGGAAATGGTTTTGACCAGGCCGGCGGGCCATGAGTTTGCCATTCTTAGTTATGCGGATGCGCTTGAGGAGCGCTTTGTTTACATTCATTTTTTATTTAGATTTTTCGATAATGACCGAGATGCCACGGGGTCCGGGTTTGGGCGTGCCATCAACGCGGTAGGGGACGGTAATGAACTTCATTAACCGCTCCAGTCGCTCGCTCAAGAACTTGGGCTCAAAGTATTTAGACCGGCCGCGGAGGAAGAGCTCTAATCTTACGCGATGACCTTCCGCCAAGAACTCCGAGACCCGGCCGGCTTTGATCTGGAGATCGTGGTCGCCCGTGCCGATCTTAACTTGGATCGACTTGGTTTCGGTGCTATGGGCTTTGGGGCCCTTCGCCTTCTTGTTTCGTTCGTAAAGGAACTTGCCGAACTCCATAATCTTAGCCACCGGCGGCTTAGCCATTGGCGAGATCTCGATTAGGTCGAGACCGGCGTCTTGAGCCCTCTTTAGCGCTTCCGTCAGGGAGAGGACGCCCAAGTTTTCGCCCGCTTCGTCAATGACGCGGAGTTGCTCGGAGCGTATGTGGTGGTTGGTCCTTACTTGTTCGCGCAATATGGCAATTGTCCTGACGGGGGTAATACTAAACGATTATAGAGGGGGTGTCAACATTTTCTATTGAAGGAAGGTTGGTATGAGTATAGACTTAAGTAGTGAAGAAGTTAGCCATTTCCATGATTGTGGGATTGGTAATTCTTATACTCTCGATTCCGTTTTATGTTAGTGCCCATCGTTCAGGGTGTCACCGCTGGCATTCATGTCCATCAGATAGCGGTTCGTATACATGTGGTGATGCAGGGCATCCTTGCCAATATCCTACTTATCCTGCAAGTGGTGGGGTAATCTACCCAAGCAGTGGTTACTATAAAGATTGTTACGATTGTATAACAAAGAAAGTTCCTGTTGGTTTACTAAATAATATCCCTAATCCACTTAAAAGTGGGAGTCAGGGCAATAGCGTTAAGACACTTCAATTGGGGTTAATAAAGGATGGTGTTTACCCGGATGCAATAGTTTCTGGTTATTATGGAAACTTAACCGAAGAAGCTATTAAAAAATTCCAAGTTAAGTACGGGATAATTAGCTATGGAACTCCTGATACAACAGGTTACGGAAATTTTGGACCAAGGACACAAGCCAAATTCAATGAACTATTTGGTTCTGGTATTTAACCCATGACTCAGGTGCTGGAAATTGAATTATGAAGGGCTTGGGTATAGACTAAAAGCATGAGCTTTCTAAAAGCTAATTGGTTTAAGATAGGGGTACTGGTGTGTCTGCTTCTGGTTGCTTTTACGGTATACCAATCTTTCGTTGTATTACCTGAAAAGGAGGCAAATAGAAAAGAAAATGCCGATTTCTTGGAGCAAGTCCGATTGGAGAATCAGGAGCAGGAAAAGCAGGATAATTTGGACGCTTGTTTAGCTGACGCTCAGCGTGTCTACGATACTAATTGGTTGAGTTCGTGTAGAACCCAGGGCAAGTTATCGAGCTATTGTCTGAACATCACAGATCCTGACGGTGGTTACGAGGCTTACCTGAAAGTCGCGGCGACCACGACCTCGATCGAAAATCTTTCTAACTACAGTGCGGCCAAGGTGGAGTGTTCCTGCACCTTACCTAACGTAACTGCTACAAGGTGGGATGACACATTACGCAGCGACGAGGATAGGTGCTACGAAAGGTTTAATTAAAAAGTTAAAAATATCAAAGTATTATGGACGATAACACTAGAGATATCGCTGATGGGTCCTTTATTACAAAATGGCCAACATGGTTAAGGTGGGTCTTGTTTTTACCAGCGTCTTTTATTATGGCTGTAGTAGCGAGTGTCGCGTATCTTTTAATGGTTAACATCTCTGGTTTTATGTTCGGATTTAGTTCGGGAGGATTTTTTTATCAACTTATTAGTAGCTGCATTTTGGGTGGAGGATTTGTTTATGCTGGGTCGTGGGTAGCTCCGAAACATCAGTTCGAGATATCATTATTTTTATTAGTATTACTTAGCGCTATGGGAACGTTCGTATTCCTATTTAGTTTTGACGAAGCATCATTGCAAGGCCCTTGGACTGCTGGGGTACATATGCTGATGGTTATTGGGGCCGGTATATGGGCGGTACATGGTATTAAAAATACACACTAAGTTTTAGTGTGCGGCTGTTTTAAGAGTGAAGGGAGGAGAGCTTAGAAAACAAAAAGAGACTATTTGGTTGGTTTTTGTTCATTTGCTGTAGAAGTAAAGAATTCAAGCTCGATCCAGGCGGCGGTAGCGCTTATTAGGTTTTTTAAGTCTTGGATATCACTGTCCTCATATTTGCGTTCGTAATGCGTCTCATCGTTTCTTATAACACGAGCCTTCTCTGCCAGGGCTCTTATTTTTAGATTATCTACTATTTCGTGGATACATTTATACAATGTGGCTTTTTTAATTTCGGCCTCTCTTTCAGGGTAGTTTTTAATGAGATAATCTTTGATCAGAAATTCAAGGGCTTTTCCGTAGCCTGGCCCCGCTATTTCGAGCTAATGGCAAATTGAGCAGTCTGAAAACACCATTTCGTGTTAGCCT
>CAYIFC010000019.1:0-11289 GCA_964362645.1 uncultured Candidatus Saccharibacteria bacterium
GCTTCCCAGATAGGAGAGAATACGGTTTACCTTGCTTACGACCCTGTCACTCTTTCTTCAACCCCCACAATTAGGGCTTACTTAAGCCGACTTTATTTCTGTGTCGGATTACTGTTCGCCCTTCTTGCTTTGATCACTGGGATACTTTCCCGTAAAGGATTGCACGAACGGCAATTCAAAATGCAGCTAGTTCGAGCTCTGGCCTTGCTCAGTCCTTAATTTTTTCGATAGATTTCAATTAGCCGCCGTGCGACGCTTTGCGTTGCCGGCGGTTTCTTTGTGTTCGAGAACTCACATTGTCCCCATCGATGAAGCGGGTTAAAATGGGAATGGTGGGTGAGAAGCCCTCGCCACTTAAATTACTAGTCATTACTCGTTAATTAATTAGTTAAAACAACATTATGAAAAAATTATTTCTCTTGGCCCCGATGCTCCTGTTGGCCGCTGTTGTGTTTACACCCGTGACCGCTTCGGCCCAAGCCACCTTGAGTGAGGCCACGATTCAGAATTTACTCAATCAAATCGCTGTTCTCCAGCAGCAAATCAGAGATCTTACTGCCCAACAGCAATTGGTTCAAAGCTCTTACGTCAACGTTCTCAAGCTTACCCAGAAACTTTCGGTGGGTATGTCGAGCGAAGAGGTTAAGATTCTTCAAGAACTTTTGGCCACAGACCCAGAAATATACCCCGAAGGCTACATCACTGGCTATTACGGACCATTAACGGCCAAGGCGCTTGGTAAGTTCAAAAAGAAGTTTGTTGAAACGACCGAAGTAAATGACGACGATTCTGATGATGACAGTGACGACAACGATGCTGAAGAAAGCGACGACGATAGTGATGACGATGAGGACGATGATTCTGACGACGATGACGACAGTTTAGATGATAAAACAATCAAAAAGATTAACGAACTCCTACTCCATGGCGCCGGCAAGTCAGGCAAGATCCCCCATGGTTTCTTGCGGGCTCCCGGGATTTGGAAGAAGTTGGGTGGCGTTTATCCAACTATTCCAACCACCACTCCGGCCACTACCACCCCGACTGGTGATATAACGGCACCAGTTCTTAGCCGAATCGATACGGATGATATAAAAGAGAATGAAGCCAAAGTTACTTGGCAGACTAACGAGAAGTCCACAAGCCAAGTCTGGTGGAGCTTCGTTAACCCACCTGTTACTAACGCTAGTACTACCCGCACGATTAAAAATAGCAAAATGGTGACTTCGCACAGTGTAAAGATTAACGGTTTGGCGGCCTCAACTACTTACTACTACATCATTGGCTCTACCGATGCCGCTGGCAATGCAGCCACTTCTCCGGTCAAATCTTTTCAGACTGACGAAGAAGACGAGGACTAAGCCCTAATTCTGTAATTAACCAGAAACCGTCTCGACGTACGTCGGGACGGTTTTGCGTCTCAACCAGGCCCTGCCTGCCGGCCCGCTTCGCCATAGCTCCAGCGAGGCGAGCAGGCAGGCATTTTTAGTCCAAACCATTGACAGATTTATAAATCTATGCATATAATAGAGGTAGAGTTGCAGGAATGTCCTAGCAACCGAGAACCTCGAAAAAAGAAAGATGAGGAACAGCCATGTGTCATGGTACAGCCTCGGAAGTAAGCGAAACCACAGGTTTGATGTTTGAATTTGCCGGTTCGGTCGTGCGTCAACTCCCACGTTTGTCGCGCGGAGAAATGAAACGTTGGTGTGACAATCAAGCTGAACTCAAGGCGGCGTTGGGTAAAATTTTCGGTAGAGTCGTCCTGACCCCCGCCATCTGGAAGCAAGTTTACGACGCGATCGGTGCCTCAACCAGCGAGCAAGCCTTGGCCGAACTGATGGCGACCAAAAACCAACCCAACCGTTGGATCGAGCCAGTGCTTAGGGTTACACTCAATCAGACACTCACTGGTCTGCGCAAGTTGGGTGAGAAGTACAACTTCACTGTCTACACCTACGCTGATGATCTTGATGTTGCCGTACCTCACAACGACCGCGATCCCATAAAGACGGGGGCTTACGCCATCTCTTTCGCTCCTAACGTCGAAGCCGATGAGGAGTTCAAAAACTTCTCGGCCGAGCAGCTGAAGGAGCGAGGGCATCAAGGCACCACCCTTCTCGAACGACTGTTGGTAGAGATGGCCTACATTATCGCCACTGAGGGTGAACATCTCGACGACAAGAACTTCACCCTTTGTGCAGGTTCTCGTTACTCGGACGGCGTCGTGCCGGACGTCGACTGGAGCTGCGACGGTCGCAAGGTCAGAGTCTTCTGATACGATCCGCAGCGCAGGCGCGACGACCTTCGTTCGCGTTTGGCAGTTTAACCCTTTCCCCTTTTTTCTTTAACACTGATTCGAATTCCGACCCAGTTGCTTCTTGCAACTGGGTCTTCTTTTGGACTAAAATTAGTTCTGGCTAATACAATCGGTCTCGTTCTGCGATTTCTGGGTCATGGCGAGCGGGATAGCGGTTTGCCTATTAATTACGAAATGTCGGGAGGCGTTGCCTCCTCCCGACGTTATTCTTTCTGGTGACCCACAATATCTTAAACAATTAGTTTTACCAATCCGTCAGTTTCTTAATCGCTCTCTAAAACTAGATTTGCATGAAGGGAAGATAAAACTACGCAAATTAAATCAAGGCATTGATTATTTAGGTTATGTAATCCGTTCCCATCACCGAGTTTTACGAACAAAAACCAAAAACAGAATTTTAAAGCGGGCGGCAAGGGGTGAGATTGATGATCACTCGCTTTGTTCGTATTTGGGGATATTGAGGCATTGCCGAGGGTGGGGAATTTCGAAAAAGTTACTTATGCTACAATTGCGCGCATGAGTGAGTTTTATAGGGGGAAAAGGAGTAAGAATTTGTTTGATCCGGCGGTTAATGGGCCGGGCAAGGAGCCGTTTCGCTTGAGCCGGTCGAAGATCGAGGTCTTTCTGCGTTGCGCGCGCTGTTTCTATCTCGATCGGCGTTTGGGTGTCGGCGAGCCGCCGGGTTACCCTTTTAACCTCAACTCCGCTGTTGACCATTTGCTTAAGAAAGAGTTTGACCGTCATCGCGCCGGCAAGACGCCGCACCCCCTCATGGCCGCTTACGGTCTCAAAGCCGTGCCTTTCCAGCACGCCGAGCTCGATAAGTGGCGCGAGAACTTTGTGGGTATTCAATATCTCCACTCCGCCACCAATCTTTTAATTACCGGCGCGCTCGATGACGTCTGGCAAAACGAAGCGGGGGAGTTGATCGTGGTGGATTATAAGGCGACGAGCAAAGACTCGGAGGTTAATCTTGATGCCGACTGGCAGAGGGGCTACAAAAATCAGGTGGAGATCTATCAATGGCTCTTACACCAGAACGGTTTTAAGGTTTCGCCCACCGCTTACTTTGTTTACGCTAATGGGAAGAAAGATCGCGAGGCCTTCGATGCGCGGCTCGAGTTCGACGTTACCCTCCTGCCTTACGAGGGCAACTACAGTTGGGTTGAAGGTGTGTTGGGCAAGATCAATGATTGCCTTATGAGCGAGGCTCTACCTCCAGCTTCCAGCGAGTGCGACTACTGCACTTATCGACAGGCCGCCGGCCAAGCGCTTGCTCGATTTAAATAAACCGTTTATTATTCTGTCGGTAAGTTTGGTCGAGAGTTCTATCACTAATCTTTATCTTCATGAAAAAATTAATTTGGCTGGTTGTCATTGTTGTGGTGATTTTTATTGTCTGGAAAATGTGGTCACCGGCGGCTCCGGTCGACACCACTCCGACTTCAACTGAAGGCACTGTTACCACCACCCCTACTCCGTAGTTATTCCCCTACCTTTATTCTGATTTTTTAAACCCTTCGCGCTCTATGGCGGAGGGTTTTGCGTTTCGTTATAATGCGCAGAATGACGACTCTTATCTCGTGGAATGTTAATGGTTTGCGCTCGATGGGTAAGCTTAACTTTGTGGAATGGATTAAGAAAAATAAATATGATGTGGTGTGTTTGCAGGAGACCAAGATTTCTAAAATTAGTGATTTAGCCCAAGAATTACAAGAACCCGGTGATGGCTACGATGTGGCGTGGAATGTGTGCCAGGAAAAGAAGGGTTACAGTGGCGTGGCTGTTTATTCTAAACTTGCGCCGCAAAATTTTAAAACCGATTTTGGTCCCAATTCACTTTTGTCGCAAGAGGGGCGAGTGATTGAAGTAGATTACAATGACTTCGTTTTGCTCAATGTCTACTTTCCTAATGGCAAGGCGCGGCCGGAGCGCTTGCTCTATAAGCTCAAGTTCTACGCCGAGTTCTTGGTGTATGTTAAGAAGTTATTAAAGAGTGGCCGGCAAGTTATCTTTACCGGTGATGTGAACACAGCTCACAAGGAGATTGATTTGGCGCGACCGAAAGAGAATGCCAAAGTCTCTGGCTTCTTACCTGAAGAGCGGGCTTGGATCGACGGTGTGATGAATGCCGGCTTTGTGGATACCTTCCGCCTCTTCCATCCCGGCCCCGGTCATTACAGTTGGTGGGATCAGTTGAGTGGGGCGCGTGAGCGCAATGTGGGCTGGCGAATTGATTATTTTTTCGTTAGCTCTGGCTTGGTGCCGCGCGTTAAAGAGGCGTTTATTTTGCCCGAAGTGATGGGCTCCGACCATGCGCCGGTTGGCCTAGTTTTAAAATGATCTACTTAATCCATGGTTCAGATACTGCGAAAGCGCGCGCCAAGTGGCGCGCGGCGGCCCAGACCCTCGCCGCCAAACGCCCGGGCGTGAGCGTCTTTCGTCTCTACGGCGAAGAGCTTTTGCTCGAACGACTGGAAGAACTTTTGGTGGGGCAGACTCTGTTCGATCAAAAATTTATTGTTTTACTAGACGAGGTTTGGAGCGCGGATGGTGCGCCTGAAATTATCGAAATGAATCTCGAATTGATGGCCGGGTCAGATCACGCTTTCATTTGGCTTGAAGAAAAGTTGCCCGCGGTTGTTTTGAAAAAAATAGAGAAAATTGGGGGGAAGATCGAGAAGTTTGAATTAAAAGAAGTGGGGGTAAATAAGAAGAAAGAGCGGAGTAATAAAATCTTTGCTTTCGCTAGTGCGCTTGTTGCTGGTCGGCGCAAAGATGCGTGGGTCATGTTTACTCACTTGCGAGAGGAGGGGGTGGCGGGGGAAGAATTCTTCTACCCGCTCGCCTGGAAGGTTAAAACGCTACTTAGTGCTAAGAGTAGTGATCATGATGATGGGTATAAAGAATTAGCAGCGATGTCAGCGCGCTTAATAGAAGCCTACCACTGCGCCCGCCGCGGCGTCACAGACCTCCCTCTCGCCCTCGAGCAACTAATTTTGGAGAAGTAGTACTTGTCTCCGATTGCTGGCTATGTTAGTTACTTAAGGTAATATTGACGCCCAAAATGGTTAAATATTGTATCCAGACACGTAATTATTGCTCCGACCGAGTCGTTTTTACCGAGGATCAGAGAAGCAGTAAGGGGGCTAAACATCCTGAATTAAGAGAAGAAGGTTTTATCGAAAGGGTGAGGCAAGCAATTGAGAAACCGGACTTTGTTTATCAGGACCTGGCAAATTATAGTAGGCATGTGTATTATAGGTATGAATATACAGCTAACGGTCGAGATAGATATGTGAAGGTGGTAATTGAAACTTCCCAAGAGCCTTATTTTGTAATTACTGCTTACCGCCCCGACTTTATTAAAGAAGAAGGGAAAACAAAACTTATCTATAAAAATGACCACTAAACAATTAATTGAAGCCGTTAAGAATATCCCAATTGTTGCCGAACAGGAGCAATGGGTTCTTACTTTTGATAAAGAAGAGGGAAGTTTGTTTTATTCGCCGGAAAAGATTTCTGATAATGCTCAGTTGCATCAAGTTACAGATGAATATGCCTTATATTTGGATGAAAACTTTAAACCCCAAGGCGTGATGATCGAGTATTTTAAAGAGAACTTCCTGAAACATCACAAATCTTTCAGTAATTTATGCAAAGAACTTCTTAGTAACAATAAAGAAGAAGTAATAGTTTTAGATCCCAAAGAAACAAAAGATGATAAGGGTTTAGCTTTCACGGCTTTGCTTGAGACGACTCTAATAAAAGAAGCCGGAATGAAACTTATTCCAGCTTAATATTATTTGATTTATTAAGTTATAAAATACCGTTCAAACCAGATATTGCTGATAAAATATAAAGCAAGAACCAAACAATAGAAATAAATAAAATTAAACTAAAAATAATACCAATAATTGCTGCATCTTTCCCGGGGATAGTAGGATTTTTTCTTATTTTTGCTAGGGTAACAATTCCAAACACTAAGCCTAAAATACCTAAAGTTATTACCACTCCAATTATCAAGAATGGGAAAATAGGACTGCTCACGAATGAGCACCCGAAAGTTTGATTATTTGTTGCGAAATTAATATAACCACAACGTCCTATTGAATTAGCAATTATCCCTGCTGTCGGTCCAAAGATAAAAGCAAAGATGGGTAAGACCCAACTCCATGTCGCTAGTTTGTTTTTCATAAGTTTAATTTTATCATTTTGTCCGCCCGGCAGGAATCGAACCTGCGACCGTTTGCTTAAAAGGCAACTGCTCTACCAACTGAGCTACGGGCGGTCTTTATAAATTATAAACTATTATATTTACTGAGCCCCGATGCTCTATAAGGTCGGGACCCCGACTGTAACATCAGGGCTACGGGCGGGTAAACAAAAGATTACCTATTTTAGAGCGGAAGGTCAAAGGCCCAGAGGCCGGGGCCGAGGAAGAGGAGGGAAAGGAGGATGGCGAGCAAGAGGATAAAAAGCTGACTGTTGATTTGTTTTTTCTTAAAATCGCGAATTATTAAAACTAAACCAGCGAGGGCCGCGCCTTGAGTGTAAAGGCCGATTAAAAGTAAGACGCCAATAATTGTCTGGAGTCCAGCCTCGGCCTTTCTGTTTTGTTTTAAATTTGTTTTGGATTGAATAAAAAAAACAATCGTTATCGCTAAGCGCAGAATTACTGGCCCCAAAAGGGCGAAATCAAGGAGGGTAGGGAAGAGGCTTAAAACCATGCCATTATCTTATCATTATTAAACACTTTAATTAAATTTTTATCCCACCAAATTGGTGCCGTAGATTGATTTAAATACACTCGCCATTCGGGGAGAAAGAAGTTTGGCTCAACAAGATGACGGTCGAGGCAGGTGAGGTAGTCGGTCCCAAATTCGATCGAAGCCGACAGTGGCGGTTCAAAGTTTTGGAATTGAGCTAAGAGGCCGCTGCATTGCTGGAGCCGGAAAGAGTCGCCGAGCGGCGACTGACCATAATTGATTACCAATCTTTCGCCCGGGGCTAAAATAATCGGTTCAAGGTTAGCGATTTGCCCAATACGGAAGACTTGGATCGCTTCCCCCAATTCAATCGAGTTGGTAGGGTCGGTTCCGATTTTCCAATTACTCACGTCGAACGATTGCTGGTTACTGGGATTGGCTGTGAGGACGAAGTAGCCGCCCTCTTTTGATAAAATAAAGTGATTAACTTGGTTTGATTGTCGGATGAGCAAAATACCAATAAGAAAAATTCCGGCGACAGCGACTCCGATTAAGATTTTGGGTAAAGTGGTTGTGGTCATTTTTGGCAATAAGCGCAATAGTGGGTGCCGCGTCCGGCGTGCTTACTTTTGGTAATCGGCCGACGGCACTTAAGGCAAGGTTTACCACCTCGGCCGTAGACGCGCAAGTGTGCATGGAAGCCACCCTTCGCGCCACTCGCCCGGCGATAGTCGCGTGAAGAGGTGCCGCCATGGCGCAGGGAGTGGCGCAAAACGGCCATGATTGCTCGTCGCAGGCTCTGCCCCTCACTAGTAGTTATAGACTCTGCGCGTCGCTCTGGTCTTACTTTGGCGCGATGACAGGCCTCATCAACGTAGATGTTGCCTAAACCAGCGATCAAGGTTTGGTCGAGGAGAACTTGCTTGAGGGTGCGCTGAGGATAACGGTTTAAAATCTTTTCCCATGCTGACTTAGTTAGCGTTTCAAGAGGTTCGGGGCCAAGATTGTTTGTAATTTTCTCTAGTGCTTCGGTCGTCATTAATCGCATCCAACCGAACTTGCGTAGATCGTTAAAGTCGAGCCGCGCGCCACTTTTAAAATTAAAACTAACTCGAGTATGCCCCAGTGGCCCAGAGTGACCCCCCATAATCACTCCTCCCTTTTTAGGTGTAAAGATTAATTGTCCAGTCATTTTAAGATGGATGACCAAAAAATTTCCATCAGTTAGATGGATAATTAGCATTTTCGCCCGCCGTTCTACTTTTTTTATTATTTTATTTTTTAATCTCGCGGCGAACTGTCGTGGAGTTAAGGGGGCAACAGCTTTTGGCCAAAATATTTTAACGTGAGTGATTGTTTGTTCGGAGAGGAGGGGAGAGAGGTCGCGTCGTAAGGTCTCAACTTCGGGGAGTTCGGGCATGGGAAGATAGCTTCTGGCTTTTAGCTTCTAGTTTTTCTAACTCTTCTTTTACCACCTCCGCATCTGACCAAGGTGTTCTCTGGCCTTTTGGGCCCATAATGTAAGGATCGGTGCCCTTCCCGGTAATGATCACTACTTCGCCCGGTTTCGCCTCTAGTAGAGCGGCGCGGATCGCCGTGCGCCGATCCAGAACAATTTGTGGTTTGGTTGAAGACATTCCCCGCGCGATCTCGTTCACGATCGCTACCGGATCTTCGTCGTAAGGATCTTCGTTGGCAAGAATAACAACGCGGCAATGCTCACCGGCGATGCGGCCCATTACGGGGCGCTTCCAACGATCCCGACCGCCGCCAGTAGAGCCGAGCAGGCAGACCTTACCTCGTCCGGCGAAAGTTTGGTACACCGCCTGGAGTGACTCGGGCGTGTGAGCGTAATCAACGATGACAGGGAAGCCTTTTCCCTCAATCCGTTCCATCCGGCCACCAATCATCTTAAGATTTTCAATCCCGATTTTAATCGTTTCTATATTTATATTGTTTCGTTGCGCCCACGTTGCCGCCGCCAAAATATTTTGGAGATTAAAGGTGCCGGGTAGTTTGGTCCTGATTTCAGTACTCTTAAACGTGAGTGATCCGCCGTTTTCGCTCGCTTGCCACGGTTTGGCTTGGTTAAGAGAATACTTAACTCCTGTGGCTTGATTACCAACTGTCGCCAGAAATTTTTCACTCACCGGATCATCCCCATTAACGATCATTAATTTGTTCGGTTTGCGCGAGTTGGCTAGGGCTGTGGCAATCGAGAGTTTAGCCAACAGATAGTTCTCGTACGATCCGTGAGCTTCGATGTGCTCACGCGCCAGGTTGGTAAAGATGAGAGCATCGAGCGCAATAAAGCGATGACGGAACTGCTTGGCGCCTTCGGAGGTCAGTTCGATTAGGGCGTGTGTGCAACCGGCTTTAACCGCCTCGCGGAGAAAGCGTTGGAGAAAGAAACGACCCTGGATCGTCATTTTAAATTTGTTAGGTTGCGAGCTCGCGTCAATTTTAATTCGCAAAGTGCTAGCAATCGCCGTCTTTTTGCCGGCCGCTTCTAAGATAGCATTGGCGACTTCGATGGTTGAAGTTTTGCCCTTGGTCCCAGTCACGGCTAGGACATAAAGTTGGCGCGACGGAAAGCGATAAATAATTGCGCCCAAGAGCGCTAAAAGAAAATGGTAGATTGGCTGGGCGGCTGTAAAAATAGAGCGGGGGATGATCGCTCGCCCAATCTTTAAAGTTTTTTCTAGCCAGAGTTTCGGCTCCATAAGTTATTTCGCTAGGATTTTAAGTGCGGCTTTAACTCTTTGGCCTGGGTCAGTAATGTCGGCCGGGAGATTCTTCATGGCACGGCGCACTTGTTCGTCGGTGTAGCCGAGCGTTCTAAGAGCTTCGGCCACATCGGCGTCGGTTTGGTTGTGTGGCGTCGTCTCGCTTGAGCTCAAGCTACCGAGTTTGTCGGCTAAAGCATGGACGATCTTGTCGGCGCTTTTACGGCCTAAGCCGCCAACGCGCGTAAGATGACCGGCGTCACCCGAGGCCACAGCTTGGCGGAGCGCGGCCGGCGTTACGAGACTTAACACACCGAGCGCTGTCTTCGGGCCGATACTCGGCACCGTGATTAAGAGCTCAAAGATGGCCAATTCGTCGGGGGAGATAAAGCCATAGAGATCAAGGGCGTTCTCGCGGACAGCCAGGTAGGTCCAGAGGGTAATCACCTTGTCGCCCACCGTTTTAAGCTGGGCTAGGGCGTCAGGTGTGAGGGCGAGACGGTAGCCGACGCCGCCAACCTTAAGGATCGCCGCCTTAAGGCCAACTTGAGCCACCGTGCCAGTTAATTGACCAATCATTGTTTTATATGATAGCATCCCTTTCATAACATATTTATGCCGATAACCAAATCAGCTAAGAAGGCCCTCCGCGCTTCGCGCAATAAACGGCAGTTTAATATTGGCCGCCTGCGCGCCATGAAGGAGTCAATCAAAGGTTTTAAGAAAGCGCCTCAAGCCGACGCTTTAGCTCGTGTTTACAAGGCGATCGACAAGGCCGCCAAGCGCGGAATCATCAAGAAGGCTACCGCCGCTCGCCGTAAGGCCGGCGTGGCTAAGTTAGTTGCAGGGAAGAAGTAGGGTTTAGGCATTAGGAGTAAGAGTTTGATGAATAATTACGCCTTCATCGATAGTCAAAATGTTTATTTATCAATTAAATCTCAGGGTTGGGATATTGATTGGAAAAGGTTTGGGGTTTACTTAAAAGAGCATTACAAAGTACAAAAAGCCTATCTCTTTATCGGTTATATTGAGGGGAATAACGATTTGTATATTAAGTTACAAGAAGCAGGTTTTGTCTGTATTTTTAAACCCGTCCTTACTTATAAAGACGGCACGATCAAGGGTAATGTTGATGCCGAATTGGTTTTGCACACTATGATTCAGTTCTCTAATTTTGATAAAGCTGTAATTGCAACTGGTGACGGCGATTTTTATTGTCTGATCCAGTACTTGTTTGAAAACAATAAACTTCAAACAGTTCTTGTTCCAAATCGCCACAAATATTCGGCGTTACTTAAAAAATTTGCCAAGAAAAATATTGCCTTTATGAACGACTTAAAAAACAAAATTAGCCTAAAATGAAAAGGACCCTCGCAGGACGAGCCTGCGAGGGGACTTTTCGTGGTGATGGGGTCAGTATAGCATAGTCACTTTTTCATGCAACTTTCGTCGTCCGACGCAAATCCTCCAAGGCTAAGCTCTTAAGGGGGGGGGGGTAATAAGTAGGGTTTATTGCTTAAAAAAAATAAAATAA
>CAYIFC010000020.1:0-10523 GCA_964362645.1 uncultured Candidatus Saccharibacteria bacterium
CCCGCTAGCGTTAGTGAGTTTGGCTTGGTAGTTGAGTTGGTAGTTGGGGGCGGCGGAGGCGGGGGTGGGGAAAATACTTACAACAAACAACACTACCATGCAAAAAACTCCCTTCCTCATAAAGGCCGCTAATTTCATAACTATTTAATTAACTAAATTATAGCAAAAAACCGGCTTTTCTCTGCCGGTTTTTTAGCTAAAAATGGGGATAAAAATAACTAGAAATTACTGACCATGGCATTTTTTGTACTTTTTACCACTACCACAGGGGCAAGGATCGTTACGGCTGACTTTGAGTCCCTCGACTTCGCTCGGGACAACTTTCACACTTTCTTTAGGTGTGAAAGTCGGCGCCTTTTCCAAATGCGAGAGCATATCAACCGCCTGAATATCAATTTTACTCTTTAGTGTCCGATAAAGTAATAAACCCTCTTTTTGATACTCAACAAGGGGATCACGCTGACCGTAGGCGCGTAGACGAACACTATTCTTAAGATAATCCATACCCTCCAAATGTTCGAGCCAAAAGAGATCGATTGACTGGAGCAAGATCTGCCGAACCGTCCCCTGCCACACCTCTTCGCCCCACTCTGTCTTTTGGTTGCCAACTTTTGCCAAGAAAGTTTTCTGCTCGTCTTCATCATCTGGGAAAACCTGCCTGCCGGCAGGCAGGGCACTAGTAGTAGCATCCGTTAGTTCGGCGAGAAGTAGGTCGGCATCGCCAAACAAAATCTTTTGCCGGCGAGTATAAACAATCGTCCGCTGATGATTAAGGACGTTGTCGTACTCGAGAAGGTGTTTGCGCACATCAAAGTTCATGCCTTCGATCTTGGCTTGGGCGCTCTCGATCGCTTTAGCCACGAGACGATTCTCGATCGGCTGATCTTCGGGCATACCCATGCGTTTAATCATCGCTTTGATTTTGTCGGAAGCAAAGACGCGAGCTAGCTGATCGTCGAGCGAAATAAAGAATTGGGTCGTACCAGGATCGCCCTGCCGACCCGAACGACCACGAAGTTGGTTGTCGATCCTCCGTGCCTCATGACGCTCAGTGCCGAGCACAAATAGCCCACCAAGCGCTTTTACTTCTTCATATTCCTCGGGCGTCGCCAAAGCGCCGCCAAGTTTAATGTCGACACCGCGACCGGCCAAGTTGGTGGCGATAACCACGCTCCCCTTACGACCGGCTTGAGCGATGATCTCGCCTTCTTGTTCGTTGTTTTTGGCATTCAAAAGACGGTGCGGCACACCTTCACGCGAGAGATAAGCCGCGACCTGCTCGTTCTTATCAATCGAGACCGTGCCCACGAGGACCGGCTGACCACGTTGATGCAACTCCTTAATCTTGCGACTAATCGCTTGGAGCTTGCCTTGATCGGTAATAAAAATTTGATCGGTCAGATCCTTACGCGCGCTCGTGCGATTAGTGGGAACAACCACCACATCTAGTCCGTAGACTTTGCGAAACTCTTCAGCCGAGGTTAGGGCCGTACCCGTCATACCAGCCAGTTTGCGATAAAGTTTAAAATAATTTTGGAGGGTGATACTGCCGTAGGTCCGCGTTTCTTGCTTAACGGCTACACCTTCTTTGGCTTCCACCGCCTGATGTAAGCCATCCGACCAACGACGACCGGGTTGCAAACGACCGGTAAACTCGTCAACAATTATGATTTCTCCATCTTTAACTACATACTCGCGATCACGGATAAAAAGGGCCTTGGCCCGAGCCGCTGTTTCTAGTTGGTGAACATACACCACACCGCGCTCGGTATAGATGTTATCGATCCCAAGCAACTTCTCCGCCTTACTGATACCCTCTTCGGTCAAACTCACCGCTTTCATCTTCTCATCAATCGTATAATCAGCCGGCGCTTCAAGTTGCGCTCCAATTTTAGCGAAAGTTTTATAAAGACTGTCGGACTCGGCTACTGGCGCAGAAATAATAAGCGGTGTTCGGGCTTCGTCGATCAAAACTGAATCAACTTCGTCAACAATGGCATAAGCGTAACGAGTATTAGCACCACCAATATTTTGGGCTACTTGTTCAGGTTTGTAAGAAAGATGGTCACGCAAATAGTCAAAACCAAATTCGTTATTTGTACCGTAAGTAATATCGGCGGCATAAGCCTCGCGACGCGTAACTGGTTTTAAAAACTTGTCAACCACGTGGAAGGCGCCTTTCTGGTCGCGTTCGGTATCAACTTCTTGATGTGCGGCGTCGTATAAATAAGACGACTGGTGATTGATGATGCCTACCGACAAACCAAGCGCATCATAAATTTGCCCCATCCACACCGCGTCACGGCGGGCTAAGTAGTCGTTGACGGTAACAACATGCACACCCTCTCCTTGGAGGGCATTGAGGTAGACAGGAAGAGTGGCCATCAAAGTCTTACCCTCGCCAGTTTTCATTTCAGCAATGCCACCCCTGTGGAGTACGACACCAGCCAAAAGCTGAACGTCAAAATGCCTCTGGCCAAGCGTGCGTCTGGATGCTTCTCGGACACAAGCAAAAGCCTCGGGCAAAATGTCATCTAGAATCTTACCTTCTAATAGTTGGGACTTAAAATACGTGGTTTTGGCTTTAAGTTCGTCATTTGATAAAGCCTTAATTGCTGATTCAAGATCATTAATTTGTTTGACTATTGGCTCTAGGTGTGTGGTTGATCCGCCAACCTCTCGCGAAAAGATTTGTTTAAACCAAGACATTAGTTAGAGTCTACCACGCGCTAAGCGCAAAAAAAACTCCCCCGCCAAGCGGGGGAGTTTTTCGAAAACTTGTCGTAAAAACTATTTGCGCTTCTTACCACCCTTTTTGCGCTTCGTAGTTTTCTTCGCAGATTTCTTGACTGCCTTTTTTTTCTTAGCCATGTGTAAAATTTTTTGTTAGAAATTTTTAATAAACCTTCGACCCCGTAATAGTCATCACTAGCGGTTTAATTATAACAAAATTTAATTTATTTTTTTTATTTTTTTGTGCAAGTGTGGATAACTTATAAAAATTATTTTATTTTCGGAGCGCGGAAACCAATCAACGAAATAATGATTGTACCCACAAGCGTCACTAGAAGAACATAATTGACATTGAGACCGTCTTTTTTAAGCACAATATAGGTGGTAGCGATCCAAATGATTGTCAGTGATAAGGCCGTCCAAGGGTATTTCGTAAGATATTTTTATGATTTTAATAATTCGCGGATTTCTTCGTATTGCTCGGCGTAGTGACAGATCAAATTGACCAGACGTTCTTTAGCAAACGATAACTGCTCCTTCTCTCGCCACTTCAACTCCCGCAGTTCTTCAAAACTTAAGTGAGAAGTGGAGTCAATTTTCTCCCCCAATGGCACCTGGTGGGTCCGGGCAATCACCTCTCGCTCAATTTCGCCCAAAGAATAGGTAGCGAAAAAGCGATTAAGCGCTCTCATAATATCAAAGTTGGGCGCCAGTCGTAAGGCCACCATTTCAGCAATCACTAAAGTCCGGAAAAAGATTACCACTTCGCTTGGCAGATAAATACTGTAATCACGCATCTTCAGAATCAGTTTAGAGAAAACGGCTGAAGAATGCCCGTGGTGGAAAGTACCCCCCTCGATCGCTTCGTACCATGGTTTAAGAATCTTTTCCAGATCAGTTCGCAAATTATCGATCATAATCTCTTCTAATTTATCGATAACTTTGGCGTAACGCAGAAAGGTTTCCTGCTCCTTCTTTTTAACCAGCTCTATCTCTTGCTCCACAGCCCGCTTAGTGAAAGCCAGAAAATATTTACTGGCAAAGTTTAAATCCTGATTTGAGAGACCGTAAATAATCCGCGCTAAATTGAGCCGACTTTCACCCACCTGACCAATTATCCCAAAATCAAAATAGCCCAAGAGGTTGTTTGGCGCAAAAAAAACGTTGGCTGGATGCGGATCAGCATGGAAAAAGCCGTCAATATAGTACTGACGCATCAGATCAAAAACAAAATAATAAGCCAACTCCTCAACATCAATCTGGTGGTTTTGTTTAAGCGTACCAGCCAAATCCTTATGATTCTCTAGCTCAACCAACAAATTATCGAGTGGAAAAATATCTATCAGGAATTCGCTCACCAGAACTCGTTTGGTTGAGTATTCGGCAAAGTAACGGGGAATTATCGTTCGGGGGTGCGCCGCGCTGTGCGCGTACAGTGCTTGGGCGTTGTGGAGTTCCTGCCGGAAATCAAGCTCTTTCTTTGTCCACGACACAAACTCGCTTACAACGTCCTTAATCTGAAGCGAATCAAAGAGATGGAAAACACCGATCAACCAACCCAAGAAGGTCGCTAGAATAAAATCCAGTTCGAAAGTCTCGGCCACAGAGGGGCGCTGGATTTTAACCGCTACTTCCTCCCCGGTTTTCAATGTAGCTCGGTAAACTTGGGAGATTGAAGCCGAAGCGATCGCCTTTTCTTCAAATTTCGCAAAAAATTGTTTAGGGTTTTGACCCAATTCTTGTACAAAAACCTTCTCCATTTCCTCAAACGATAATTCTTTAACGTGCGACAGTAGGTGGAGTAACTCCTCCGCATAAGCTGGCGGCACAAGATCATGCCGGAGCGAAAGAATCTGCCCAAGCTTGAGGAAAGCCCCACCGGCAGACTCGAAAAACATCCGGAAGCGGACTTCCGGCTTAAGATCACGATGCCTGACCAGCCGAACGATTAACCCAACGACTGTGGTCAGCCGCTTAAAGAATGCGAAGATATTATGAAGCATTTATTTAGACCTAAACCCAATATATGACAAAACAACTGTGATTATCATTAAAAACAAAAAGAACACCTCTGGATCAGGCAATTTCGTCGAAACCATGAGGATTGAAGCCGAAATCCAGATAAAAAGGATGGCAATTGATGTCCAAGTGTAACGCATAAAATGTGCTTCCTGCCCAGGTGAGGCCAGCGAGTGCAAGCTCCAAAAACTAAATGTCTTTATATGAGTGCGATCGCTGGCCACAACAAGGCGCGAAGCCCTTTATTATATGCATAAATCGCCAGACACGTAAAACCCCGCAGATCGCGGGGACTTACGCAAGACATCTATACTTTAAGAGCGCACTCCGACTGTAACGTCGGAGCCCACACTCACCCCCCTAGCCTATCAGAAAGAAAGTCCCGTGTCAAGGGTGCTGGGGATAACTAAAAAAGCCGCGCTAAGTATTGCTACCAAGCGCGGTGCTGTCTTGAAACGAGAACTCAAACTACCAAGTGATCGTTGTTCGAGGGTAAATCGTGCCATATGTACGACAGTCGCCAAAGGCAGATTCAAACATGATCCGACCATCCCGGAAAATTAAGGGCTTAGGAGCATCTGGGTCTCTATGGGGTATCATGCATTGGAGTTGGTTCTTCCTCTCATCCAATTTAACCCATTCAGAGTTCCGCGATTCAAAAAATCCCAAGCATTGGATCATGAAACGGTCGTTGTAGAATTCCGCTAGCTCTATGATACCCCGCTGAGTAGAAGCTGAACTCTCTCGCCTTACCTCAAGAACTTGACCTACTGTCTTATTAGCACGAGCAACCATCTGGCACCATTCGACAACCTCGACAATCGGTGGCGGTTGGTCGTGAGACAAAACGCGAAGTTCACCTCGTCGGGTGTATGTGCTGTAGTCAAGTTCGACTTCTGCATAAACAGCTTGACCCTTCTCCTTCCGAGAAAACCTCTCGCTTAAAAGTAGGCCCCTTATTTCCCACCGAGACCGGTCCGTGTTAATACGGTATTTGTCTCTGGCACTGGTGATCAAGATTGGAAGTTTTTCGACTTGGTTAAAGGGTCGCACTAAGAAAAGCAAGGGCGGAGAAAAGAAGGGTCTAGTCAGGGCGGTAATGAAATCAATGTTACCCCCACCCTCAACCCCAAATTTAGCCTGGTACTCGGTATCTCTACCTTGTAACGTTTTTGCGGCCACAGTGGCCTCCTTTCGAAGAACAACCTCTCTCTACGAGCCGGAGAGTTGCGGCCAGACCCCTAACGGAGCGACCTCCCAATACAGGAAGGGATTGCGATTCTGATTCCAGACTAAACTACTTTACAGCGTCCGTCCAGAGTTAATTTGTTTGATGTAAATATCGGCCTCTTTTCTGAAGCTCGGATCCAATTCTACAGCTTCTTCGAGGGTGGTGATGGCCTTGGCTTTATCGCCAGCCGCTAAATAAGCGGCGGCGAGGGACGCGCGATATTGAGTATTGTTAGGAGTACGAGCCACTTTCTCCTGCCAAAGCTTGAGCACAAGCTCAAAATTTTTCATTTGGGCCGCAATGTTTATTAAGCGATCGGCGGCCTGTTCAAATGCCGGAGCAGATTGGTAAGCCTCAAGTAAAAGGTCAAAAGCTTTCTGGACTTCTCCTTTTGCATAGTAGGCATTGGCTAATTGGAAAGTGATAGTTTGCTTCTTAGGCGACAAGCGATGGGCTTCTTCGAGCGACACTAGCGCCTGATCTAAATTACCGACACTGCCGTAGAGCGTACCAAGAAAGAAGTGGTAGCGAGCATTGGGTGCAGAATCAACAATCACTTGCTCAAGTTTAGTAGTTGCCAAATCAACATAACGATTCTTAATTTCTGGCGTGACTTGCTCATTGCCATAGTAATTGAGTGCTTGAGTAACCAGTTGCTCCGAAGCTTCGATCGTACTAATCGTGCGATGTGAAAAAGATTGCTCATAATGCTGTAAACTTTCTTCCGGATTATTGCTGGTTTGTAGAGCTTTAATAAGCGAACGATTGGCTTTTATGGAAACAACATTGACTTGATAGATCACCACGATCATAAGTACTACCACAGCGATCGGAGCCACAACCGAGACCCAAGTGTAACTGGAATATTTTGACTGCTTGCTGGCCGAGACCACAGAATTTGTACTGACAAAGTGGATATAGGCTAAAACGCCGAAGAAAAGTAAGTGACTGATTAAATTGTCGAAAACAAAAACATTGTGCAGGAAGTACCCGGCTAATAATCCGGTGAGTATCCCCTGCTCAAGTGTCGACAAGTCACTAGAACGCTTCCAGAGCAAATAGAGTGCTGACACAAAGAGCGAAAGGTAGGCCAAGAGTCCCAAAATGCCGGTCGTGGTCAACCAATCAAAAACTACGTTATGCGAGCGATCAAACCACTGCTCTTGATTGTGCATCTGTGGGTTATAGTGCTTATTAAACACGAGCATATAATTCTCTGGCCCCCAACCCAAAACAGGTTTTTCTTTAAAACCCTGCCACCCCATATTCCAAACCATGAACCGAACGTGGCCTTCGGCTAAATTAATCGAAGCCAGACGCGCCAGAGTCGGTGTATTGCGAACGAAGTTTGAATCGCGTACCCCAACAAACATAGCCACCAGAAGAACGATTGCGGCCAAAACGCCGACACTCCACTTGCGCACGGCTGGTCGCGCCTTCTCCTTCCACACCACCACCGCGGCTCCCACTAGCAAGCCGAAGATGAGACCAAGCGCGGTACCGCGCGTTTCAGTTTGAAAAAGGACAAAAATATCAAGCAGTAAAAGTAGTAGGTACGAAGCGCCAAGAATTTTTGTACCAACTGATTTTTGCCATTTGGCAGATGTAATTAAATGACTGAGTAAGATTAGGATAAAAAAGATATGAAAAAGTTCATACACCGCCAGATAGGTGGCGTTACCAAAGGTGGCATCAACTCGAGCACTACTCTGATTAATTTTAATTTGCCCAGATAGCTGTAACAGCGAGTAAACCGCGACAATCGCATTAACACCAAGTGAAGTATGGACCAACCAACCCCAAAACTTTTTTGATCTTAAAACCGAAATAAGAACAATAAAATATGCAAAGAGATGCAAGTGGCCAACTAACCCTTCCATGCGCTCAGAGTTACTCCAGAAGCTATGAAATGGGTCCGAACCAAAGATTGTGGCCAAGACCATTACTACCATCAATAATCCATAGGCCTTAAGAAGCCACGAAGCGCGCGGGCGGTACTCTTTGTTGGCAAAAACGAGGATCAACCATAACCCAAACACCACCTCAACAATAATCCTAAAAGCAAAATTCTTACCAGTAATAAAGGGGAAGAAAAGAGATGACGAAACAAAAAGGGGCACAAAAGGGAGGACAAATATGCCGACGATTACTACCCATCGTAAAATCACAGACAATTTCATTGGTTGCCACTATAGCACAAAGGGGTCAGTATTGGAATTGACCATTTTTGCCATCTTTTTTGCTATAAAAATATCAGTTTTGGTTCGAGAATCAGATGTCATTCCTCCAATATGCGGCACAATAATAAGATTCTCATGACTTTTTGAATACTCAACCAGACGATAATCCCTCTTAATTACTCCCCCAGTAAATGTGGTCTCATTGGCGAGCACATCAGTTGCATAACCAGCAATCCATTTCCCCTCAAGTGCTCGCAACACATCTACTTCGTTAACAATTTTACCACGGGCAGTGTTTATCAGGATTGCGTCCGGCTTCATTTTTTTGAATTCAACTTCGGTGAACATGTTTTCCGTTTCTGTTGTGAGATACACATTGATCGATACTACATCGCTCTCTCTCAACAGCTCATCAAAAGAAACTTTGGTTGCATCCGGCGAACTTTCAACATTAGGATCACAGAAAATCACCCTCATGCCGAACGCTTTCCCATACCGAGCCATCCAGCGACCGAGTCGTCCAAGACCGACCACACCAAGGGTCTTCTCGTAGAGATTCCTGCCCATAAATTTTTCGCGCTTCCATTCGCCTGCTCTTACAGAATCAAACGCGGCTGGTGTTTTTCGTAATAGATCTATAACAAGACCCCAGCCAAGCTCGGCCGTACCAGTAATTGAGTTTAGAAATTCGGTTTCTTCCTTTAAGCTGAGGATTTCGATACCTTTTTCTTTTGCAACGGCGACGTCAATATGATCAAGTCCGGTCGTAGCCGTGGCGATCGTTTTAAGTCGTGCCGCCTTTTCGAGTACACTCTTATCGAACACCAGACCGAGACCGATTACTGCACCATCGTATTCGGGAATAATTTCTTCAAGTTCTGCCTGCGTAGGTATTCTATAATCCACATCGCCGAGCTGCGACAAAATTTGTTTCGCTTCAGGTGCGAATGCCTCACCGATCGTGTTAAGAATTCGGTATTTCATCACTCTACTATTTCACAAAATGATTTGCCTGACAAGAAAATCCCCCAGCAAGATATAGATTCTCGCTGGGGGACAATTGTTTGTATTTCTTTACCACTCGACTATCTAATCAGGCTGCGACAAACTCACACAAACTGGAGAGTACGAGGGTGGGATTGAACGGTTTTAGTTTGTCTCGATTGACTTGACAAGTCAAACTCACAGCATCGGTCAAATCCTTCGGCTGTTCAATCTGCTTTGCACAACCCAGCGCAACAATCGGAACCTGATCGAGGCCGGACTGCCGCTTGAGCGACGCCCGAGATACGTTTGTCCAGAGTGACACCGCCCCCTGCCTGGCATACGCCGCCGTCGTGAGCATGGTGCTGAACCCAGAAAACGTAGCGTCACACGCACCAGCGACGTGCTCGCCGGTAATGCTCGGCGTGGCGAGAGTCACGACTTGAGCGCCGAGAGGGGCAAGCATCCGCTCCCACAAACTCCGCCACGGCTCGTTAGTCTGGGGATTCACCGCCCCGGCGTACTTAGGATGAAATCTCGGCACTAGGGCTGGCCGCAACAACTTGGTCAGCGCCAAACTCTGCAACAGTAATTCAAGTTCCGCCGTGGTCTCTTCTGGTCCACCCCCAGCGAAAACCCAAACGGCTTCGTGTTGCCGACGAATGTTCTCAACTTCTTGATGTAAAGCAGCCGGAACTTCTACGTCAACCACACCGGGATTTCCGCTGATCACCGTTGGCACAACCGAACCAATTAACTCCACATCGTAATCGTCGAGGGCACCCACAAGATCGAGTCGTACGTCATCCAAGCGACTGTGACCGTTCCAGAAGTCATTGATTGTCGCGATGGGAATGTTGAGTTCGTTCGCAGCCCGACCAACATCGATTTGCCAATCTAGTCCCATGCCTTTCGGTGGACTACCCTGGCCAATAAGCACAATGTCTGGTTTGACATTCTTGAGAAGGGCTACGGCCTTGAAGTCTTTCGGCTTCGCAATAGGCTCGCTCGTACCGCGAAAATTGACTTGAACTGCCGCTTGATCGTAGCTCCCCAATCCCTTGCCACCAGCCATAACGTACACCTCATGCCCTTGTTGGCGAGCAAGCCGGGTCACTGGTAAAACAACGTTGGTCCCGCCCTGGTCACTCGATACCGACATAATCCTCAATTAACACCTCCGTTCAAATGTGACCCCTCTGGGGTCTAGGTTAGAAAAACACAAATTTAAGGTCCGTCTACTATATTGATATCATATTTAATAAATATCGTCAACTGGACAACCTGCCATGGATATGCTTATATATTATTAGTATCCCTAGCTGTACATTAATCAAGCGTTGGTAACAGTTTCTTTAACTCCTTGATTTCTGCTT
>CAYIFC010000021.1:0-10465 GCA_964362645.1 uncultured Candidatus Saccharibacteria bacterium
AAACATGCGCGACTCAAAATCGCGTGCCGCAAGGCTTGTGGGTTCAAGTCCCACCTCTGGCACTTTACCACGCTCTCGTCTTTCAATGGATAGGATATCTCCCTCCGAAGGAGATGATGCAGGTTCGATTCCTGCCGAGAGCATAGTTTGGAAACAAAACATTTGACCATAGCGATCATCGGACCAACGGCTTCGGGTAAGTCGGAGTTGGCTGTGCGATTGGCGAAAAAATTTAATGGGGAGGTAATCTCAGCCGACTCGCGTCAGGTTTATAGAGGAATGGATATCGGCAGTGGCAAAATCACTAAAAAAGAAAAGCGAAACATTCCCCACCACCTGCTTGGTGTCGCGAATCCCAGACGCGCATTTAGTGTAGCGCAATATCAAAAGTTAGCGAATAAAGCTTTAGAGAAAATTACTAAGAGTGGTCACCTGCCGATTGTCTGTGGGGGCTCGCATTTTTACATTCAAGCCCTAGTAGAAAATTTAAATCTACCGCAAGTTGAGCCGAACCCAAAATTACGGCGGGAACTCGAAAAACTCCCAACCAAAAAGCTTTTTGCCAAATTAAAAAAATTGGATAAAACTAAAGCTGAAAATATTGACCCTAACAATCGCGTCCGACTTATACGCGCGGTCGAGATTGCTTTGAACCTAAAAGGCGAGGCTTTTCGCTCCCCAAAGCCTCGCCTTGCAAATTATCGCTGGCTCATTTTGACACTAGAAGTAAGTGACAAAAAAATAAAAGAAAATATAAAAATTAGGCTGAAAAAAAGATTGGAAAAAGGGATGGTAAAAGAAGTAGAAAAATTAAAGAAATCAGGGGTATCGTGGAAACGCCTGGAAAGCTTTGGTTTGGAATATCGCGCTATCGCCCGCTACTTGCAGAACAAAATTAGTAAGGAAGAAATGGTAAGAGAAATTGAGGTTGGTAGTTGGCAATTTGCTCGACGACAAAAAACTTGGCTTCGGAAAATAAAACCAGTTTGGATAAAAAATTATAAGGAAGCTGAGAAGTTAGTGAGTGACTTTTTGCTGAAATCGGGTAAGATAGACCCATTGGGCTCATAGTTCAATGGCAGAACGACGGTCTCCAAAACCGTTGATCGAGGTTCGACTCCTCGTGGGCCCGCCCTAAATCAATCGAAGATTGATCGGGCGACCGATTACAAAGTAATCGGTTTAGCCTATTACTTTTTGCTCTCGGCGTGAATAGTGTGCTTTTTGCACCAGCGGCAATGCTTTTTAAGCTCGATTTTGCGCGTCACGAGCTTCTTATTCTTGCGGCTCCAGTAATTAATCCTTTTGCAGGACTTACAGACGATCTTAATTAGCTGATCTTGGGACATAAATTAGATTGGGACACTATAGCGGAAAGATCTCCTAAATGCAAACTCTCATTTAAAATTAGTCACCACAAGACAAAGTAGAGTTAGTAATTTTCCATGCACTACCGATAGGTCGTGGAGAAGTTATAGAAATAGTATCCAGGTATGGACCAAAATCAACATAACCAGCATCTCTCATAGACATAGGTATATTGGCATAGGGATCACTGGCCGTACCCTCTACTGTATCCACTAAAGAGATTTTGTAACATTGAGCGTCACCAATTGGGCCAGCGGCTTTATAAGAATAACCCATGTATTGACTATTTAGTCCCGTATACCTAGTTCCTGCTGTCAAAAGAGGATCTTTTGGTCTTGGTTTCAAATAAGGATCAAGCTCAACCATTCTATTAGAGTTGTATACGGCACCATCACTACAATCCCAGCACTCTCTATCACCTAGAGCACTGTTATGATCATCAGGGTATCGCCCGTGATCAGCGTAGTATAACTCGAAAGCATTTCTAAGTTGAATTAAATCTTGCACCCGTTGACTATCGCGCGCCTTCGCGCGGGCTTGTCCGAGAGAGGCGAGAACAATACTCGAAAGTAAGCTAATGATGGCGATGACCACCAAGAGTTCGATGAGGGTAAATCCGGAATTAGGTTGTAGGTGGTAGGTGGTAGGTGGTAATTTCATTAAGCCTAATTTTAGCGCAACCCGCTAAAAAAGAAAGTGCGCAGGGAGGGATTCGAACCCACGTAGGCCGATGGCCAGCAGTTTTACAGACTGCCCTCGTTGACCGCTTGAGTACCTGCGCATAATTTTATTTTATACTCCTCAATCCATTTTTTGACCAGCCATAAAAGCTTTTTGTCTGCATAACGAATATGAATCATCCCCTTTTCCATCTTACCATATTTTTCTTTAGAGTGATCTTGGCGAACATATGGTTTACTAAATTGACTCTTTTTAACACTGATCAAATCACTCCAATAAGTAACGAGGGTATTTGGATTTTGGTTTGAGTAGCAATATAAGAGAAATCGTAAACGATCCTCGCTAATTCCACACACTATACGAAGAAATCTCATAAATACAATTACCATATTTTGATCACTATTGGCAAAATCAATACCACCACTCTTATCAGTTTTATACCCTTCTGCCCAATAAAGCATTATGCCTGCCAATTTTAATTTCTCTTCCTCTTTACTGAGTTTAGTTTTTAAAACGAAAGAAAGAGGCTTCTGGGCGAAACGACGCTTACTTTCTTCAAACATATCACGCCGTGGTAAGTGTCGTCGGCGCATGAAATAGTAAACCGCATCTACTGAACAACCAATTTTTCTCGCAATTTCTGGCACACTCAACAATTCTTTATAATATAGATTCTTGAGCATACCCTCCTGATCATTAGTTATTAGCGCCACTCCCAAATAATAACAAAAGAGAATATTGTGTCAATCAGGGTAGACTCACGACTACTTCACTGACGGTACCGCGTCTAATACCTCGCGCTTTTTAGCTTGCGCGTTAGAGCGTGTGCCCTTGTAAGCCTTTTTGAGTTCGATTACTGGGATATCCCCCTTAATCTCCACCGTTACTACGCCACCGTGGTCAATTTTCCTGGCGATGATAAACTCGGCGACTGGGTTGAGCAGTTTGCTCTGAATCAGTCGTTTGAGTGGACGCACACCATATTCCGGACTAAAACCAGTTTTAGCTAAGTAATCCACAGTTGAAGGCGAAATCTGCAACTCAATCTCTTTTGCGCGCAAACGCTCTTGAACCAAACCAAGTTGGATACTAACGATTTCTTTAATCGTTTCAGCCTTAAGGGGATCAAAGATAATGATCTCATCCAGGCGATTTAAGAATTCGGGGCGGAAATAGTTTTTGAGACTCTCAGAAATTCGATTTTTTACCTCATCATAACTTTGCTCTCCGGCACCCAAACTAGAAAATCCAATCCGCGCCATTTGGTTCATAAACTCACTGCCAATATTAGAGGTAAGAATAATAATCGTGTTTTTAAAGTTAGCGGTGCGACCCTTCGAGTCGGTGAGCCGACCGTTATCAAGCACTTGGAGTAAGATATTAAACACTTCCGGATGAGCCTTCTCGATCTCATCAAAGAGAAGTACGGAGTAGGGACGATGCCGAACCATTTCGGTGAGCGTGCCAGCCTCCTCGTGGCCAATATAACCAGGCGGCGCTCCGATGAGCTTAGACACGGAGTGCTTTTCCATATACTCCGACATATCGATCCGAATCAGCGACTTTTCGTCGTTAAACATAAAGCGGGCGAGAGTTTTGGCCAACTCCGTCTTGCCCACACCAGTCGGGCCGAGGAAAAGAAAAGAGCCGATCGGTCGATCGGGATCGCTGATGCCGGCGCGCGAGCGTTTAACGGCATCGGCAATCTTTTTTATCGCCTCCTCCTGCCCGCGCACGCGCTCGGCCAAAACATCATTCATCTTACGAAGCTTTTCTGCTTCTTCCTCAAACATTTTAGCCACCGGGATGTGTGTCCAACGCGCCACCACCTTGGCAATATCTTCCTCCGTAACTTCTTCGCGTATAACGCGGCGCGAAATTTGTAAGCGTTTGAGTTTAGTTTCGCGCGCCTTAAGTTGTTTGTCGGCTTCCGGGAGTTTGCTATAACGAATCTCGGCGGCGCGAGTAAGGTCACTCTTAAGTTCGGCTTGCTCGGCCTCTTGACGCAAAACTTCAAGTTCGGCTTTGATCTGTTTCATTTCACCAATTACCTCCTTCTCATTTTTCCACTTAAGTTCTAGTTCTTTGGTTTGCTCGCGCAAATTACTTACCAACTGCTCAATTTCTTTCAAACGAGCACGAACTTTTTTGTCTTCTTTTATTGAAAGCTCGTTTTTAAGCGCTTCCCGTTCCACCTCTAAGCGCATAATCTTGGTGTGAGCGGCATCCAATTCGGGCGGCTTGTTTTCCAATTGCAAACGCAAGGCCGAAGCAGCTTCGTCGATTAGATCAATCGCCTTGTCGGGCAGGAAACGATCAGTAATGTAACGGGCTGAAAGTTGAACGGCCGCGACCATCGCCCCGTCGGTAATGTGGATCCCGTGATGGAGCTCATACTTCTCGCGCAAACCGCGTAGGATGGCCACGGCATCATCAAGCGACGGCTCTTCCACATGCACCGGCTGAAAGCGCCGTGTGAGCGCTTGATCTTTTTCAATATATTTTTGATATTCCTTGAGCGTCGTGGCACCAATGGCTCGCAACTCGCCACGGGCCAGTGCTGGTTTAAGCATATTTGACGCGTCGATTGCTCCTTCAGCCGCGCCAGCACCAACAATGGTGTGTAATTCGTCAATAAATAAAATGATCCGGCCTTCAGAACGCTCAATTTCTTTAATTATGTTTTTTAACCGCTCTTCAAACTCACCGCGATATTTAGTCCCGGCCAAAAGCATGCCGAGATCGAGCGACACCAAATCTTTGTCGCGCAGAGACTCGGGCACATCGCCCCGAGCAATCTTGTTGGCCAAACCTTCGGCAATCGCCGTTTTACCAGTACCAGCTTCACCAATTAAAATAGGATTGTTTTTCGTCCGGCGCGAGAGGATCTCCATCAGTCGTTGGATCTCTTCTTCACGGCCGATTACCGGATCGAGTTTATCGGCCCGCGCGAGAGTCGTAAGATTCTTAGTATACTTCTCGATCGCGCGATTCTTCTTGGGTTCGCCGACGTCGCGCACCTTACCAGCGCGCATCTCTTGGAGCACGCGGAGCACGCGCTCGCGCGTTACCTTAAAGCGAGCGAGAATCTCATGAGCCTGATTCGGCGTTTCTAAAATCCCAAGCACTAAATGCTCCACCGACACAAACTCGTCTTGGAGATTAGTAGCAATCTTGCCAGCCGTGTCGAAAATCCTCACCAACTCCGGTGAGAGATACATTTGGTAAGTTGGCGAAGCCACACTCCCGCCCTCGGAACCTTCGAGATGCTCAATGACATTATCGGTGAGCATAATCGTATCCACCTCAATCCGATCAAGAATCGAGACAAAAATACTCTCTTCTTGGAGTAAGAGCGCCGCCAAAAGATGGAGCGGGTTAACTTGATTTTGCCCACGCTCAATAGCCAGTTCCTGCGTTTTGCGGATCGCTTCTTTGGCTTTGATTGTAAAGTTTTGGAATGGGGGCATTATTTATTTAAGACTAGATCGTGAGAGCTTTTTTTACCTCACTTGCTGGCGCGGCTACTCCAACTCCTTCGTTCAAACCCACGACTTCACCATTAATGTTGAGGAGTGGAGCACCAATGTTACCACTACTGGCCGCGTTGGTAGCGATCTTGGCTACCGGCGTACTGGTGGAAACAGCAGAGGCCGACGACACAATACCTACCGACACATTAGACTCACCGCTTGAGTCGTAGCCCAAGGCGACGACGGTTTGACCAACGACAGCCGGATTGGCTGAAAACTTGAGGCCTGACGAGATATTAACACTCTCAGATGAAGTCAAATCAATCGGCTTGAGAGTAAGTATGTAAAAACGTCCGTCCGCACTCTTAACTATACTTTCAATGGCGGCAATTTGCGAGCGCTCGTTAATGATAACGTAGTCGGCCGGGTTAGGACCAACGACAGGTTGAGAATTCCGATTAGAGCGGGAAGAAGTAGCGACGACTGCCGCAACCGGGAATAGATTACTAGTAGTAATTAAACGGTTTGGGCCGACAGCGAAAGCGTTGCCCAACACCACAGTGTGATCCTTCTCATTAACGATCTTAACAACTGACGGCGAAGAATTATTGATGACTTTCATAACTAAACTTTCTTCAGTGATGATAACCGGCACTTCTTTAATTTCAGTCACAACAGCCGCGGGTCCCGGCACGACACGCTCTACTGTCCGTTCCACGACACGGTTAACCGTCCGGACGACGTCAGCTGGCGCTTGATCCATTAAAGTTACCGTTACGATGCCGGTAGCGATCGACGTCACAAAGCTCACCAAAAGGGTGAGCAGGATGATCTGGGTTTTGTTGAGTTCTTCGATTTGCATTACTTTACTGGCTATTTTAACACGGGGTTAAGAAAATAGCAACTCTTCAACCTTTGGCCACTTAATCAGGTGGAAAAAGGCTTCAATATACTCCGGCCGGCGGTTTTGATACTTAAGATAATAAGCGTGCTCCCAAACGTCGAGGCCTAAGATCGGTTTTTTGTTCTGCGAGATTGGTGAGTCTTGGTTGGGTGTGGTAACAATAGACAAAGGCATTGAACCACCATCTTTAACAAGCCAAACCCAACCGGAACCAAAGTGGTTTTGGGCCGCAGTTTTAAATTGCTCGCGGAAACTATCGAAGGTGCAGAAAGATTCGTTGAGTGCTTCTAAAACTTTTGGTGTTGGCTGTGGAATCGCCTCCCCTTCCGGCGCTTTTAAAATCTGCCAGAAAAAGGTGTGATTAGCGTGCCCACCACCATGATTGCGCACGGCTGGACGAATGTCTTCCGGCACTGCTGCGAGATCGGCCACGAGTGACTCGAGTGATTTGTCGGCCATTTCTGGATGCTTTTCGAGTGCGGAGTTTAGTTTATCAATATAGGTTTGGTGGTGCTTGGTATGATGGATCCGCATCGTCTCCTCATCAAAATACGGCGCTAAATCACCATAGCCATAAGGCAATTGGGGTAAGATATGCATTTCATTATTCTATCACGCTCTAAAAGAAAAAAGGATGAAAATTTTATTTAAAACTTTCAGCACATATTTGAGGTCGGACTTCGTGGTGTCGCGGCCTAATGTAAAACGGACAGCACTACTAGCTCTACCCAATTCTCCACCAAGCGCGAAGACGACGTGGGATTCGTTTTTGAGGTGGGTTGAGCAGGCACTGCCGGTGGAGCAAGCGATGCCGGCGGCGTCAAGACGGAGGACCAATAATTCGGCATCGGTATTTTTAAAAGAAATATTAATGTTGTTGGCAATGCGATTAGTTGCCGAGCCGTTCAAAACTGCGCCAGGAATTTTTAAGAGTTCAGCGATAAAATAATCTCTAAGTATTGTGAGTTCTTTAGATTCTTTCTCGTGCAAACGCTCGGCGAGAGTGAGGGCGGTCGCAAAGCCCACAATGCCCGGCACGTTCTCACTGCCACTCCGCCTCCCCTTTTCTTGCCCGCCGCCAAATAGCATTGGATCCAGCGGTACGCCCCGGCGCACAAACAAGCACCCCACGCCTTTCGGCCCATAAATTTTGCCACTGCCCAAGGTCAGTAAATCGGCATGTAGTTTCTCAACATTGAGATCAAGAAAACGCGGCGCCTGACAAGCATCAAGATGGAGATACGGAAACGGAGTTTTATTATCTTGTCTAAACTTTCTGATCACTTTAGCGATCTCGGCAATCGGTTGCATCACACCAATCTCACTATTGGCGTAACCGAGCGAAATTAATTTTGTCTCCGGTTTAATTGCCGCCACTAAAATTTTTGGATCCAACAACCCATCAGGACCAACTGGTAAATAGGTAACAGCTTCAGTCGCTTCATCAAGCTTCGAAAGCTTCTTGAGCGGCTCAAGAATAGAAGCGTGCTCGATGACAGTAGTAATGATGTGCGACCCCAACTTAGAGGAAGAGCCTCTAAGTGCCAAATTGTTCGCTTCAGTCCCGCCGGAGGTAAAAATGATTTCGTCAGCGTGGGTGCCCAGGCTCTTGGCTATTTGGGCCCGCGCCCCTTGCACAGCTTTAGCCGCCGCCACGCCGCTAGCGTGGATACTTGATGGGTTGGCAAAGTGGCGGCGGAAGTATGGCCGCATAGCCCGCTCAACCCCCTTATCAAGAGAGGTCGCGGCGGCCGTATCGAGGTAAACACTCTTTAATCGTTTCATTGCTCTTATTCTATGCTTAAGCTACAATCCAAAGCAATTATGACGCTCACGACGCCTGTATTAATTATTGCCTTCATTATCATTTTGGTGGCTTTCGTGAGCCTGATTTTGTGGATCGCTAAACTCCAAAAACGGGTTCAAAAACTCTGTGGCGGCAAGCAAGCTTCCGACCTTGAAGAAGTGATCATTGCTCTCCACAGCGAGCTTGAAGCAGCCAACAAATTTAACCAAGAGTTACTCGGCCAACTACAAAATCTCGAGTCCCGCCTCAAGCGCAAAATCGAACACGTTAGAACGATCCGCTTTAATCCTTTCCAAGACCAGGGCGGCAACCACAGCTTCGCTACCGCTTTTTTAGACGAGTCCGGCGACGGGGTGGTGCTCTCTAGTCTCTATTCTCGCGACAAAGTCAGCGTCTATGCTAAACCCGTCTCTGCGCGCGCCTCGGCGTACGAACTCTCGCAAGAAGAGCAAGATGCCCTCGGCCGACCTACGGTCTAGGCTCGCTAATCAATAATGAAAAAAACAGAGACCAAATTAAAAGAGCGCCCACCAGTCGTGGTAGTGATGGGTCACATCGACCACGGCAAGTCCTCACTACTCGACTACATTCGCAAGTCTAATGTGGTCGCTGGCGAAGCGGGCGGCATCACTCAACACATCAGCGCCTACGAGGCCGAACGCAGTGGCAAGAAAATTACTTTCCTCGACACGCCCGGTCACGAATCCTTCGACCACCTCCGTCATTTAGGTGCCGGCCTGGCCGATCTCGCGATCCTCGTTGTTTCTGGCGAAGAGGGCGTTAAGGATCAAACTCTTCAGTCAAAGCAGGCGATTGAAGCCGCCGGCATCCCCTTCGTCATCGCCATTACCAAAACCGATCGGCCAAATGTTAACGTCGAAAAGATCAAACAGAATCTAGCCGAACACAGCCTACTCGTTGAGGGCTACGGCGGTCAGATCCCTTGGGCGGCCGTGTCGGCTAAAACTGGTGACGGCATCGACGCCTTACTCGATTTAATTTTGCTCGTCGCTGAACTGGCACAATTGACCACTAATCCTGCGGAGTCCGGCGTGGCCACCGTGCTCGAAGCGCGACTCGACAAACGCGCTGGCACCGTCGCCTCAATAATTATTAAAGATGGAACCTTCCATCTTGGCGACTTTGTGGTAGCGGGAGCTGACTTGTTTCGCTTGCGCCAGCTCACCGACTTTTTGGGCCGGGCCACTAAGGAACTTTCCGCTTCTTCGCCAGCCGCCGTATTAGGCTGGTGCGATTTACCAGAATCTGGAATTGCCGTTCGCGCTTTCAGCGACAAAAAGTCGGCCGAACAATATCTAGCCGCTCAACCGACCCAAGGCCGGCAAGCCCCACCAGACAAGACGATTGCAGAACTAGCTAACGGTAGTATGGCGATTAAGATCCCGATCGTCATAAAAACCGATACCGCCGGCACACTACCGGCCATTGTTTGCGAAATAAAAAAAGTTAAAATTGAAGGTGTAAACTTAGTGGTAATTGATCAAGGAGTGGGAGTAATTAGCGAAAATGACGTTAAGTTAGCATCTGGTTCCTCAAGTCACGCGCTCGTTTTAGGTTTTGGGGTCAACATCGACAAATCAGCGACCCAGTCGGCCGAAAAATTAGGTGTGACGATACAAACCTTCGACATTATCTATAAACTCTCTGAGTGGTTGGCCGAGCGAGCCGAAGCCTTGCGCCCTCGGGTCCAAGTTAAAGAACCGATCGGTCGGGCCAAAATTTTGAAAGTCTTTTCCAGTAGCAAGAACCGCCACGTCATCGGCGGCGTCGTGGCCACCGGAATGATGGTTGAGGGTCGCAGTGGCGAGGTGGTCCGGCGCGAGGCCGACATTGGGCAAGCGAAAATCGTTGAACTCCAACAGCAAAAGGTACGGATGAAAACGGTAGAGAAAGATAAGCAATTCGGCGCCCTAATCGAATCGAAGATTACGCCCGCGGCCGGCGACCACTTGGAACTATTTGAGATCGTTAGTAAATAAACAAGACTAGACCAACTTGAGGCGTGGGCGGGAATCGAACCCGCGCGTAACGGTTTTGCAGACCGCTGCGTTACCACTTCGCCACCACGCCGTGCCCAGGGCGAGAGTCGAACTCGCAAGTCCTTTACGGACGGAGGATTTTAAGTCCTCTGCGTCTACCAATTCCGCCACCCGGGCTGGTCCGCCCAGTAGGATTCGAACCTACGACCGTTCGCTTAAGAGGCGACTGCTC
>CAYIFC010000022.1:0-9844 GCA_964362645.1 uncultured Candidatus Saccharibacteria bacterium
GGGTATTAGTGGTGTTTGGAGAAAGTCGGGATGAGGGAGTTTTGTAATTCACAGTAACAAAGGACTCGTTTTCTCAACTGTTTCTAATTTACTACTACCACAGATATTAAAATTTGACTAGCAAAATCTAATTTTTCAAACTTTGTTTTCGTAAACGCACTGACAAGGGTGTGATTTCGAGATACTCGTCTTCGTTCATGATTTCGAGGCCGCGCTCGATGGTGAGTTCGAAAGGCGGGTTAAGTTTAAGGGCTTCATCGGTACCGGAGGCGCGGACGTTGGAGAGTTGTTTGCCTTTCGTCGGATTAACTTCCATTGCCTCACCCTTGGAGGTGTTGCCGATCACCATACCAATATAAACTTCAGTTGCTGGTTTAATATATAAAGTACCGCGATCTTGCAGACCCCAGAGGGAGAAGCCGAGGGCTTTGCCGGCCGCCATTGAAGACATCGAGCCAACCAAACGCTTCCTAATTTCGCCGGCATGCGGTTTAAAGCCGAGGACGCGCGAGGAGAGAATGCCTTCGCCGCGCGTATCGATAACGAATTGATTACGATAACCGAGCAGGCCGCGCGTCGGACCTTCGAAGGTGAGGCGCACGGTGGCACCATGATGGCCCATGTTTTGGAGGGAAAAGCCGCGCAGGCCGAGTCGCTCAATAATCGGACCTTGGAAGTCGCTCGGCGTATCAACGATTACTTCTTCAAACGGCTCAAGAATAACGCCATTTTCTTCGCGGATAATAACTTGCGGTTGCGACACTTGGAGCTCGTAGCCGGCGCGGCGCATATTCTCAAGCAAGATCGCGATGTGGAACTCTCCGCGACCGAAGACGCGGAAGCTTTCGGTAGACGAGAAGTCAATTTTTAAACCGACGTTAACTTCCAATTCGCGCTCGAGATACTCGCGGATTTGGCGCGAGGTTACAAACTTACCTTCACGTCCGGCGAGTGGTGAGTTGTTAACGAGGAAGGTGAGGGCAATCGTTGGTTCATCAACTTTAATCGCCGGCAATGGCAGAGCGTTCTCGTCGGTCGTCACCGTTTCGCCGATATCAATATTTGGTAGACCAGCGATCATAACGATGTCGCCGGCTTGGGCTTCTTTCGTTTCAACTTTCTCGAGACCTTTAAAGGTAAAAAGTTTGGTCAGTTTGCCTTTGCGCGTTTCGCCTTCCGGCTTTTTTACAAACACCGAGTCGGTATCGTGGATGATACCTTCGTAGACGCGACCGATGGCGAGGCGACCGAGGAAGTTGTCGTAACCGAGGTTGAAGGGTTGGAAGCGGAGAGGTTTGGTCGTTAAGTCGTCACCAGAAGCGGGCAAAACATGGCTCAAAATGGTATCCAGCAGGGGGGTCAGGTCTTTGGCTTCATCCTCCATTTTAATTTTTGCCACACCGGTGCGACCGATGGCGTAGACGACGGGGAAGTCGGCTTGCTCGTCGGACGCGCCGAGCTCCAAGAAGAGTTCGAGCACTTCTTCTTCACAGCGCTTGGGATCTGCAGCAGATTTATCAATTTTATTTATAACGACAATTGGTTTGAGGCCGAGCTCGAGCGACTTCTTTAACACAAAGCGGGTTTGCGGCATCGGTCCTTCTTGAGCATCAACGACCAATAAAACGGAGTCAATCGAACGCAGTACACGCTCGACTTCCGAACCAAAGTCGGCGTGACCCGGCGTGTCGACGATATTGATCTTGGTGCCGCGGTAATTGATCGAGGCGTTCTTAGCATAGATGGTAATACCGCGCTCGCGCTCAATCGTGCCGGAGTCCATCGTTACGCCCTCGCCCACCGCGCCGGCCTGGCGCATGATGCCGTCGGTAAGAGTAGTCTTACCGTGGTCCACGTGGGCAATAATCGCAATATTTCTTATCTCCATAAGTAGTGAGTCATAAGGATACAATAACCAATGAACTCTGTCTAGGATTTGGAAATTCTCTTTGATTGTTTTTGGGTAAGAAAGTTGGCTTTTGTCATAAGTTTTTTACCAGTTTTTGTTTCAATTTCTATTCGAGTATTTCCTGCGACATTGCCACCGTCTTTAGCGTCTTTTTTAAGTGAAGGTAGACCTCGTGATTTCCGTGTTTGTGATAATTTTGTAGTGGTGGCTTCTCCGAGCATCGTTAAGATTAATTCGAGTTCATCCATATGGTCGCGTGGATTATCAGGATCACTTAAATTTTTATAGTTTTTAATTTCTTTAGCCGTCATCTCAAAAGTTCCTTTATAGATTTCATTGGTTAAGATTGCAAAATCAAGTCCCTCTTTTGCCCCTCGTTTACTCCACTCATCAGTTAAAGTATTACGAACATTGATACCTCTCATTCGCTTGGCAACCCAATCTTCGGAATAACCCTTTTGGTCATAGATTTTTTTAGCTCTGACGATTGCCCTTTCTGGGTCTTGAATTTCTTCAATCCTCTCTTGTCCCACTTTTGCTAACCATTGTTTGAAGGGTTCGGCTTTGGGCGAAGGGATTGATTGGATGATGCGAAAGATGCCTTGTAAATCAAGACTATCTGTTTCATATAACTTCCCATCTGCTGAAGGTAATTTCAGTTGTACGATTTTATCGTACAACTCTTTATAACCTTCAGAAATGAGCTTTCTTTTGAGGTCGCTCCAATAACGTCGTGGGTTAAAACTTTCGGAAAGAATTGACACAATATCAACAACAGAGAAAAACCACCGGTTATTATGCCAAGTTCTACGAACTTCTTTTTCCTCAAAAACCGCAAATTGTTTTATTATTCTAATTTTCTTTTTCATAAACCTCGTAAGTTTCCAAGATACAATAAGTGGTTGATCTAGTCCAGTCTGTTGTCAAGGTAACACCTTGCCAACGACCATACTACGATTCTAACGATGGTTATTTTGTTAGTATGGTTGGAAAAATAAAAAAACCCCGTTGATGTTATCGCAGGAGCATGAAATTTGATGGGTACAGGAAGAACCATTGACTAGAGCATGCCGTCGGTCATGGAGTGCAGAAATTTTTGAGCATTTTCTCTCCTGAGAGCGTGGCTCAGCTTGTTCTCGGTTGAATCTTTCAGTTTTGTATCGTGGACGCACTCACAAACAGCGACGCCTATTCTAAGGGCATCTGGGTCATCAGTTTCTGTAAATTGGCCGATTGCCTCACGTAGATATTTTTCAGGGATTTCATCTAAGAGACCTACTTTGTATGCCAAACGGACGGCTTTATTGAGGTCCCTCTGCGCAATAAGCGTTGGCAAACTTTCCCTAACTTCTTTGCGTTCAAGTTGATCTCGCTTTTTCTTTTCAGCTTCTTTCGCTTCTCTGATTGAGTCAAGACGTCGGCGTTCGGCTTCGATTTTTCTCTCCGTCACCATTTTAAGTCCTCCTTTCAAGGTCCTAGAGTTAACCCAATTTCCAATCCCATTCGTACCATTTCTGATATAATTTAGCAATGGAGAAGAAAGACTTAACACCAGAACAAAAGCGGGTGATGTGGGAGGGCGGCACGGAGGCGCCGTTTAGTGGTAAGTATTTAGATAATAAAAAGGCGGGTGGTTACCACTGTGCCGCTTGCGGCGCGATGCTCTTTTCTTCCTCTGCTAAATTCGATTCGGGCACCGGCTGGCCGAGCTTTACCGAGCCGGCCAATCTCGCGAATGTCGAACTCAAAACTGATTCTAGCCACGGTATGGAGCGTACCGAAGTAACGTGCAAAAACTGCGGCGCGCATTTAGGGCATGTATTTAATGATCAACCAAATAATGGCCAAAGATATTGTATAAACTCCGTTTGCCTCGATTTTAAAGAAAAATAAAAAGAGCCCCGAGCATTACGCTGGGGCCCTGTTGAGACGGACAGTCTGGTTTAACTCTCGACCTCACTCTTCACCACGCGCTGGATCCGTTCTTCTTCGCTCGTGATGAACGCTTCCAGTTTGAAATTTGGGGGAAGTTTATAGATGGTAATTTCGCGGCTACTGCCACCTTGTGATAATGAGTAGACGCGGACGACATGAGTTAGGTGCAGTGATTCACTGGCCAACTCTAGGAATGATATTGCTCCTTGGATTGTTTCTGCTTCAACTTTTCGGCCACACCAAGTCCAAGGATTCCACAATGAACGATCGCTGTAGTCTACCTTTTCCTGGTCAACTTCGCAGCAGAATCCCTTGCCTCTACTAATCAGGAAAAAACTTTGAGTAGCTCTCATTGAGTAGAAACCGTTTGGATTTGTGAGAGCGTCACGAAATGGCCGGCAGTTCAGAAGGTCTAGGTCGAGTTTCTCGACAGAAATTTTCAAGGAAGAAAATCCGCCTTCGGGTACATCTATCTCAACCCACCGCCGAATGAACGGGAACTCTCTCACATACTGGTCGTTAGCTACTCCCAAAGAACTTTTAGGCATTTCTGCTCCTTTGTGGCACCGCCACATTTTCGAAACCCGGCACCGCCGTGCTTCTAGGAACCAATGTACAAGCACCGCTTGCACACACTCTTAGAACCCACTGTTCTAAGTCTTTCTGCAGGATAGCAGGTTTAGCATATTTTGTCAAATTAAAAGTGTTTTGTGTTATTTGACACCGATTAGAGTTTTTGCTAGGCTTAAAACATTAGGGCTTCGGCCTCCGAGATCCCGCCTCACGGCGGGATCGATTTTTATATAAATTTATTAAATTCTTTTTTAACTTTTTCGAACTCCGTTTCCGATAAAACATCAACTTTACGGAGAAGACGAAGATTACTAATAACTCTAGCTTGGGTCAGTTTTACCCAAGCCGTTCCTGATTTTATTTTCACTAAACAGTGAAAGGAGTCATTTTTTATTTTGGTTGTAATCGGTAGAACCAAAAGAGTTTCTTTGTTGTAGACTTTTAATACCAAGACGGGGCGTTCGAAATTGTTATTTTTACCATCAATTTCTGCGCCAACATTTATTCCGAGTGAACACCACCAAACTTCGCGCGGATGGGCGAATACGATTCGCTTTTCGTTATTAATCCTCTTTTTCTCGATATTCCAAGAATTAAAATCTTTTTCCATAATTTTTGATTTTCTAGGATACAATAAGTGTTATAATAAGTAAATGAGCGGGTCTACCCTTTGGCATAGTCGGTCGTTGGAAGCCGTTTTAACGGAATTGAAAGTGGAGCCGGCACATGGTTTGTCCGACAAAGTTGTGCGCGAGCGACAAAAGCAATATGGGTTAAATGTTTTGCCGCGTGGGCCGCATCTCAACTTGTGGCGGATTTTGGGTCGCCAGTTTCGTAACCCATTAATTTTAATTTTACTTGGGGCAGGGGTGATTACTCTTTTACTGGGCGAACACGAGAATAGTTGGGCGATTTTTTTAGCGGTGGCGGTTAATACGGCCATCGGTTTTTGGCAGGAGTATCGCTCGAACAAAATTTTCGAAAAGCTTGACCAGCTTGTTCAAGCCACGGCGCGCGTACGGCGTGGCGGCCAGATCTACGAAATCGATCGTTCCGGAGTTGTCGTGGGCGACATAATCCTTTTAGCCGCTTCACTTAAGGTGCCGGCTGATGCTCGCTTAATCAAGGTGCACAATCTTTCGGTTAACGAGTCGCTGCTTACCGGCGAGTCGGTGGCGGTCGACAAGGAGCCAGGCACACTCGAGTCCGCCGAAGTGTTGGCCGATCGTTCCAACATGGTGCACATGGGGACGGTGGTGGAGCGCGGTGGTGGCGAGGCAGTGGTGGTGGCGATTGGTGAGAACACGGAGCTTGGGCGGATCGCCGCGCTTACTTCTGGTATCCGCGAGGAGGAGACGCCGCTTCAGGCGCGACTCAAACGGCTCGGACGCTTAATTGCTGGCCTGGTGCTTGTTCTGGTGGCGGTAATTTTCGCTTTCGGCTTAGCGCAGGGTCGGCCAGCCACTGAGATGCTGATTTTGGCCGTGGCCGTAGCGGTGGCGGCAGTGCCGGAGGGATTGCCGGCCGCGCTCTCGGTGGTGCTGGCGATCTCGGCGACGCGGATTTTAAAAAAGGGTGGCTTGGTACGTAAGTTAGTTGGTGCCGAAACTCTCGGCTCAACGTCGGTGATAGTAACCGACAAAACCGGTACGCTCACGACTGGCATCATGAAGCTGGAACATTTACTTAGCGTGACTAGCCCGCCCAATGGTCGGGCAGGCAAGAGCGAAGCGTTAATTATTCTCGCTCTTGCCAATGATGCCGTGATAGTTCGCGACGCTGACGACACCTTGCAGGTGCGCGGCGAGGCCACCGATCGGGCGAAACTCGATTACTTTGTTCGTGAAGATGGGGACTTAAGTGAGCTAGAATTACGCTTATCGAAAATTGCTCACCTCTCTTTCGACGAACATCGCCGCTATATCGCTGCTTTTCGTCAGTCGCCGGAAGGTTTGGGAGTTTTTGTGTCGGGCGCACCTGAAGTTGTGCTCAAGCACTCAAAACTCGAACCGCATAAACGGCACGAGCTCTTAATGGAGGCGGCGCAGTGGGCGGCTAAGGGTTACCGTGTGATCGCTCTGGCCAGTAACTATCATCGGGGTGCTACCAGTGCAACTTGCCATGATCACCAGTGTTTAGAAAAGATGGTGAGCAACTTAAATTTTGTTGGCCTAGCCGCTTTTCGTGATCCGATTCGCGCGGAGGTTAAGGCGGCTTTAGCGGAGGCTGCCGCCGCTCACGTGCGAGTGATCATGGCAACAGGGGATCATAAGGATACGGCCGTGGCGATCGGGCACGAACTCGGATTTGCCACGCGGGCTGAAAATATTTTAACCGGTGACGAAATCGACGCTTTGTCTGATCAAGAGTTGGATCAAAAAATTAAACACATCGCGATCTGTGCGCGCGTGAGTCCGGCGCACAAACTGCGCTTGGTGGATGCGCTCCAACGCGCCGGCGAAGTAGTGGCGATGACGGGCGATGGCATTAACGATGCGCCCGCGCTCGCCGCCGCCGATATTGGCGTGGCGATTGGCTCGGGCGCGGAGGTTACTAAAGAGGCTTCCGACTTGGTCCTCGTCCACGACAGCTTCTCGATCATTACCAGCGCGATCCGCGAAGGGCGGATCGCCTTCGACAACATGCGTAAGGTTAGTGTGTTCCTGTTATCAAAATCTTTTACCGAAATTTTATTAATTATCGCGGCGCTTGCGCTTAATACCGCCTTTCTGCCGCTCCTCGCGATCCAGATCTTGTGGGCCAACATCGTGCAAGATAGTCTGCCCAATTTTGCTCTCGCCTTTGAGCCGGGCGAGCGGGGAGTGATGCATCGTCATCCATTGCCGCGGCGGGAAGCGATTATCGATCGCCAAGGCCTCACTATTATTTTTATCGTCGGCATTTTGGCCGACCTTATGCTCGTCGGCTTATTCTTTTATCTTTCTTTAGCGACTACGCTAGCACCCGCTTACATCCAAACCTTGATTTTTGCTCTCTTGATAGCCAATTCGCTGTTGATTATTTTCCCTATCAAGTCTTACCGCAATTCTCTCTTCCGCTCGAGGCTTTTCGATAACTATTATCTACTTCTAGCGATTCTGATTGGTTTTTTTCTCCTCCTCGCCGCCATCTACTGGGCGCCGCTCGCCACCTGGCTCGGTACCGTGCCCCTCACCCCGCGCGCCCTTGGCCTCGTCTTCCTCTCCGCCCTTGCCCAACTCCTCCTTGTTGAAGTCATTAAGTGGTTGTTTAGATGGAAGACAAAAAATAGTTGACAGTTTAATCGTTTAGTGATAGGGTTGTCGCTGGTGGCTCATTGATTTTTTAATATTCAGTTTACTGCTTTTTCAGAAAGGAAATGACCTGTGCTAATGAAATTGATCGAACGAATGTTAGTTGTCGGTTGCGGGAAGTCTTTGGTGGAAGTAGTTTCCTCCGAACGCTTCGGAAAAATTGTTAAGCAACACGCGTCCATTCATAAAAGATTCGGACCGCGAACAAGAAAGGGGATTGCGCTTCGGGCGGGTCACTTGCAAATGATGAGACTCATCAATACTCGGTCCGAGAAAGAGGCCATAAGAGAAGCGCGTCTGGTCCCTGCTGATGCTAGCTTTGACGCCAACATACGTTCGCTAATTCAAATTACGGGCGAATCACTCGTTGCGGCTGCGGGGGATTGTTTACCTGACACCGCTCTTGCATTGGCAGTAGAGTGGAAGAGAGCTAACCCTGATCGACGTTTCGAAATCGCTCGTGAACTCTATTGGATGTTCAGACACGAGAGACAAGCATCCAAGGGTGATCTCAGTATGGCCGTTATTTGGGAAAAAATGGACCGCAGACTGTTAAGGCAGAGAGCAGAACGTGAAGACAAAGCAATCCTACCGCGTCTTTATGGAAAATGGGATGCGATTTCATCGGTTGCTAACTGCCAGGGAGTTTGCCAAATGCTGGTTGCTTTCGCTCGCAAGGCTGGCGCTCGGGTAGTAGCTCTAAGCCCAATCCGTTCGAGTTTAGATGAACTTTGCCGCGCCAGGTCAACTGTCCGTAACGAAGTCGATACCGATCTCAAGGCTCGTGGCCTTACAAACGCCGATGCCGGATTTGCAGAAGGCATCAAAGCTTCTTATTTCGAAGATGATTTTCAAGAAGAGGCCAACTTCCACATCACGGTGGCGATCGAGATTTGCGATGACAGATGGGTCTTGGTGGATCCTTACCATTTGGTGTGGGGAGAATTCTCTCCCCAGTGGGATTTACCTGAGGTCTATCGCAAGCTGGAGAAATATCAAGCAGTTTTACCTGGCCTGAATATCCTTAGTCACGATCATGGTCAGGCTCGTTGCAAGGTTGACCAGCTTGCCAGAGAAGCTCGAGCGCTGGTAGAGAGGTCGCGTGAGATTGAAGAGGCGATCAAAGAAAAAGTTCGAACACTGACAGACTTGATTGAGTTTATAGCTGGTTCGGATGATTTGGACGTGTACATGAAGTACGAAGCCATCGAACGAGGAATGGAGCCAATGGATCTCTCCAGCCCACAATTTCGTTTGGGGGTTGCCTCACTCCTTGTATTTGGGGTTGAAGATGTGTTTCCTAGTTTAAGTCGCCTTCTTAATCCGGCTGAACTGTCCAAGGCAATCAAACTTTGGATCACGGCTTTTCATGCGACGGCCCTCAACCTTCTCAAGAACAATCTCCAGGAGGCTGGCGAATTGATCCATCCGGCTTGTGAATTCTATCTGCCGGAGTATGGGATCGCTTTGTCGGCACTCAATAGCCTCACTTGCGGTTTAATCGAATACCCAAAAGATATGCGGCGCTTTTTTGTTGATCACACCGCCGACCAAATATCATTGAGTAATGCGTTACTTACGCCTATTCAACAACAGGATCTGGGGTTAGCTCGAGTGGCTACCCAAACTCTGCAAGCATTACCGTTTGTTCATCCGATCTGTAAACAGAAACTCGGTTGGTTAAAATAAAGGAGGTGTTGTAAATGAGAGTCGACGAAGCAAACCTTTCTCCCAAAGCTAAAAAACTCATCGAGTTGGCTGGGGTTGGGAAGAATTCCTCTTCTCCGCCTGATGTAGCCAAAATTCTACAAGATAACCCGGAGCTAATAGGGGGCTTGAACGAGTATTTGGCTTGGCATGCCGATCACTGGACTCAGATTAGTCAGGTATCCGAGCAGAACCCAGTTCCTCATCCGTTGACCGGAATTTCTCGAGTTCTTGGCAAGAAGTGAAAACGACTTGCCTAACGCTCCGCACATCAGCAATGGTGTCGCGGAGCATTTTTTTTATTTTCTGAAGCCCAATGTCAAGGTGTCACCTTGACATTACTATTTACTTTTTAGTTCTGCCGTGGTAGGAATGGGGTTGGATAACCAAGTTCTTTAAGGAGAAAAATGATGGATAAGCAAACGTC
>CAYIFC010000023.1:0-8718 GCA_964362645.1 uncultured Candidatus Saccharibacteria bacterium
AAAAATGGCCAAGGAGATTCTAAGAAAACAGACTGCTTAAATTACCATTAGACCAGTTTTTATTATTTGAATGTCAGCTTTAACCACCTTCATATCATCTTTCAATGTTTCTGCATCCACCATAAGGTTCCCTATCATTTCAGTGTGTGATCTTTGGGTATCCTTAACTTCAACCATATCTTTCTTAAGCTCCGTAGTGTCTTTTTTAAGTCCAGCTATATCTTTCTTCAGATCAGAATACTGCTCGCCGATTACTTTAAGGCCCTTGGTGTAATGTTCGGTTACGGCGCCTATGTAGCGCTTAACCTCATCGGTAGAATGAGTAAGTTTCTTAACCATAAATCTATACTACCCTATGCCCTGCATTCAAGCAAAGAGCCCCCCGATGGATATCGGGGGGCTCTTTGGAATTCTTGGGGAGAATCTAGATCAAATTGTAATGTCGGGAGGGGTTGCCTCCCGACAACTTAGTACAATTATTTTTCACCCAACCATTCTTGGCGTGAGATACCGGCTTGGCGAAGTATTCGAACTAATAAATCAACACTAATATCGCCATCGTGAGGATTAGGTATAGTGAGCGTAATAGAACCACAAACCATGTAAGGATGATTACCTTCTTGGAAAGGGCCAGAAAATCCGAGTTTGATTAGTTTGGAGATAAACTTTTTCTGCGAAATTGGCGAGAGTTTAGGCATACTCCCTCACCCGAGTTTTCACCAGAGCTTTCGTTTTGGGTAAACGGAAATTGGGCACTGGCAAATTTTTACGCAAACGAAAAATAAACCAACCTTCAAGGGAAGAGATTAAATTTTGACGGCAGTCTTCAAGCGTCTGGCCAATAGCCCAGACCCCGCGAAGTTCTCTGATTTCTGCATAAAAACGGCTTCCCTCATCAATCATTTCGTAGCGCGCCTTTTTTAAATATGACTCGAAATAATCTTGAATCATAAGTTTACCTTAACATCTCACAACACTATTCGCAAATCACCGACAATAACACAAGAAAACTCCCTCGCTGAGCGAGGGAGTTTTCGGAGAAATTCTTGGGGAGAATCTAGATCAAATTAACCCCGGAATTTAGTGCTTGTTGTTGACATCATCGCGGAGCTTTTCAATATAGCGAGCCGCCGCGTCTTTGCCACCCAAACCGAAAGCCAAACCACCGGCAATGGAAAGCATGGTGATCACACCGGCCAAGAGCGCGCGGTAGAAGTCGCCGGCCACACCCACCCCGAGCTGGTTAAGAGCCGCCAAAATGGCAAAGATCCAAACTGCCCACTTAGTAACTACGCCAAAGAAATGGGCTGAATGCGCACCAACGGCGCGAGCCGAACCAACCACCACCTTCTTAAGCGCTTCGGCGATTACGGCCGCCAAAAGTAGAATCAAAGCTGCCACAATCACATTCGGCAAGTAGAGCAACACAACGTTGCGGAGGAACTCATTGACCTGGGTCAAGCCCAAGACATCAAACGAAGCCACCAAGAAAGCAACGATCACAAACCACTTGACCAAACCACCAATGAACGCACCGGAATCCAAACGGAAACCAGCCTTAGACAATACCTCTTCGGCCCCAACACTCTTGAGTGCCTTGTCGACTTGAATCGAACGAATGATCTTGGCCACCCATTGACCAAGCACTAACCCGATCACCCAACCAAGAATAAAGATTACAATCGCGATGAAAACATTCGGAATAAAAGCAATCACTGCTGACCACAACCGTTGAAAGGAGGAGGTAAGGACATCGCTCCAAGTATCTATTAACATATATTTATCTATTGATAAAACTAATAATAATATCTATTATATCAGACTGCTAGCTTATCGATAATTCGCTCATGTGGATAATCGAGCACATCTCGAATGAACTTGTCACAGGCATTTAACCGATAGTTAAAGTCTTTAGTTTCAAACACGGCATACACTAATTCGCGGCCAATCTCCGCCTCCAAGGCCTTAATCGAGCGCTCAATCAGGCCGCGCTTAAGCTGGTCACCCACAATAACCAAATCGGCCCGACTATCGGCATTATGAATAAAAATCCCGGCCACTAGAAGAAACTTGATTTTACCGCAGTGCGCAAAGCGATCACTGATGTCGCTCTGTTTATTAACCAGATTGCTTTGTAGTAGTCCTCGTAAGTGGTTGAGGAGGGGAAAAGTAGGGTTGAGCTGGTGCTGACCTTTTTTATTTTTCGTGACAAAACGTATCGCCACCAAAGACCCTAATTCGGAACGCACTGTTTCAGGCGGCACTTTCGTCCGCTTGACCACTTCCTTCGCCTCAAATACCGCCTCCTGATTGAGCAGGAAAAGGCGCATCACTTTAACTCGACTCGAACTACCAAACAGTTTAGAGAGAATGTCCACGCCGGACATTATAGCACCACAGTCTACTTAAGTTCCACTGTACCGCCAGCCTCCTCGATCTTCTTCTTGAGCGCGTCGGCTTCCTCCTTCTTTAGACCCTCCTTAAGCAGAGACGGGGCGGCATCAACGAGATCCTTAGCCTCCTTAAGACCCAAACCTAAAACTTCTTTAACGGCCTTAATAACTTGGACCTTCTGTTCGCCCGCGGCCTTAAGCATCGCTGTGAAGCTGTCCTTCTCTTCTGCGGCAGCACCACCAGCGACTGGAGCGGCGGTCATCATGGCGGCAGCCGAAACGCCGAACTTCTCTTCCAAAACTTTAACAAAGTCATTGAGCTCTAAAATGCTCAGTTTTTCGATCCCCTCAACTAACGGCTTAAATTTATCAGCGATTTCCATATTATTTATTAGCTATTTGATTAATAGTCATTACTAAACGTTGTACCGGCCAATTGAGCAAGAAAGCTAGGCGTCCATAAAGCTCATCGCGGCCCGGTACTGAAGCAACAACAAGCATTTTTTCTGCTGACTGATACTCCCCTTCAAAGATGCCGCCAACGATCTCGATCCCCTTTTCCAAGCTCTTTTTGAAATCTTGGACCCCCTTAGCCGGCCAAATTGGATCAACACCATAAGCAACAGCGATCTCGCCATCCAATTGTGGTACCGAGCCGGTGGGCTTATTGGTGAGAGTTTCAAGCGCCCGGTGCAGGATTGTTTTTTTGGCCACCATATAGCCAACCTCTTTCTCGCGGAGCTTACGGCGGAGAGCCGTAGCGTTAGCGACCGTTAGGCCGTGAAAGTTAACGAATACCACCGTTTTAGCCGCCGCCAATTTGTCTTGGAGGGTCTTTAGTAGGCTTTCTTTTTGTGAGCGATTGAGTGGCATATACCTCTGTAGGACTTACTTGCCCCGAGCGAAGTCGAGGGATGGCCTACTTTCTACGGCTAACGGGGATAGTCTAGCCAAGACACTGGACGATGTCAAATCCATCCCAGCAATTAAGAATAATGATCGTTAACAGAGCAATAATAACGATGCCGATAAATCCGGCAGTCATTAACCAAAATTTGCGATCAAAATAATTCATTACCAAATATTTTTAAACCACGAAATAGTATTTCCCCACCAACCGGCGGGCTTCTCTACTACGAAAACGGAAGTGGTGGCTTGCGGTGAACTTGTTGAAACCGTCGGCTCTACTTCTGGCTCAACTTCAATTAGTGGGGCCTCCATCACAACGGGAACAGGGACCGCAACAGCTATTGTATCAGCAAATCGAGCAACCTCCACACCCGCCGGAAGATAAAGTGCCCCAGCCAAACCTCGATAATAACTAAAACCAGTAACTGCGTGGGCCAGACTCAATTTACCACTAGCCGACATAATCGTAACCGGGAAAAGAAACTCTTGATTACCCAGCACTAGCCGCCAATCTTTCAAATTAACTTCACTCGATGACTTATTAACTAAAGTTATCGCTTCAGCACTCACGCTTTCGATTACGATTTTTGGCTCAACTACCGTTAGGTTTAAGCGGGCCGACAAGTCTTCCTTTAGACCTTTTGCTCTAGCCGTTACCAAAACCGTATAAGTTCCGGGCAAAAGATAGGTATGACTGGACGATTGATAGCGTGCGGAACTGCCGTCGCCAAACGACCACTCCACATTCTTGATCGCCTCAACGCCTAGGGCTTTAACATAAAAAGGGGTCTCAATCTTAGTCAGCACCGGCTTAGCGACTTCTATTTTGAGCGATGGATTACTCGAAACCGCAACTGAATTTGAGCTATTGCCAGATCTGGAACTCGAAGAAGATCCACTTGATTCATCAACAACATCATCGCTGTTATCGTCCAAATCATCGTTATCGTCACCTGGGTCCTCCGGCACTTCGGCGGTATCTCTATTTTCGGCACCAGGTGTAGGGCCAGCGGCAATCCAGTCGCCACCAGAGAGCTGGAGTGAGTGACCATTACCCGCAGCGCCAATAGCACCGTCATATGCAACAGAATTAACGATCTCACCCTCCCCATTTTTAATTACCAATTCTTCGCCGGTATTATTCAAATCAAAAGAGCTATCGAAAACCAACACTGAAACGTTGGACCAATCGGCCGAAAATTTAGCCGGATCGTCAACGATAACGGCGTAACCACCAGCCTCAATACTAGCGCCGGCCACGGCCGTCAAGCCGTGGTTAGTGCCACCTTCCGTGAACTTCCAATTAGTCAAATCAACATTAGAATCGCCGTTGTTGTAAAGTTCAACCCACTCGCGACCATCGTCCGAGCCAGACAAGTCATACATAATTTCATTAATAACAACCTCCGCTTGAACTAGAACAGGGGTAAAAACGAACAAAATCACAGCAAAAGCCACCAACCAGATTAAATTTTTCATGCTCGACAGATTATCAGTAACTCAATTCGTCGACAAGTCTACCTGACTGGTCGAAGAGAGAAATGGTTTCGCGGCCATCATCCCAGAGCTCGCGTGGCCAATTGAGGAAGACCCGCCACTCACTCCCATAAAAATCGCTGTCTGCCGCATGCCACTTAACGCAACTGCTGTAATTAAAATGATCAGCTAAATAAAGCTTGCACGAACGGGAAAGATTATCGACTTGATTGTCGACATAATCGATTTCATCATCCCCTACCTGGCGCTCATAATATTCCGGCTGGTGACAGCTACTTAGTTTCCGCACAAACTCATAACATTTATCATCGATAAACATTGTCCCACCTTCATCGTCTGGCACCGGGCACCGACTACGGAGAGAAGGGTAGAAATTATAATTCTTAAGATCTTCAAGATAACCACTGCAAGTATTAGTAAAAAAACTGGTATTAATAGGAAACGGCGAGGTGCGATTAAACTTACCGGTAGTTACAATCGCACGACCGCCTGGCTCAAGAATAATCTGGTCACGGGGGTAATTATTACCACCAGCAACAAAAGTTTTAACACCGAAAGGAATGGTCACCAGGTCTGAGTAACCACCACGCCGATTCTTACCATTCATCAGTTTCCAACCCGTAAGATTGACTGGCTTACCATCACCATAATCATTAGTAATTATGATGTACTCCTCGTTTGTACGGGTCGTGTAGCGCTGATTTCCTTGTTGGAGTCTGACTGTATCAGTATAGGGTGAAATAGAATCATTAGTTGGGTTCGATATGTAATTAGTTTTTTGGGGGCTTGCCCCGCGAAGCCTTGGCGTAGTGGGACCATATACCTCCCCCGTATCAAGCGGTGCCGGCGGCTTAATAAAGGGGCCAGATGTCGCTTCCCAATGTCGTGGTCCCCCCGTCGCAATCCATAAAATAAAAAGTAACACCAACAACCCAACAACCCACAAGAGATCGGTTTCGGCACTGCCGCGCGAAGAGTTATTACTCACCTACTTATTCTACCGCACCTCCCCCTAAATGTGTGGATAAATTGAGGATAACCTAGGGATAAGTTGTTGAATCCACCAGTACCAAAGACTACCTTTGGTTGGTAAGGTTGGAGGTGTGGTGTAATTTTGGACATACAAAAACCGCCCCGTTTTACGGGGGCGGTTTTTGTTTTAATACTGATTCTAGCCAGTATTCAGCTTAAGTTGTTAGGAAGGGATTAGCTCTGGAGCAAGCTGATGGTGTTTGTCATGAACTCACCCAAGTCAAAGGTGTAGAGACTGGCATGAGAGTCACCACTATCAACATCCCAATTGATACCACGTATGCGAACACCCATCTGGATATCAGCACCTGCTGGACCAATGTCAATACTTAACGTACAGCGGCGAGTCTCCCCTTGAGGAACACCGTAAGACAAAGCACCAGCCGTTGTGACATCCGGAGCAGTGCTGTTTGCACCCTCAGAACCAACGCACTCGAACAATGTCAAAGGCAAGCTACCAACAGTAGTTGTGGCAGTTGAGTTGGTAGTAGTAGCCCAGAGGATACCGTCATCACCAGTAGTCAAACTACTAATGGTATTAGCAGTCGTGCTCGCGGTGACATCAGCATCCAGGAAGATATCATCACCGAATGAAGTAACATCGAAGACAATCCTGTACTTACCAGTGTCATCACCACCAGAGAATCCGGCGGATGCGCCATCAGTCGTGGCAGAAGCACTGACAAAGTCTACGTTAAGACCAATGTCGTACACCGCATGAGCACCACCAGTAGCAGTACCAGAAATGTCTGCGTCTACTAGACGTTCACCAGTTTCGTCATCAACATCCCACATGGTGGTAGTGTCAGTTTCGGCTTCGGTAATGTCAACCCGAATAGTATCACCTGCGTCAAGGTTGTCAGCAATTGAGTGGAACGAGGCGCGAATTTCTGCTTCAACTTTATCACCAGCGGCGATTGTATAATTTAAGTCGTCAAAGAGGTAGGTTTCAACCAACCCTACAGATGCGCCATCGGCGTCTTCAACAGCCGTACCAGAAGCGATCTCCTCACCTTCAATCCAAAGGGTAATTTCCTTGACCAAATCATCAACATCAGTGTTCGTCGTACCAGTCATAGTGGTACTAGCAGACAACTTGTCGATGGTTAAGTCAGAATCACCTTCAGCTTCAAGTGAAAACGACAACACAGGAACATCATTCGTATCGTCAGAAGCGTGGACATCAATAACATGCGGATCATTGACATTGTCGGCATTAACCGCAATCTTCAATTCGGCATTAACCGCGGTAGCAAATGACTCAAAAGAGAAGGTTCGAGCGGCCGTCGCGGGATCTTCAGAGGTTGAGTCGCCCGAAGCATCGCGGAAGCGAACCTGAGTAAAGTCAACCGTCCAAGTTTCTGTCGCATCGCCAGAATCAAGATTGTTGATACCAGAAACCGCAACCACGAGTTCGCCAGTCTCACCGGCTCCGAGGACTGCCCCATCATCAAGAGAGATGGTCGCAATCCAGTTATTGTCAGAATTGAATTTATCAGCATCAACCCGGGCCACCTCCTCCCCGTCAAACCAAACGGAAACTTCAGTGGCATAATTGTCGAAGTCGCTATTAGCCGTTCCTTCATTGAAGGTCAGCTTAACGGCAGTGAATTCTAGATCAGAGCCGTCATCGGCCTCAATCTCAAGTCCAGCAACTTCTTTGTCCTCTTCATCTTCACCAACTTTCTCGTTGGTAAGACCAGAGACAAGCTTGTAGCTGGAAACCGAACCAGCGCCGCCGGTCAAAGGACCGCCAGTGCTACCGCCACCAGTTGAAGAGCCATCGCACTTCATACCAGTTGTTGAGCTGTAACCAACGGTTGAGGCACAGCCGGCTGGGAGGTTAGTACCACCCGCGCAGGACATACCAGTCGTTACGCTAAAGCCAACGTTGCTTGTGCAACCAGCTGGGAAAGTTCCGCCGGTAATAGGAGGAACAACACCGCCCATCATCGAGTACGCAGCGCGAGACTTCGCACCGAAGTAACCGAGCGTAGGTGAGACATTGTTCTTCTGTTGCCAAGCGACTACGGAAGCCTTGGTTGTAGGACCAAAGAAACCAGTCGAAGTGGTCGTAACAGGGAAGTGACCGGATGACTTAAGGTAATCTTGTAAACACGTAACATCAGCACCGCTCATCCCCTCCGCGAGATCGCGAGTGAATGTGCAGCTACCGGTGGAAGTACCACCAGTAGCACCAGTTAGAGCAGCAATTTGCTGTTCAAGCTGGGCGAGCGCGGCCATGGCGTCAGAAAGGGCGTCAGCCTTAACCGAAGTAGTTGATACTCCGATGAAAAGCATGGCAACCAGTGCCGAGCCAACAATTAATTTCTTTAAACTCATATTTATAATTTATTTTTAATGTTATCTACTAATTTTTTACTAATTTTACTAACTCTTACGCCTGACTTAATTCGCCGATCACATATCGACATAGACCAGCCGCCGGGCGCAAGAATTAATAACAAAGGGAAGGATTGGGAATTAGCCATTTGTTCGGTACGGGGTATTAAATTGACAAAGAGCAGGAATATTCCTCTCTGACGGCTTTAATTATATACCGCTAGGTTGGGGGCCACAAAAAAGTATTGTGGATAAACCCGCCTACGCCAAGGCTACGGCGTGGCAAGGCCCTTCATGAGAGGAGCCTGTAGAATGTAGCGGAAAGCGGTAATAGGGTCAATATTGACAACTACACTATAGAGTAGCGACTCCAACGTCGCTCGCCCTCGCGCTTAAGCACCCCAGCCGACACCAGGTCTACCAATTCCCTTTGTACAGTTTTGGTACTAACGCTGGGTATCGCTTCGGCAATGTCCTTAATGGAAGGCGCACCGCCGGTAGTGCGAATATATTTCAAGATAAGGTCGCGACGGGGGGTCGAAGA
>CAYIFC010000024.1:0-8623 GCA_964362645.1 uncultured Candidatus Saccharibacteria bacterium
TGGATAGCTTTCTATCGGTGTTTGTCCAAGAAAAATTAGGTAAGCCATATCGTTGGTCGCCCCAACAAATCAGTGGTTACCTAGAGCGAGAGTTAGGAATCATTTGTTCCGCCAAAGCGATCTACAAGTTCACCGAATCACGAGGCTTAGGTCATCTCCTCTTCTGGGGCTGGAACAAACATAAAGGTGGGAGGAAACGAGGTCACTGGAAAACGGCTAAGGATGGGCGTAAATACATTGATCAGAGACCAGAGTTCCGGAGTGAGTTAGGACACCTAGAACTCGATTTCATTGTGTCTAAAGAGAGTAGTTGGGTCTTGCTAGTAATCGTCGATGCCCTCGCTAAGAGAACTTGGGTCCTAAAACTACCCAACCGAAAGCGCGCCACTATTCGTGGCGCGCTTAAGAGGTTGTTCCGTGGTGTCACCGTGAGAAGTATCACCACCGACAACGATATTGCTTTCACATGTTGGAAGGAGTTAGAAATCCTCCTCAACACGCAGATCTATTTTACTTATCCTTACCACTCTTGGGAAAAGGGTCTGGTCGAGAATACCAATCGTTGGATTAGATGCTTTGTCCCTAAACGGAGAGATATTGGTACAGTAACTCAAGAAGATTTAGCTGAAATCCACGCCTTCTTGAATGACCGGCCACGAGAAGTAATTGGTTTTAGACTACCATCAGAGTATTATTTAGAAATCGAATCTGTCCTACTTGAGGGGTAGCGGGAGGAGAAATACTCCCTTGCTTCTGTATCATTCTTCGCCTGAAAAGTACAGAGTTCCGGAGGCACGTCATCTCTTGAATATTCAACTTCATACCTGGGCATTTTTTGCTCCTATTTAAAAGGCCTATGTTTTGTCCATCGTCTGACTTAATAACTATCACTTTTTTAGGAAAAAGAAAAGGGCGGCCAGTGTGGTCGCCTTATGTGTCAACACCGAGTGTTGATGAAGTACTTTTTATTCGATGACAGCTTTTTCTCCGTTTTCGATAAGCACAGCCTGAGAGTTGTTTAAGCGTTCTACAATAACTCCATATTTATTCTCAAAGGTTTTTGTTTCTTCTTCAATTTCCAGAGAATAATGCGGAAGAATTATTAGATTGGTTATATTAAAACCACTAAGGTCTTTTAAGCCTATATCATTGGGATCAGGCTCAACTTCATTAGCAATATTAGTAGACGGACCAACAATAATACTCCCGGCACTTACACCGACGTATACACCATTGCGCTTTAGGAGGTTATCAATCGAAGATTGGAAGTTTGCCTCGCGTGCAAATTTAAGGAGTTTAAAGGTGTTTCCACCACACACATAAATAACTCCGTATGAGGAAAAATCGGTAGTAGGATCTGTCTCAAGATCAACAAAATCAATCTTGGTAAACCCCATTTCCTTGAGTTGCTTTTTGGCTAACTGAGAATATGCGTTTTGCTCCTTGCCTTCAGCGGCAGTTGTTACTATCGCAATTGCCTCGCTTCCAGGATCAGGGAAAAAACTTTGAAATCTTTTTGCAATATTTTCAGAGGTGAGACCTGTGGATGTTAAAAGTAATTTGCCTGTATTCATAATCATCAAGATACTAGTCTAAATTTTTTGTTTTATCAAATATTGCTCCGCGGGTGGGATTCTTTCCTTACAGGAACGGTACACCTTTCGCATCGTACTCGTAGGCACTCCGTGCGATAGGCTCAAGGTCTTCGAATCCTAACGCGAGTGAACTACTTCACTCGCTCCCGCGTTCGCAAAATTAAAACGCCTTTCGGCGTTAATTTTTGCTCCCCGGGTAGGATTCGAACCTACGACCAATCGCTTACACTTATCCTCTAATTGCTTAAAGGGGTGGACTATATCATATCCCAATCTTTTACTTTGGGACCGAGGGGCTTCCGCTCCGACACATATCGGAGAGTACTCCTAAAAAGGATAGTCTCTACACCTGCCTTCGCTAAAGCTTCGGCAAGGCAAGCCTGCTTAGACCTAGCGAAGGATTGGCTCGGTATTACCCCAAAGGGGCTCCACCGAATTCACCTCGTTATTCGACCTGCCTTACGGCAGGAAGCTGCGTTTATATTGAACACAGGCGACTGCGCTACCACTGCGCCACCGGGGAATGTTATCTACAAAGATCTATTTTCTCCAAAATTATGTTAGCAGAAAGGCGAAAAGAGTGCTATCATTTTTTTGCAGTTTCAATTATAAAAAATAATCTGATAAAAACATGTCTCAAGAAAATACGACCCCCAACACCCCGACGACGCCAACCCAAAACAACAATACTTTAATGGGTGTGTTGGCTTACATTGGTCCCTTAGTGATTGTCTCTTACCTTACCGCCAAAAATGAACCGTTTGTAAAGTTCCACATCAAGCAAGGTTTGGTATTGCTTGCGATAGAGGTAGTGATTTGGATCTTAAGCATGGTCGCCATAATGCTTTGGCCGATACTGTCGCTCATTAATCTGGGTGCGTTAATCCTCTCGATTGTCGGTATCGTGAATGTCGTTCAAAACAAAGAGAAACTTCTCCCGCTCGTGGGCCAATTTGCCAAACATTTTAAATTTTAAAATATAACCCTTTGAGCGAATATTCGCTCAAAGGGTTAATTAGACTTCAGGTTTACGAACTCAAAAGGAAGGTTATAGCGTCAGCTGCAGTGTAGGAACTATCAGCGTTAGCCATTAAACTCAATAGGAAATCAACATCATTGCCAAGCGTAACGATTGGTGGCTCATGGGCACTATTTAAACCAACAGCGGAAAGCAGACCGTTACAAATACACCCCCTATTTACTGTGTCCTCAATTTTTCCACCCTTGGCGAGGTAACTTTCGACTGGCTCGCTCGGGCAGCGATACCCAATCGTACCGTCTTGCCGCTCATAAAGAGTTACCAATCCATGCTTATCGCAAACGCGAACACGAGCAGTGTAAACATTGGGATCCGAAATTGTTCCTTCAAGACTAACGACCTTAAACGGAAATCCGGTCGGTGAAGTCTCATTATTGGTTTTGATCTCCAGCGTTCCCTCGAAACCTTGTTTGCGAATCATTCGTTTAATTTCTGAGTCTAATTCTGATTCCTCACAGAGGGCGAAGATCGAACCAGCCTGAATGCCCTGCGCGCCTAAAGAAAGAGCAAGAGCCAACTTGGCTGGGGAAGCATAGGAACCACCAATCCAAAATGGCACACCAAGTGCAGCGATTTTGCTGTAATCCACTGCGTCTTTGGGACCATAGTCTGGCGGACGACGTGGCGGAGCATTATGACCGCCAGCGGTTGACTCTTCAATCACAAACCCCGAAACCTGCTGATTGGCCGGCAACTTGTCCATAAAAAGACGGGCCAGAAGATTGGAGGAAATAATCGGGATAAAACCTGGCTTCGTTATGGGAGGCAGTTTACCAGCGAAAAATTGTTCCGGATTAAAGCTCAACGTGTGACTAGTTTGGTTTACTCCTTCAACAGGCAGACGATAACTGGCCGTTCTGCCTTCGACGAGAGCATCAAGGACTGCTGGAATCTGGAGTGGAATGCCAGCGCCCATAGTAACGAAATCGACGCCCGCCAACAAAGCCCCAGTAATGCTGTAGAGATGCGGCAGAGCGACTTTCTCGAGGTAATTAATGCTTACGCGTCCGGAGTGACCTTCTTTCGCCAGCCAAACAAAAGCAAAGTTGGCACACACCGCCAGAGCCATCAGGAGTGGCGAGGGATTGATGGTAAAAACCGGCGCATTTTTAATTGGTTTCCCTGCGGGGATCCCCCCTTCAACAAAAAACACTTTTATAATCTTTTCAGCAACTGCGGGGAAGGGGAAGGCTGAAAGGGCCCGTCTTAAATGACCACCCCCGTCGCCTGATTGTAAGATACGCACTAACGCTTTTTCTAAACAAACTCCTGAAACTGTCCCTTGTTGACCACAAATTGCGACAGCACGCGCTAAGCGCGGACCAGACACAAACATGCCCATTCCACCCTGAATGATCCTCGGTAATTTCTGTGTAGTTTCCATCACCTATTTTCCTTTCGGTTAACGTTTAAAAATTTCAGTCAAAGATCAACACCTACAGTAGAATACCACAATATATAGTATAATTATTTTATGCTGATTATTACCTTAACCGCGCTGGGGTTGGCAACTCTTATATATTGGGTTTTTGCCTTTACGATCATCTACCACCTCGTTCGTTTTGGGATTGGTAAGACGCCTAAGAAACTAGCGAGTGTCTTTCTGGTTGGAACTGTGGCTCTCTTTAGTTTGAGCATTCTCCTCTTCTCGCTGGTCGACTTCCGAGCAATTGGCCATAATTTAAATTTATTTAATGAAGACTCTATTTTCAGTTTTTAAAGAATCCCATAACTCTTTCGAAGGCCAAGAGAAGGACGAGGTGGTTCTACTTCTACTCCGAAGGCATCCGTTCTTTATTATTCTTCAATCCATTTTTTATATAATTATTCTTCTTGCACCGATAATTATTGGTCTGGTCTTAGCCTCCTTCCTTTTGTCGCGAGGCTTAATGGAACTCTATATTGTGCTGGCAAGTATTTGGGAGCTCATCATCTGGCAGTTATGGTTTTATGCGCTCACGATGTATCTGCTTGATGTTTGGATTGTAACCAATCAGCGGATTATAGATTCTACCCAACGCGGTTTTTTTAATCGCTCAGTTTCGGAACTCCATAATTCTAGAATCCAAGATATTTCGGTAAAAGTGAGTGGCCTCTTCCAGTCACTTTTAAAATTTGGTGATCTAGAGGTCCAAACCGCCGGTACCGAAAACAAATTTAGATTCCTCCAGATCCCCAATCCGGTGGAGGTTAAGAACGTCATCATGGCGAATCTGCCACAACTATAGATACAACCACAAACATTCTTTCGCTAAGTCTCCGGGCCTAGCGAGTTTTACATTTATTTACAAATATATCAACAAATGATAGTAATGGGATGGTTTTGATCTGTTAATTTTACTAGAAAGGGTAAGACATGAAGCAAGTCATAGAGGTAACCGGGCACGCGTGCGCTCTCACCGGCACGATCGGAAGAGAAATGATTGGTTTGGTCCTTGTCGGCGCCACTAAACCTCACCGGATGAAAATGGTTGATTGGTACAAACTCATCGACCACGGACAAATTTGTTTAGCCTGCACAAACGAGTTCGAAAAGTTGGCAATCGAAGCACGGAAAAAAGAAGAACTCGATGGCCCTACCACACTCAAACGCAAACGAATTTGGGACTAGTCTCAGTAATCCCCCATTCCGTCCGACGCTATAGTGTGTTGGGCGGAATTTTTGTTGTATAATTTAGACTATGAAACTTCGCTCAGCAATTCTAATAATTATATTAATTTTAGTGGCCACTGTGGGTGCGCTCTACTATATGGGTCGCCTTCCAATCTGCGAGTGCGGCTACGTGAGTTTGTGGTACCCCGAAGCTAACGGGCCACAGAACTCACAACAAATAGCTGATCCTTACACCTTTACTCATCTGCTCCACGGTCTCTTCTTCTACCTTTTGCTCTGGCTCATTCTACCCAGGCGTACCCCGTTTCTAGTTAGACTTATTATCGCTATCGGAATCGAGAGTGCGTGGGAAGTGTTGGAGAATACCCAAATGGTGATCAATCACTACCGCAGCGTTACGATCTCGCTTGGCTATTACGGCGACACGATTATTAATTCCGTCAGCGACATTATTGCGATGGCTCTCGCTTTTATTTTTGCTTCACGAGTTAAAGTTTGGATGAGCATTGCCGTTTTTGTCTTAATCGAAATCTTTCTCCTTTTTTGGATTAAAGACAACCTGACTATTAATATTATTATGCTGGTCTTCCCCTTGGAAGCAATAAAAAACTGGCAGATAAACTAGTTTGACCAAAAATGCGATAAGTGGTAGATTGTAAACAGAGAGGGAGGAGGTGAGGTGAATGAGGATGAAACGTTTGAGAGGGATCTCGTGCGTTGTTCTTTACCAAGGAGTGGTGATCGGGAGTTGTTCTCCCGATCGAGTCAGTTTTAGTACTAGCGTACAGGAGGTTAGCGGGCACTATTTGGGTGCCAAGGCCGACATTAAATTGCCAGCTGGTGAAGTTACTTTACTTAAAAAGATCGGGCCAAAAACAGATATCTACACCAATTTGCGAGGGACATACATTAGCCCTGCATTTGGCAAAATTGGCGAGATTGAGGCTCAAGGAAAGATGATCGGCGCGGGCATTGGTGTGCACTATTTTCCGGTGCAAACTCACTTAGTTGGAGTGGACTTAGGAGTGGAGGCGCTATCCGGTGAGTACGAACTCCAGAGAATGATTGGTCCAGCTAACATCATAGTGGAAGACAATTTAGTTGGAGCTGGGCTTAGATTGGGAGTCATCTCGGAAGTACCGATTGGCAAAAACAAAGATTGGGCACTGGTTGGTGGCGCAGGGCATCGTTGGATGACAGTTTCTGATAATGATGCCAACGCGGACCTTACGGGCTGGTATGGCACACTAGGCATCCAGATCCCACTAGGTAAGAAGTAGCACACGGGCCGTCTCGTCTCACGAGACGGCCTTTTTTCATAATTCTGCGTTATAATTAAAATATGAAAAAGATTTTAATAGTTCTGGTTTTAATTGTTGTTGTAATAGGCGCTATTCACTATTCTTCTAAAAATGACCCTAAACGGAGTCAGGGTACGGCTTTCGGCACACCAACTACGTTTACGATCGGTCAAACGATCACCTTTGCAGATGGGTTGAAGGTGACCTTGGTAGAAATAAATGACTCGCGCTGTAAACCAGACGTCCAATGCATTTGGGCCGGCGAACTCTCCCCTCTTTTCAGACTTACGGATGGTATAGGCTTTGAATCAAATAGCGCTCAAGAAGTGAGACTTGGAATAACTACTGCTCCCCATGGCGGGGAAGGCGTCTACCGTCTCGAACTTAACGCTGCTACAGAATCAAGCGCAACTATAACGATTACAAGGTTTTTAGACTAGTTTTTGCATAAAACTTCATTCTAGGCTATAGTATGGTCTAGCTTAGAAGCAGAGTAATAAAGTCGACTTTCTGAGTAAAAATTATTTAGAAACAAAAACAATCACATGCAAGGAACAATCAAGACTCTCACAGAAAAAGGTTTTGGCTTTATCTCCCGCGAGGGCGAGGCCAAGGATCTCTTCTTCCACTCCAAGGAGTTGAAAGGAGTAACCTATGAGGAGTTAAAGACCGGTGATACCGTCACTTTCGAAATTGTCGAGGGTGAAAAGGGTCCCGCCGCCGTTAACGTCTCTCGCGTCTAATTATTTAGATCGCTCTAGAAAAACTGTTAGCCTCCGGGTTAGCAGTTTTTCTTGTGATAAAAATTTAGACAAATAAATACCACTCCAGATGTTGGAGTGGTGTGTGAGTGAATGAGAGGTGAGAAGAAATAAAATAAGTGAGGGAGCTACGGTTTGTGGATAAACGACTTGGTGACGAAATTAGAAAACTAGAAGTAGCTCGGACACTTGCTTTATTTCAACGACCTACCATAAACTCACGCCCTAATTATATACCCCCCAATTCCTCTGTCAAGGAAAATGCTCTCGTGTGACGTCAATTTTATATTTTACAATATTTGATAAATATGTATACTTACTAATAGCGTCTCGTGGTCTTTTTAAAAGACGAAGCGAGTGGTAACCAAAACTTTAGTTAAGGAGAACTCTAGTGGCCAGTAAGATTCATCGGGTAGCCCATTTCGATATGTGTTCTTGTATGCTCCACGGCTGGATAACATTCTCTGACGGCTCACGGAGTAAAAGTATCGAGTCTCGACCAGAGGCCAAGAAGGTTATTGAAGAAGCCCTGGCGGAGAACAAAATTTTGCAGGTGGAACTGCGGGAGCTGGTAAACCAGATTCTTGGCAAAGGTTTGCCGACCCACTGTGCGATACAACCCATGATCGCGTTTATTGATGTCCTAGAAACAGGGTTCCCCATGGACGAGCCTGAGTCGCCACCAGACCCCGGAGTGCTCGACACCAGAAAGCAGGCGCCACTACAAAAGGCTGGTCAGCAAGTTGCTTGCTGCAACTAAAAATCGCTTGTAAATAATATTGATTTCCCAACCCCACACCAGTTAGGTGCGGGGTTTTTATTTGACAATATCCTTTATCCATGATACCTTCGCTTCAGACCTGATCCTCGAAACCGGCGTCGGTTTCAGAGTGGCTATGAACAAAACCGAGCAAAGGAGAACCATAATGCACCCGGAGCGCATCACGATCCCCGACATCATCGTCAACGCGGAGAATCTCTATCAGGGCAACCTGATCCCCTATTTCCAGGTCGTCTGGAAACTGGCCGGTAACCTGGGTAACCCTTATCACAACTTCCGCCACCCTTTCCACGTTCTCTGGCTTTGCCATGATGCTTGTCGTTACTACCAAAAGAGTCTAAACAAACGGATGAGTCGCAATCTTCTCATTGCGGCCATGATGCACGACTTGGACCACAGTGGTAAAGTTGGCGACGACGCTCTGGAAATTAATAGGGCACTAGCCGCGCTCGAACGCCACATCCTCTCGTCTGACCGCGCTGAATGGTCTAATATAAAAAGTTTGATTAAGGCGACTCAATACCCGCATCAG
>CAYIFC010000025.1:0-8600 GCA_964362645.1 uncultured Candidatus Saccharibacteria bacterium
AAATGGCCAAGGAGATTCTAAGAAAACAGACTGCTTAAATTACCATTAGACCAAAAAATATCAATTCTCTTATCGAAATAAAAAGTATAAACGTAAAAATGCGCAAAAGATTTAAGCTTAAAAAACGGAGCTGTGCGATGTGTAAGCCTAATAAAATGGGTTGGGATCACCGTTGGCCAGCCAAAGAATTGGCTAAGTTGAAAGAATTTGAGAGAGAAACAACTGTGGTATATTTAAATAATGAAACAGAAAAATAAGGGTTTTATTGTAGTTGGTATTATTATCGCAATATTAATTATTACTGGTGTTGGTCTTTATTATTGGAATCAAAAATCTATTGGACCGGAGAGTGTTTCAGAACCGATTTCTAGTACTGATACGAGCTGGAAGATTTATTTGGATGAGATGGTAGGATTTAAATTAAAGTATCCTGGTGATTATGTATTTAGAAAAATTGGCAGCACGGTTGCTTTCGCTAGTGTAAACAATACTCCAATTACATTGGTTGGTCCGGGTCTGGGGAATGTAAATGTGACCGATCTCACTCTGTCGTTTTCTGTGCTTAATATTTTTGGGAAAGAAGGGAATCCCGAACACGCGGTTTTTGTTAAAAGCAATATGTTTCCTGCCCCAGAACTTAATTATCTTAATCCCGATCTAGCCTTTAAATTTAAAGCTAATCGGGTAAAACCAGTTAATTCTCTGCCCAGCGGTAGTTATAAGGGGTATGTTTTCCAAAAAAATGAGCGGATCTATCTCCTGTATTCGCTCGATACAAATACAGTATTATCGGAAATGGTCAAAACTTTTATTTTTCCAGGAAATTCTAATGTTTCATCCCCAGTCACAAGTGCCGTTTCCGGTTGTGTCAAAACTATTACTCTCCAAAATAGGAAAGATGGGGCTAGTATTCCACAGAAAGTTACTCTTGGCGGCAAGGACTACAACATAGATAGCCACATCGAGTCGGAAGATAATTGGGCCAGTTTTAGTATTAACGGTGATATTGGGCCAAAAGGTAAATACTATAATCCTCTCGCACCTACGGTCGGTAATCCCTTGGCCGTTAAGGGAGGTAGTTTGCCTTTTCCTGATTCCATTGTAATTCAAGGCGTATCCATCAAATTTACCAAGGTTGGTTATACACAAAGCCAACAAGAATTTGCGGAAGTTTGTTTGAATAACTAACTTGCCAAGGTGTAACATTTTTGTTACACTTGAGCCACATAAAAATATGCCAACAGTAAAAAATCGTATTAACATTAGCGCCCCTAAGCCCGTCTTCCAAGCACTTAAGAGTTTGGCTCGACGGGATGATGTCCCTGTTGCCACTAAGACTCTGGAATTATTGAAAATAGCTTTAGAGATCGAAGAAGATTTTGTTTGGGGAGAAATCGCCAAAAGGCGTGAAGCCGCGACAACTAAATGGTTGAGTCATGATGAAGTATGGGGGCGTACCAAATAATCTATAGTAATATTGTCGCCGACGAAGACATTCCTCGTTTAGGCAAGGCAGAATCTGAAAGTATAGAACAAGCGATCAATACGAAATTAACTAAAGCGCCAGAGGATTTTGGTAAGCCGCTTCGTCGCCCATATCAAGGTTACTGGACTCTACGACAAGGGAACTACCGCATCATTTACTCCGTTACCAGACAATTAGTGAGAGTCGTTGCCATTTTACCCCGTGATCGCGCTTATACCGAACTTCTTAAGAGATTATAGGCTCGTTCATAAATGTTAAACACCCAGTGTTGCACAAGAAAAAAGCCGATCACGAGTGTGATCGGCTTTTGGGTTTGGGCAGTTTTTTATTCCTCGTTTTTGTGGAGTGATCCGCTCGTTGCCCCTGCGATATTTTCCCAGTCACGGTTTTCTCTAATTCTTTCGTTTAATCGCCAAAGTTCTTCGAGTAGATAAGGCCGGTACATGGCTTCTCTTGCTTTATAGATTAGTGCATTCAGATCTTTTGGCAGACACTTCCCACCAAACCCTCGATCACCATCATGACCAGGAACTTGGATGTTGCGCCCGATTCGCGGGTCGAGAAGGATGGCTCCAGCGACTGTTTGATAGTCTACGCCAAAAGCTTCACAAATTCCGAAAAGTTCGTTAGCACCACCAATTTGCAGAGCGAGCATAACATTGGCCGCATACTTAATCATCTCGGCTGTTCGACGATTAACATGGATGTATTTGGCGTTTGGAAAGATGGGCCGATAGACTTGCTCGAGAGTCTCTAAGCTTTTTTGATCATTCGCGCCAAGAACTACATGGTCGGTGTTTTCCATATCTTCCTTGGCGTTCTTTTCGGTTAGAAACTCAGGATTAACGGCAATACGCAATCCGTATTGCAGAGCTAGGTCATCACTTGTGCCCGAGACGGCGGTTGATCTAATTACCACTAAGATGTCGGTTGTTTCTCCGGCTTGGTCGGTTAGTTTATCTCTCAAAGCCTTAAGAGAGTCATGGATCGGTGTGTAATCAATTTCGCCCGACGGCTTCATTGGAGTGGGAACACAAACAAAGACAACTTCGGCTTCGCGGGCAATCCGCTCAAGTTGGATCTCCAAATTGTGTGGCTTCTTGTATTTATCGTAGGCGATGATCCTGTGGTTTCTCTTCAGCATCTCGCCTGTAGCACCTCCCACCACACCGTAACCGATGATTCCAATTTTCATAAATCTTGCCCCTTTCTAAGTCAAAGACCATTATCTAGAATTCCAAATCTAACGTCAGCCTATTAGAACCAAGTCTGTAAGTCAAACCTAGGTATTTATCCTTACCTATTGACGCCGGCTCTAGGCTACGCTAGGATTAACGGCACGCAATCGCGCGGACCTTTTTTGTTTATTATTAGTCGTTTATTAACTTTAGATATAAAAAATGGCAGAAAAATTTGATCGTTCCAAGCCTCATGTCAACGTTGGCACAATCGGCCACGTTGACCACGGCAAGACCACCCTTACGGCGGCTATTCTCCACTCCCTCAGCCTCGCCGGTAACAAGGTTAAGTTGAAGAAAGTTGAAGACATTGACAACGCCCCCGAGGAACGGGAGCGCGGTATTACCATTGCTCTCTCGCACAATGAGTACGAGACGGCGACTCGTCACTACGCTCACATTGACGCCCCTGGTCACGCCGACTACATTAAAAACATGATCACTGGCGCCGCCCAGATGGACGGTGCGATCTTGGTAATTGGTGCGGGAGACGGTGTTATGCCACAGACTCGTGAGCACATCCTTTTGGCTCGTCAGGTTGGTGTGCCCAAGGTTATCGTTTTCCTTAACAAGATTGACATGGTAGATGATCCAGAACTTATTGATCTAGTAGAATCTGAAGTGCGCGAACTTCTCACCAAGCACAATTATGATGGCGACAATGCCCCTGTCATCCGCGGTTCTGGTCTCAAAGCCCTCGAAGGTAAAGACGTTAACGACGAATGGGTTAAAAAGGTTCTCGAACTAACTAATGCTCTCGACACTTACATTCCTCAACCAGTGCGCGAAATTGATAAGCCTTTCCTAATGCCGATTGAAGACATCTTCTCGATTGAAGGTCGCGGTACCGTTGTTACTGGTCGTGTCGAGCGCGGCAAGATTAAGGTTGGTGAGGAAATGGAAATCGTTGGTCTTAAAGATACCGCCAAGACTACCGTTACTGGTATCGAAATGTTCAACAAGCAACTCGACGAGGGTATGGCGGGCGACAACGCCGGTATTCTCCTCCGCGGTACTAAGAAGGAAGATGTGACGCGTGGTCAAGTGCTCGCCAAGCCAGGTTCTGTGACGCCTCATACCGAATTTACGGCTGAAACCTACATTCTTAAGAAAGAAGAAGGTGGTCGCCACACTCCGTTCTTTACTGGTTACAAGCCCCAGTTCTATCTCCGCACCACCGACGTTACTGGCGAAGTTACTCTCGATGAGTCAGTGAAGATGGTTATGCCGGGTGATACCGTTACCTTTAAGGTTAAGCTCGTGGCCCCGATCGCGCTCGAAGAAAAGCAGCGCTTCGCCATCCGCGAAGGTGGCAAGACTGTCGGCGCTGGCGTGGTAACTAAGATTACTGCCTAATTTATGGAAGCGACCGTTTCGACAACCAAGAAGCCCGCCTCGCCATCGGGTAGGAGTCGGGCTAAGAAAGTAGTTCCTGAAACGGTCCAAAAGATCCGGATCCGGGTTTCGGCTTACGAACACAAGGTCCTGGACGCTTCCGTTAAGCAGATTGTTGATACCGCCCGTCGTTACGATGCGGTCGTGGAGGGCCCGATCCCATTGCCAACTGAGATCAAAAAGTATACCGTCAACCGCAGTTCCTTTGTGCACAAGAATGCGCGTGAGCAGTTTGAGATGCGGGTGCATAAGCGCCTTATCGATATCTCCAACCCTTCGCCCAAGATCATCGAGCAACTAACCAGCCTTAACCTCCCTTCTGGCGTTAATATTGACGTCAAAATGATCTAAACGAATGACTGGCGAATAAAAACGAATGTTACGAATAACCAATGAAATACTTACTCGGGACAAAAGAATACATGACCCAAATTTGGGGAGAGGATGGGGTTGCCAAGGTGGTAACTGTGGTTTCGGCGGGTCCGATAACGGTTACACAAGTTAAGACCCCCACCAAGGATGGTTATTCCAGCGTTCAGGTTGGTTACAGCCAGTTAAAAGAAAAGAAGGTAGGCAAGCGCCGGCAGGGTAAACCCTTCCGGCATTTGCGTGAGGTTAAGGGTCCAGCCGTTGGTAGTGAGGAGGTTGCTTCGGGCACAATTTTTGACGCTGGAGTTTTTGCTGCTGGCGACACGGTGCGTGTAAGCGGTATCTCTAAGGGTAAGGGCTTCCAGGGTGTGGTTAAGCGTCACGGTTTCTCCGGTGGTCCGCGCTCCCACGGCCAAAAGCACTCCGAGCGCGAGCCGGGCGCCATTGGTGGCGGTGGCGGTCGCGCCGGCGGGCGCGTGGCTAAGGGTATCCGCATGGCCGGCCGGATGGGCGGCGAACGGGTTTCTGTCCGCAACCTAAAAGTAGTTGGCGTTGATGAGGCCAAGCAAACCATCCTCCTCTCTGGCGCGGTACCTGGTCGTCGTGGTACCCTCCTCGAGATCGTTTCCACTGACTAAGTAATACTATGACTACTACTCCCCAAAAAACTAAGACCAAGGCCGCCCCGAAAGCTGCTGCTCTTAAGCCTAAAAAGGTGGTATCCGAAGCGCCTGTTCTTGGCGCCCTAGAAGCACCAGTCTACAACCAAGAAGGGGAGGTAGTTAGTAAGGTGAGCTTACCAGCCGATCTTTTTGATCAGCCATGGAATCCTGACTTGGTGCACCAAGTGGTAACTGTCATGCAAGCCAATCGTCGTGACCCGATTGCTCACACTAAGGGTCGGGGTGAGGTGCGTGGCGGCGGCAAGAAACCTTGGCGCCAGAAGGGGACCGGCCGGGCGCGTCATGGCTCCACTCGCTCGCCAATCTGGCGTAAGGGAGGCATTACACATGGTCCGATTAAGGAGAAAATACTCGGCCGTAAGTTGAGTATCAAAATGCGCGCGGCCGCGCTCGCTTCTGTGCTCTCAGCCAAGTGGCGCGATGGCGAAATTATGTTTTTAAATGACTGGTCGCTCGAAGCGCCTAAGACCAAACTTTTTGCCCAAGGACTAAACAGGCTCTCGCAGGTTGAAGGGTTTGAGAAGGTGGCCTACCTTAAGGGTAACCGGGCGCTTGTAGCTACCCCGAGCGGCAATGCCGAGTTTTCGCGAGCTGCTGGCAATCTCAAGGCCGTAATGATCACCGAAGCCCGCAATTTAAATACACTCGATTTGCTAACTTACCGCTATTTAATATTAACCAAGCCGGAAGAAAGCTTCCCAATTTTGCAAAAGCGCGTTTCTACTAAATCCAATGTCTAAAATCAGCAACCAATTAGCGCTCGACCCCTCACAGGTAATCCGTCGCCCGTTGATTACGGAGAAATCGACGTTTGCCAGCTCACCTGTCACCGATAAAGCATCGGCCGTTTACACCTTTGTGGTTGATGGTCGGGCCGGCAAAACGAGTGTAAGTAGGGCCATCAAGGCGCTCTACTCGGTAACGCCGATCCGCGTTAATATCGTTAATGCCCCGGGCAAAAAAGTTTTTAACCGTGGTCGCGTTGGCCACAGTGCCGGATTTAAAAAAGCTTTCGTTTTCCTTAAACCAGGCGATAAGATCGAACTTGCTTAATTTATGAAACACTATCACCCAGCTACACCATCTCTCCGCGGTACTTCCACTGTTCCTTATCGGAAACTGCTTTCTGGTGCCAAACCTAAGAAGTCTTTAACCCACGGCTTTAAGCGTGATGTGGGTCGCGATGGCGCTGGCCGCATTAGCGTCCGTCACAAAGGTGGTGGTCACAAGCGCCGCTTCCGCGAGATTGATTTCCGCTACAACAAGGTTGGTATTCCGGCCAAGGTAGAAACGATCGAATACGATCCTAATCGTTCCGGCTTTATCGCCCTTATTTGCTACGCCGATGGTGAGCGCCGCTACATTCTAGCCCCTAACGCGACGAAGGTAGGTGACTCGATTATCACTTCGCCCGACGCGGCACTCCTGCCTGGTAATCGCTTGCCGCTCGCCAAGATTCCTGTTGGCACCATGATTTATAACATTTCGCTCGAAGCTCAAGGTTCGGCCAAACTGGTGCGCTCGGCCGGAGCCTTTGCCGAAGTGCTTTCACACGATGCCGGACGTTCGGGTATTAAATTGCCTTCGACCGAGGTGCGGCAGGTAAGCGACAAGGCTTGGGCTAGTATTGGTACCGTTTCAAACGAGGATCAAAAGCTCGCTTCTTGGGGCAAAGCCGGTCGCTCACGCTGGAAGGGTATTCGGCCCACGGTGCGTGGTTCGGCTATGAATCCGGTAGATCACCCGTACGGTGGTGGTGAAGGCCGTCAGGGTCGCGGTACACGCCGTCCTAAGACCATGTGGGGTAAGGTCACCGGCGGCCGCAAAACTCGCCGCGCTAAAAAATATTCTAACCGCTTCATCGTCTCTCGCCGCAAAAAGAAATAATTTCTCTTTATCTCTCTTTTGTGCTATAATTAGCACATGAAAAAATTATTGCTCGTGAGCCTTATTGTGCTTGGGGTTTTTGTTACACCAAATTTATCAATTGCGGAAACAACGTCTGAAACTATTGCTCGACTCCTCGCGCAGATCCAAGTTCTTCAAGCCCAAATCTTACAATTACAGAACCAAAATAATGAATCATGTTTTACTTTTAATAAAAATCTAGGGGTCGGTGTTCAAAATGAAGATGTTACTCATTTGGCAAGGGTCTTAGTCAAAGAAGGGTTAATGGACCGGGATTATGCTTTTCAAGACGGGAGAACCGTTTTGAATTATGATGAAAACTATGCCGCCGCAGTTTCTCAATTCTAACTCAAATATAAAAGCGAGATTTTGACACCCAATGGCTTAAGCGCTCCGACCGGTTACGTTGGCGTTGCTACGCGCGCAAAGTTGAATGCACTATATGGTTGTAGGCCTGTTACCGGCAATCAACCTCCAGTTATTAGCGGTGTTTCCGGTCCAACGACCCTAAAAGTAGGGGAGATGGGTATTTGGACTGTGCGTGCTAGTGACCCAGAGAATGGCTTACTTTCGTATTTTGTTGCTTGGGGTGATGAAGTTGTTAACGCTGGAGTCCCAACAATAATGATCTCGAACTCTAATCTTCAAACAACTACTTTCTCCCATTCTTATCCTAGATCAGGTACTTATTATGCGAAATTTAAGGTCTCAGATAGTTCTGGCCAAAGCGCTCAAACAAGTATAAGCGTTAATGTTACGCATACCGGCCAGGACATTACCGTCCTCTCTCCCAACGGCGGTGAGCAGTGGAAAGCGTATTCTACCGAAATGATCCGTTGGGGTTACAAGAATTTGCCGAGTACTAGTAAGGTTGACATTTATCTCCAACCCACGATGCCTCCTTGTCCAGCCGGTATGGGTTGCATACAAGTAATGCCAGAGCGCATTGTCTTAGATAAAAATATCACGATTGGCGGTGGTTATAATTGGATTGTGGCGACAGATATTGTGAATAATCCAATCCCTGTTGGTAATTACTATATAGAAATTTGTCAGGCTGGTACTGACACCTGTGACTTAAGTGGTCAACCATTTACGATTACTGCGCAGTCACTCTAATTATTTCTGATGTGCCGATGTCGCCGGTTACGTCGTAAGCTTTAGCTTGGAGATTGTAATTCGCGCCGTTTCCGGCGGGTACGAGCCAGATGCAAGTGTAGGGAGTTTTGGTGTCGGAGCAAACTTGAGTTCCATCGACTAAAAATTGCACACGAGCAACCCCCGTGGTGGCCGCGGCCGCGGCCGTTATTGTGGTGCGAGAAGATGGTCTAATGATTACCCCAGCGGCGGGACTCGTTATTGTTGTTGTAATTCCGTTTTGGACCAAAATATCACCGATATCTCTATTAGCACTGTTTATTACGATATTTTTTATTTGTAGTTTACCGTTTGGTAACCCAGGGCCACTAAAGACAATATCGTATGCCCCGTTTGTCGCGAGAGTAGAAAAAGAACCGTTGG
>CAYIFC010000026.1:0-8431 GCA_964362645.1 uncultured Candidatus Saccharibacteria bacterium
CGTATTCGTCTAAGAGTTCGTCAGTTGCCCATTCCAGAATATTTTCACGAGTATAAAGAAACTGCACATGGGGACGTGAGCCGCTGCCGTACAAACCATCAAAGTCAAAAGGCTTAGGTGGGAAGACCATGTGGGCCATGACACTGTTTGTTGGGAGTTGAAGATCTGTGTTGTTGGTGTTGCCTGTTGCCGAAGGATTGCCACTGACCTTGGTGTGGAGCGAGCCACCGAAACCGTCGGTCCACATACGGTCTAGGTTGGTGTTGGACTTTCTATCCCAAGGTGCGTCTGAAATCAAATTTTCGTGTGTGTAATTTAGCGTCTGCTTGGCTTTGATCGTCAAAAGCGAATCAGACATAAAACTGAAAGTGGCTTTAGTGCTTTCTACTACAACCTCCTTATCAGCAGTTGATCCTAGAGTAAATGGACCCCAATTACCAGTGGGTACAAGTTTGGCCACCAAGCGCGGGTTCTCACTGTTGGTTTCGGGATCGATCAGACGCCACATTTCTAGAACATTATTTTTTAAAACGTAACGGGCCCCGGTGGTGGTGACAGTAATTGTTTCGCCGTCAATTTTTACTTCCCTAATTTCCATCCCAAAGAAACCGGAACCAGAGGGATTAATTACTGTCGGCGGAGTTGGTGGTTCTTCTGCTGGGGGTGGTTCGTTGGGTTTCGGCGGGGGTTCTTCTTTAATTGGTTGAACGATAACAACAATATTGTCGCTGGTCGAGAGGCTGCTATCAGAAGCGGTTAAGCGGATGGTGTAGGTGCCAACTTTGGAGAAAGTGGCGGTGGTGTTAGCGGCATGTGAGTTGCCAAATGTTATATTGCCACCGCTGGGGCCACTAACCTTACTCCAAGAAAGAGTCAAAACATTGGTTGGTTTGCCATCATCTGTTGCTGTCCCCCGAAGGGTGGTATTGGCTGGTAAGGTAATAGTTTGGTTGTTGCCAGCCGAGACGGTGGGGGCAAGGTTAGCGGGTGGTGGTGGGGGATTCGGGTCGGGCGAGGGTTGAACGATGGTCTTTCGATTAAAAATTGCGACAAGCGTTTGATCCTTATTGACAGTAAGTTTGGCTGGGTTGGCGGTTGTATTGATTGTTCCACTCCAGCCGATAAAAGTTGAATCAAGTGCCGGGATGGCGGTAAGTGTGACGACGGCACCACGGGGATAAATGGTGGCGTTAGGTGATTTGAGGATAGTGCCCGACCCGTTGCCGATGTTTAAAATAGAAAGTGAGTAAGCGGGAGTGGTGGTTGTGCGGGGTGGCTTTGGTGGTTGGGGTAAAATTGGCGGACTTGGTAAGGGTGGGCTTGGGAGTGGTAGGTCTGTCGGCGGTGGCGAAAAAATGGCGATTATTTCCGGTAGAATATTTAAGCGGTGCAGAATGTAACCAGCAACGATAATAAAAAGTATTATCGTAATTGTGAGAAAGCGACCCAGCGTACCCATAACACAAAATTATATCACGACTGAAACCATCTCTTCTCGGTGATCCAGCGGATAATTAAATTCATGGCGGCAACTAAGCCAATGAAAATTAATACTTCAGCATAAAAGTTGGTAGATAATTTATTAACACCAAACGCCGCGGTGTAGAGGAAGGCGAGGTATAAGATTGTGCCGGCTAAGTTAACGATAAAGTATTTGCCCAGTGGTGTGCGACGCGTGCCGCAAATAATCTGGACCAAGATGCGCGTGCCGTAAACAAATTTGGAAGCGAACAAAATATAATATTCATGGCGGTTGAGCAGTAGGCCTAACTTGGTGAAGGTTTCTTGATGACGCTCGACACGTTTCCACTTTTTAATATTGTCGATGGGTAGGAGGCGGGCGGCGAAGTACCAAGCCAGATCGGAGAGGAGGTTGGCGATGGTGCTTAAAATCACTACCGCCACGATGCTCATTTGACCGACAAGCGAGAGGTAAATGGCCGGCAAAAGCACCGTCTCGCCCAAGAAGAACATTCCGATAAAGAATAAAACGTAGGTCATGGTCGCGCTCTATTATATGGTAAAATCGGGCGGAATGGGAAAGATTGAGCAGTTAATGGCGTTGGCGGCCGAGCTTGAGGCTAACAAGAAGCTCCCCTTAATGGAGTCCAATTTGGTTTTCGGCGAGGGAGATTCGGACGCGACGGTGCTGTTTATCGGCGAGGCGCCAGGCGTACGCGAGAACGAGTTGCGCCGTCCTTTTGTGGGTCGCTCGGGTTTACTCCTAGATAAGATGTTTGCGACCATCGATTGGAAGCGCGAGCAAGTTTACATTACCAATATCGTCAAACGCCGCCCGCCGGACAATCGCGATCCATTACCAGCGGAAATTGAGGCGTACAAACCGTACTTGGCCCGGCAGATTGAAATTTTGAAACCAAAGATTATCGCGCCACTGGGCCGCTTCTCAATGAACTATTTTCTCCCCGAGGCTAAGATCTCGCGCGATCAAGGCAAACTGTTTAAAGTTTACCTGCCGGGGCAGGTTGGCGATTACTTTATTTATCCGCTCTTCCACCCCGCCGCTGCTCTTCGTTCCACTACCAATTACAAGGCACTTGAAGATGCCTTCACTCGTCTCCCTGCCGCCCTTGCAAAATGTGAGTCTTTATTGCTAGACTCGTTAAAGTAATTGGTTGGACAGAGGTTTTTAGGAGGTTGAGCAATGAAACGAGACGAAATTGAGAAAAAAGTTTTTGAGATCGTGGTTGAAAGTTTGAAAATTGAGAGAGCTGGTCTAACTCTCGATTCGTCGTTTGAGAAAGGTCTAAAAGCTGATTCACTCGACATAGTAAATATGATAATGGACATCGAGCATGAATTTGAGCTAGTCATTCTAGGTGTTGACGCCGAAAAACTTAAAACCATTGGTAATATTGTGGACTATGTCGTCAAGAAAAAGGGTCGCGCCGAAACTTAAGATTTACCCGGACACTAAACCCTAGTGTCCGGGCTTCACTTTCACTTTAGGAAATATTTTGTATAATGCTTTTACGTACCTATGGCTAAGACCACCCCCCCCGCTCCCAAACGCAATGTTATGAACCAGTTCGGCCGCCAAATTGGCGGCGTGGTACTGGTTCTACTGATTTTGATCAGTTTCTACTCCTTTATGTCCGAAGGTCAGAAGGCTAGTGAGGAGCTCTCGCTCTCGGCTTTGGCGGCGGCGATAGAGGCGGGAGAAGTGCAGTCGATTGAAGTTTCTGGCGACGCGCTGACGATCAAACTGGCCGATAGCACCGAGCGTCGCGCGAAAAAGGAGGTGGAGTCTTCGCTTTCCGAATCGCTCACCAACTACGGCGTGTCGCAAGAGAGGTTGCGAGCGGTCACGGTGACGGTTAAGGATCCCTCTGGTCTCGGCTTTTGGCTGGCCAACATCCTACCTTTCTTGTTGCCCGTTATTTTCATCATTTTTTTGATCTGGATGGTTTCGCGCCAACTGCGTGGCGCGAGTATGCAAGCTTTCACTTTTGGTCAATCCAAGGCGCGGATGATCGATCCGGCTAATACTGGCCAACGTATTACTTTTAAAGATGTAGCCGGTGTGCGCGAGGCTAAAGAGGAGCTTCTCGAAATTGTCGACTTTTTAAAGAACCCGAAAAAGTTTTTAGACATTGGGGCCAAGATTCCCAAGGGCGTGCTTTTAATGGGTGCTCCCGGGACGGGCAAAACCTTGCTCGCGCGGGCAGTAGCGGGTGAGGCCCAAGTTCCTTTTTTCCATCTCTCTGGTTCTGAATTTGTCGAAATGTTTGTTGGTGTGGGGGCTTCGCGCGTACGAGATCTCTTTAAAATGGCTAAGCGCTCGGCCCCGGCCATTATTTTTATCGACGAAATTGACGCCATTGGTCGTCATCGGGGTTCGGGGATGGGGGGAGGGAATGATGAACGGGAGCAAACTCTAAATCAAATTTTAGTCGAGATGGATGGTTTTGAGCCGAACGAAAAGTTGATTGTAATGGCCGCCACCAACCGGCCCGATGTGCTCGACCCGGCCTTGCTCCGTCCCGGCCGTTTCGATCGCCGTGTCGTACTCGACAAGCCCGATATCAAAGACCGCGAAGAAATTTTGCAAATCTATGCCCGTAAAAAACCGTTGGCTGAAGACGTTAATCTGCGAACCATTGCCGAGCGCACCCCTGGCTTCTCTGGTGCTGATCTGGCCAACGCTATGAACGAGGGAGCGATTTTGACTGCGCGTGAGGGGCGGAAAAAGGTGAGTCAGTTTGATCTTATTCGCTCGATTGAGAAGGTGATGTTGGGTCCGGAGCGCCGGAGCCACATTCTCTCCGAGCGCGAGAAGAAGATCACCGCCTACCACGAGATCGGGCACGCCTTGCTCGCTTCGCTCTTACCGCACTCGGACCCGGTGCATAAAGTTTCTATTATCTCGCGCGGCCACGCTGCTGGGTACACTCTTAAACTACCGTTTGAGGATCGCAAACTTGAGAGTCGTAAAGAATTTCTTGATGATATCGTTGTTTCGCTCGGTGGTTATGCTACAGAGAAGATGATCTTCGGCGATATGACGACTGGTGCTTCCAACGACATCTCGGTGGCGACGGCAGTCGCCCGCAATATGGTTACCCGTTATGGTATGAGTGATCGCTTAGGGCCGATTGCTTTTGAGGGTGGTCGGGACCGTTTGATATTTGGCGGTCCGGTGGTGGCCGAGCGTGTGGCCTCGGAGGCGGTGTCGGCTCAAATCGATGCGGAGGTTTCGACCATAATTACCACGGCGCTCGGGCGCGCGGAAGAGATCTTGGCCGGTAAGCGCGTAGCCCTTGAGGCCATGTCGCTCGAGTTGATCCGTGTCGAAACGATCGAGCGCGAAGAGTTTGAAAAGTTACTTATCCTTCATGGCATTAAGCCCAAAGTTAGACCCGGACCAATTGAGGCGCGCGAAGTGCCTACCATTGTGGAAGGACCGGGGGTTAACGCCGCTTGAGGCGCTCAATAAGTTACGCGAACTCCAAGCTATCCCAACTAGCACCAAGTTGGGATTTGCTGGGCGCTTAGATCCGCTCGCTGAAGGCGTGATGTTGGCGCTGGTGGGGGAGGAGAACAAGGATCGACAAAAGTATTTTGACCTCGATAAAGAATACGAGTTCGATGTGCTCTTCGGCTTCCAAACCGAGTCGCATGACATCATGGGCAGATTGCTACCCACAAATCCAAAGTTCAAAATCCAAAATCCAAAAGTGGGTAAAAAAATCCAAGAATATCCCAAACACTCATCTAAAAGAATTGCCAAGAATTATGCCGAAGTGGCGCCGAAAGAAGTTGAGATCTATAGTTTTGAGAAGATTAAAGAATATTCTAAGCCAGCGAACGAAGTTCTGATCGAGATCGAACAGAAGTTAAAACAAGTTAACGGCAATTTTGGCCAAGCTGAATTTTTGAAAGAGTGGCGGGAAGTCCTGACCACTTTGGGCTTTGAAGCTTTGAACTTTGGATTTTTTAGAGCCCACGTTTCCAGTGGCACCTACATCAGACTTCTCGCCCACGAGATGGGCGGTCTCGCGTGGCGTATCACGCGTACTCGCGTCGGCGACTATCGAAAAGAAGCTTGTTTAGCGGTATAGTAGTATCGCGGGCGTGTAGCTCAATTGGTTAGAGCACCGAGCTTATACCTCGGCGGTTCCTGGTTCGACTCCAGGCATGCCCACTCGACTCGTTCGCTGAAAGGCGAACTCGCTCGTGGTAAACCACGAATCGACAAAGAAACACCAAGCGTGTTTCTTTGGTGTCGAGTGCCCCGAGGTACTCGAGGGGCTGGTTTGTCTTATTCTTAGTTTGGATATAGTGTCTAGAGATGTTTTTTGTTTACATGATAAAGAACTCGGCTAACAAGCTCTATGTTGGTATAAGTGAAAAACCGCGGGAGCGTCTGGCTTACCACAACTCGAAACAGGGAGCTAAATTCACAAAATATAAATCTGATTTTCGAATAGTTTTTATAGAACAATACCCATCCTTAAACGAAGCTAGGCAAAGAGAGATTCAAATCAAAAAATGGAGGCGAGAGAAGAAGCAAAGTTTAATAGCCAGATATGAAAACGGGTTACCTACTAAATTACCTAAGTACTAGCAACTCGACTCGTTCGCCGGTAGTTTCATTGCGAATCGGCAGTATTTCTAGTACAGTATAGTCTATGAAGAAATATATTGTTAGCGCGCTCTTGCTCGCGACTTTAGTATTAACCCCGTCGCTTGTAGGCGCGCAGAGTGATATTGAAGATCTCCAACGCCAAATCCAGATTTTGCAGGCGCAACTGGCCCAACTGCAAAAACAGCAAGGTTCCTCAACCAACGCTTGGTGTGCGACCTTCAATCAAAATCTTGGAGTTGGTGTTAGTGGATCAGATGTCGCGTATCTCCGTGGCGCTCTTAATCGAGAAGGATTTGGCATTCCTAAGACTAGTGCCGGTATGGCCGAGAGCGAAGCGTTCACTGAATCTTTTGCTTCAGCTGTTTCCTCTTTCCAACTTAAATACAAAAGTGAAATTCTAACACCCAATGGCTTAGACGCTCCCACCGGCTATTTTGGCCCCGCCACCCGCAAAAAGATGAATAGTTTATATGGGTGTAATGGTTCGTATCCAGTACCTGCACCTGCTCCGGTTCCTGTGCAACCTTTGATTGTAATTTATCCGGCGGCTGGTGACGCTTGGATAAAAGGGGAAACTTATAAAATAGTCTGGTCGGCATCTCCATCTACTGCGGATTCTTTTGTTAGGATTAGTTTAGTCGGTAGGACTTATAACTCCGAGATTACAGCAAAGACAACCAATGATGGTGTCGAGAAGTGGACCATTCCTGTTAATATTTCGTCGGGTGAATACCAGATTAGTGTTTCTTTGTGTCGTACGAACAATGATTGCTATTGGAACAGTTGGAGTGGTTTATTCAAGATTTATGGCGAGTATAATCACTCGAACAACAAGCCACCGACAATCAGTAGTATATCTGGACCGTCAAAACTAGAGGTGGGAGAGCAAGGCAAATGGAAAGTTAAGGCTTCTGATCCAGAAAATGACCAACTTACCTACTCGGTAATTTGGGGTGACGAGGAGAAGATTATAGCTGGAATGAGTCCAACGATGTCTAGCCCGACCGTTGTCCAACAGTCTACAACATTTACTCACACTTACTCCCAACCCGGTATTTATCAAGCCTATTTTACAGTCGCTGATGATCCTACCAATAATTCTGGTTACGCGGCTCAGGCCTGGCAGAGTGTGACTGTTGGTCAAGTTTCCTCAAACAACACCAAGCCTAAACTTATTTCGCGGCCGCAGTTGCCTTCGAGTGCGAATACCGGGCAAAATACCAATTTTAATTGGGTGGCTTCTGACGCTGATGGCGACAAGCTCGTACTCTCAATGGATTGGGGGGATAACACTGGTTCCGCTGCCTCTTGCCCGATGTATTTTAGCGATATGCCAAAGTCTTACGGCAATCAAGAATTGAAATCCTCACACTCTTGGTCATCCAACGGAGTCAAAAATGTTACTGGTCGGATTTACGATTGCCGCGGTGGAGAAATAGTTTCTTCGTTCCAGATTTCAGTTATTGCGACAAATAATCCTCCCACTAATCCGCCGGTTGGTGTGGGTGGTGCCAGAATTTGGGTCTCGCAGGTTGATGGTTATGTGCAAACTCGCATCAATAGTGCTCGGGTTTATCTCTACAACTCTGCCGGTCAGCTTGAAGTGAGTGGCTTAACTGCTCCTTATGGTAGTGAAGATGTGCCCTCCGTTGGCTTTGATGGTTTGCGAGCCGGAACTTATGTCGCTAAGACTGAGCCTGAAGGATATGATTCTGCCCAGATCACCATTACGATTGAGGGTGGCAAGACTATTTACGAATCTATTACTGTCAAACCTGAATAAGTTCACACAGAAGTACTGTCAAGCCTGTCCGCCCCTGGAGGGGCGACGCCTTGCCTGTTGCCCATCGTTGAATTTCTTTTTCCTCAAATTTTGCTAGGATCAAGGTAATATGAAGGCTACCAAAAAGAAACTAAAATTCCCGCTAAATAAAAAAGTTTTTACGGGTCTTGGGAAAGATATAAGCTTGATCACAAAAATTCTAAACGAGCGTTACACCAGACTCGAGGAACGCGTGACTAAAATCGAACTTCAATTACAGAAACACTAGTATCCTTGCGTGGTTTCAGGGGGGGCTATAATGGTTGGTATGAAAAAATATATTGTTAGCGCGCTCTTGCTAGCGACTTTAGTATTTATAAGTCCGGCGTTAGCCGGTGCGCAGAGTAGTATTGAAAATCTCCAGCATGAGGTCCAACGCCTAACGCTCTTGATTGCTCAATTACAGAAACAGCAAAGACCAACGGTTGCCTGGTGTGCTAATTTCAGAGCTAATGGCAAATTGAGCAGTCTGAAAACACCATTTCGTGTTAGCCTGTATG
>CAYIFC010000027.1:0-8400 GCA_964362645.1 uncultured Candidatus Saccharibacteria bacterium
GTCGTCGCTCGCCTTCGATACCATCTTTGCCGAGGGTCAGCGTCGCTATGTGGAGTCGCTCTCGGCTTACGCGCGGCAGTTCTTGCGCCAGATGCAGAAGCCAGATGTGGACGAGATCACTGGTCTTTCACCGGCTATTTCAATCGACCAGAAATCGCGTTCCAACAATCCACGCTCCACCGTCGCGACGATTACCGAGATTTACGATTATCTGCGCGTGCTCTTTGCTCGTGTTGGTCGACCGCATTGTCTTACTTGCGGCAAACCAATTGAGAAGCTTTCGCCGACCGAAATTATCGAATTGACTAGAACAAGAGCGAAGGGGGCGATCAAGATTTATGCGCCGCTCGTGCGCGGTCGCAAGGGTGAGTACTACCAACTGCTCTACGACTTGCTCGAACGTGGCTACAAAGAGGTAATGATCGATGGTAAAAGTTTTAAACTCCGTGAGCGGATCGTGCTTGATAAAAATAAGAAGCACGAGATCGACGTTTTGATCGACGAGATTGCGGCAACAGATTTAAATAAGAAAGTTGCCGATCGCAAAAATTTGAGCGAAACAGTAGCTGGGGTAGTGGCCGACTCGGCGCGCGAGCGTTTGGCAGAGGCAGTAGAGAAGGCACTCAGCGAAGCTAATGGTTTGGTGCGTGCCGTCAGCCTAAAACCTAGCGGTTCGGCCGAGCCTGACTCCTTTATTGTCTCGGCTAAGTTTGCCTGCCCTTACGACGGCTTTTCTTACCCTGAAGTTGAGCCACGCCTCTTCTCTTTTAATTCTCCGTACGGCGCTTGCCCAGCTTGCCACGGTTTGGGTACTAAACATCTTTTTGGCGATGATCCATGCGAGACGTGTAATGGTGCGCGCCTACGACCGGAAGCTCTGCACGTGTTAATCGGGGGTAAAAATATTGTGGAAGTTTCTGGACTCTCAATTAGTGAGGCCGCGGATTATTTTGCCTTGCTCAAACTCTCGGCGCGCGAGAAGGCAATCGCACCCACGGTCCTACGCGAGATTGAGGCGCGGCTCAAATTCTTACTCGACGTTGGTCTCGATTATCTCGCGCTTGATCGGCGCGCGAACACTCTTTCGGGTGGCGAGAGTCAGCGGATTCGTTTGGCCTCGCAACTCGGGTCGCGCTTGGTGGGCGCGCTCTATGTGCTCGATGAGCCAACGATCGGCCTCCATCCTCTCGACAACGATCGGCTGATCAAAACGCTTAAAGATCTCCGTGATCTCGGAAACACTATTATTGTTGTCGAGCATGACGAAGACACAATTTTTACTTCCGACTTTTTGGTGGATATTGGCCCGGGTGCTGGTGTGCACGGGGGCGAAATTGTGGTCGCCGACGAGACCGAAAAGTTGCTGACGGCCAAAACTAATAAATCGGGCTCGCTCACGTTGGCCTATCTGCGCGGCGAAATGAGTGTGTCCATGCCCGACGAGCGACGCAACAAAGATAAGGGTAAGATCCGGATTCGGGGTGGTCACATTTTCAATACTAAAAACCTAAACTTAGATCTACCACTCGGTCGCTTGGTGGCGGTGACGGGTGTGTCGGGTTCGGGCAAATCAACCTTTGTGTACGAAATTTTGCACAAAAATCTGCAAGCGCGCTTCGATCGCCGCTACCGCTCGAACGATATCTATAATGTAAAAGAATTTTCTGGCACCGAATATTTGCACCGCACAATTTTGATTGATCAGTCGCCGATCGGCCGCACGCCGCGCTCTAATCCAGCCACTTATACCGGTTCTTTTACACACATCCGCGAGCTCTTCGCCGCCACGCGCGAAGCCAAGGCTAGAGGTTGGAAGGCGAACCGCTTCTCTTTCAATGTTAAAGGCGGACGGTGCGAAGCTTGCCAGGGTAATGGGCAAGTGGCGGTAGAGATGCAGTTCTTGCCGACAGTATATGTGGAGTGTGATGTTTGCCGGGGTAAGCGCTTTGATCGCGAAACGTTAGCTGTTAAATATCGTGGCAAGAGTATCGACGAAGTGTTGCACCTCACAGTCGAGGAGGCACTCGAATATTTTGCCGATATTCCGGCCATTGCCGATCGGTTAAAGACGTTGATGGAAGTTGGTCTTGGTTATCTCCAGCTCGGCCAATCGGCTACAACGCTCTCGGGTGGGGAGGCGCAACGGGTTAAAATTTCGTCTGAACTTTATCGACCCTTTACCGAGAAAACAATCTATCTTTTAGACGAGCCTACAGTTGGTCTCCATTACGAAGATGTGCGGCATTTGGTAGACATTTTGCATCGCCTGGTTGATCGGGGTAATTCGGTGATTGTGATCGAGCATAATCTCGAAGTCGTTAAAAACGCTGACTGGGTTATCGACATGGGCCCAGGCGGAGGAGAGCAGGGTGGCAAACTCGTCGCCGCTGGCCCACCCGAGCACATCGCCGCCACCCCCACCTCCCACACCGGCAAGTATCTCAAAAAGATTTTAAAGAAGAAGTAAAAAAGCGCTGATCTAATACTTATTTGTAATCTCTAATTCGCTCGAATAGGAGAATAAGGAATTTGTTTTTTTGGTTACTGTCATTGTATTGTATCTAATAGTGTTCTTTTTTATTAGCCTGTCACCAAGGCTTGTAAGGGATTAGGCCCAAGAGTGAGTTAGTCCGCGAGACTGTGGAGAAACCGCATGGAACGTAAGAATTTGTTTGGGACCGAAGTTCGTCTTATTGAGGCAGCACTACTTAAAGGTTATAGTGATGAACTCGATCTTCGGTGGCATTGTTTTACGGGGGACATAGCATTATTTATTGTTGGCAGTTACGAACTTGGTTTTAACCCACTGCCTCATTTGCGCGAAATTTTCCCCAGCTTCAACTGGGAGTTCCATGAAGTTGATGCCTTGTCTGGCAAAAAATGGCTCCCGGCGATAAAGGCACTAGTCGATCAGGCAGACTACTTTTGGCCGGCCGGTTTCGAAAACGAGGAATGTTTCGTCGTTGCCCGTAGAAAAGATTCTAAGGAAGAACCATGGAGATTATTGGGCCGAGAAGATATGCTGGCCAGCTCTATTGATAGTCTTGAGAAGGTTGGGTTACAAACGCAACACCCTCTGTCTCCGGACTAGTTTATTACCCGCCCTCGATGGGATTGAAAACTGTCGAAGGGCGGTTTTTTTTAATTTTATAATCTCTAATTCGCGCGAATAAGAGAATAGATTTTGAAATAAAGTTGGTGTATGATCCAGCGATGGTGAAAGTAAATATAAAGAATTTAGAGAGGCAGCTTAAAGCTTTGGCAAATCATCGCCGGCTTAAGATCATGTTTTATCTCAAACGAGAGCGTGAAGCCTCTGTGGGCGATATTGCGGGTGCGATTCACTTGTCGTTCAAGGCAACTTCTAAGCATCTTGGTCTTTTGCTGGCGGCCGACTTACTTGAACGTGAACAAAGAGGTTTACTGATGTTTTACCGTCTACACACACTTATAAAGAATCCCATTTCTGATATTATTTCTTATCTCTAATTCGCGCGAATAAGCGAATAGATTAAATAGTTAAAAATATGTTATCGCTCAAAAATATACCGAAGTTGCCGGATGGGCCGGGGGTTTATTTTTTCCTCGGCTCGCCGACCCGCGCTACGCCAGAGGCTTCGGCGAGGCGAGAGCAGGGCGAAGGCGGCAAGAATAAACGCGAGATTCTCTACATCGGCAAAGCCACTTCGCTCCGCGACCGTGTGCGGAGTTATTTCGCTAAAGATTTGCTGGAGACGCGTGGTCCGCGTCTTTTGCAAGTGCTGGAGCAGGCGACCAAGATCGGCTTCCAACCCACCGACTCGGTGCTTGAGGCCTTGCTCCTTGAGGCTGAGCTGATTCGTCGTTACCAGCCAGTTTATAACGCGCGCGAGAAGGATGATAAAAGTTTTAATTATGTAGTTATTACTAAAGACGAAATACCTTTAATTCTGGTTAAACGCGGTCGAGAATTAGAAGCCCCGACGCTTCGGTCGGGACCCCGACTTAACGTCGGGGCTGTCTTTGGTCCTTTCCCGCACGGCAGCGAATTAAAAGAGGCCATGAAGATTGTGCGGCGGCTTTTCCCTTACCACGATAAAAAAGCGAAGGTTGGCGCGAAACCATGTTTTGATTATCAGATCGGACTCTGCCCGGGGGTCTGTGCCGGCGTTATTAGTGTCAGCGAGTATCGAAAGACATTGCGGCACATCAAGCTCTTTTTCCGTGGCCGGAAGAAAGAATTAATTAAAACTCTTGAACGCGAGATGAAGCAGGCCGCAAAAGTTGGCGAGTTTGAAGAAGCGGGGAAAGTCCGCGACAAAATTTTCGCCCTCAATCATATACAAGATGTGTCGCTGCTTAAGCGCAAACCAGTAATTTCTACTACCAAAGATATATTTAGAATCGAAGCTTATGACATTGCCCATACGAGCGGCAAGGAAACGGTAGGGGTAATGACAGTTGTGGAAAATGGCGAGAAGACGACGGGGGAGTACCGGATGTTTAAATTAAAAGGTCAGGCCGCAATGAGACCAGATGACACCGCCAATCTCGCTGAAATTATTGAACGCCGAATGAGTCACTTTGAGTGGCGCAAACCAAACTTGATTGTGGTCGATGGCGGCCGGGCGCAACTTAATGCCGCACGTAAGGTGCTTACGGCTGGCGGTTGGGACGTGCCAATTGCTTCTGTAGTTAAAGATGGGCGTCACCGTCCACGCGCTGTGCTTAATCTCCCCAGCTCTTTAAACCACTGGCAAGATGCTGTGCTCCTCGCCAACAGCGAATCCCATCGTTTTGCACTGGCCTACCATCGCCGCCGCCGCGGCAAACTCGTCTGAAAACCGATTTCTTCGAGGGTGATCCTTGGGTATTTACAAATTAAGTAATCTGATGCTACTCTAAATATAGAGTTTAGTTTTGTGGTGGAAGTTGACTTATAGGAGATCAGAAATGGCCAAGAGAAGTAGTAAGAAGAAACATAAGGAGAGGTCGTTAGAGGAAAAGTGGTCTTCTTACGCAGGAACTGGTATTACAGCTAAGAAAGGAAAAAACGCAATCGCATTGCGCGAAGCTGTCGGAGGAGGAGAGTTCGCTATTGTGAAGCTCATTGGCGGCTGTTGGTCTGATTCAACAATGGAAGTTCTTGAAGAAGTAAAGACATCTAGTCTGGAAATAGCCAGAGAGCGTTTTAATACTTTGGTACAACAGCTCGGCTTCAAAACCCAGCCGATAAGAACTCCCGGCCTCTTGTTTGACTTCATAATTGGACTTCACAAGTAGGGTGAGTTCTTACTAAATTATCGACAAAGTTCGACACTAAAGCCGCTTGGTTCATACCCAGCGGCTTTTTTCTTTTTTAAATACTGTTGTATAATTAGATCGTGGAGGCACCGAAGAAAAGTGCGAGCCAGTTGATGGGTAAAGAAATTCATCCCCTTGTTTTTTGGGGCGTGATTACTGGTGCGCTTTCGATTGCGCTCGTTTTAATTTTGCTTGAACTCGATTTAGCGGACGGCGTTTTTATTCTTCTCCTTATCCCCGTCGCGGCCTATTTGATAATCATGGGCGCGTTCATTGCTTACATTCACCAAATTTCGCAAGAACGGCGTCAACATTTAGCTAACGAGTTAGTCGATGAAACAACCAAAAGTGACGAGTTCCGTCGCCTTAATGCCGAACTCCAAACTTACGCTAAGCAACTCTACGATAAAGATCTCGAACTGACGCTCGCTAATAAGCGCTTGCAGAGTTTGGAGGCAGCCAAGTCAAAATTTGTGGCTGTTACCACTCATCAATTGCGCACACCACTCTCGGCCATCAAGTGGACCTTCCACATGTTCCTAGGCAACAACATTGGCAACATCACCGACGAGCAACGCAACTTTATGCAGAAAGGTTTTGAGAGTACGGAACGCATGATCGCCATCGTTAACGACCTTTTAAATGTTGATTATATTGAAACCGATCAATCGGAGTATAATTTCATCAAAGTAAACTTGGATGAACTGATTGCCAGCGTCTTGTTTGAATTTACTAATCAAAAAGAAAGTAAAAATATCAAAATCGAGTATTTGAAACCCGAGCGCTCCTTGCCCACAGTGTCAGCCGACCCAGTTAAGATCAGTATGGTGCTTGAGAACCTAATAGACAATGCGATTAAGTACACGCCCCAAGAAGGGCGGGTGACAATCGCCCTTAAGGATGATAAGCTAAACAGTGCCCGCAGCTCTTTGGAAGTGATGATCGCCGACACGGGTATTGGTATCCCCGTAACGGAGCGCGAGCGCCTCTTTCACCGTTTTTTCCGGGCTTCCAATGCCATTAAGGTGCATACCGATGGCTCGGGTTTGGGTCTTTTTATCTCCCGCGATATAATAGAGAAGCATGGTGGCGAGATCTGGTTTGAGACGAAGGAGGGCGAGGGGACGGCTTTCCACTTTACTTTACCAACAACACGAGTAATATAATTTTTTATAATATTTATGGCCGGCGAAAACAAGAAAAAAGTATTGATTGTTGAAGACGACGAATTTTTGCGCTCCCTCACCGCTAAGCGGCTGGAGAAGGAGAACTATCAAATTGAGGTGGCGGTGGATGGCGAAAATGCCATTTCAACGGTTGACACCTATCGTCCCGATTTAATTTTGCTCGACCTACTTTTACCCGGTCTCGACGGTTTTGAGGTGCTGAAGAAGGTTAAGGCCAACGAGGCACTCAAAACTATTCCGGTTATCGTCTTTTCAAACCTTGGCCAGAAGGAAGATATTGAGAAGGCCAAAGCACTTGGTGTGGACGACTTCTTAATTAAAGCCAACTTTACTCTCGACGACGTTGTCGCCAAGATCAAAACTTTTCTGGGAGTTAGTGCCTAAGGGCGTTCTATGAGGACACCGACCCAATCACTAAGAGTGGGGGTGATCCGGGGCGGTATTGGTGATGAATACGAAGTTTCGCTTTCAACCGGCGGCAGTGTGCTCAAGCATCTGCCCGAACGGCACAAGTCGCACGATATTTTAATCACACGCGATGGCGTTTGGCACTGGCAGGGTTTGCCGATTGAGCCCAAGCAATTAGCTGGGCGAGTGGACCTAATCTTTAACGCGCTTCATGGTGAGTATGGCGAGGATGGCCAGGTGCAAGGCGTGCTTGATGAAGCCGGCCTGCCTTACACCGGGGCCGGTCGTGTGCCAGCAAAGCTTGCCATGGATAAATCAGCCGCGAAGCAAATTTTTGCGCGCGAAGGATTGTTCGTGGCGCCCGGAATGATCATTGAGCCCGATGAGGAGCCGGTGGCGGCCGCCAAGCGTGTCTTCTTAGCTATTTCACCCTTTTGGATTGTTAAGCCACTTAATGGTGGGTCGTCGGTTGGCGTTGCTGTGGCGCGTACTTTGTCGGAATTGGCCCAAGCGATTGCGACTTCGCGTCAGTCCGCCACACGACTTTTGGTAGAGAGGTTGATTAGTGGTCGCGAAGCGACCTGTGGGGTGGTGGATGACTTCCGCGGGCGGGAACATTACGCCCTACCGCCCATTGAGATCCGCCGGCCGAGTGGTAAGAGCTTTTGGGATTATCAAGACAAGTATAGCGGGGCGACCAGTGAGATTTGCCCCGGCAATTTTAGCGCTGAAGAGAAGGGGATGATTGAAGAAGCGGCCGTGGTGGCGCACAAGGCGCTCGGCTTGCGTCATTACTCCCGCACCGACTTTATCCTCACACCGAAGCGGATATATGTGTTAGAAACCAACGCCCTACCGGGACTCACGAGTGAGTCACTCCTACCCAAAGCCATCGCCGCCGTTGGTTGCCCCTACCCCCAATTCCTCGACCACATTCTTGCTTTAACGGTGGAAAATAGGTAAAAATTAATAAATCGGGCTCATCGTATAGTGGTAGTACGCGGCATTCGCATTGCCGAAACCCGGGTTCAACTCCCGGTGAGTCCACCAAATAAAAAAGAGCGCCGTACTTAAGTTCAGGCGCTCACTTGGTTGTAATTGTTGGGAAGGTAGTTTATGGTAGACCTAGAATATCTCCCCAAAAGTTTCCGATAGTACTGGTGCACCTCACCATCTGGCTTGCGCTAGGTTCTTGGTCATCACCTTCACCAACACCAAGTTTTTCTTGGACAAACAAATACCGGTGAACAGCTCTAGTTAGGAGTGCCTCTTTTTGTCCTCTTGGTAAGGCCCTAATTTTCTCAATAAGATTTAGGGTCTCTTGGGATAACTCTGGATCAGGGTTCAGGATTCCCCATCCAACTTTTGGTGGTTTTGCAATTTTCATAAACTTCTCCGTATAATAATTCCAATGGTCAATTTGAAGCTGGGTTATTTATATCACATGGCCAATAAATAACAATTGTGGACCCGACCGGATTCGAACCGGTGACCTCCGCATTGCAAATGCGGCGCTCTACCA
>CAYIFC010000028.1:0-7610 GCA_964362645.1 uncultured Candidatus Saccharibacteria bacterium
TTATGGACATCTACCCATTTTAGGGAAAACCGCCATATGTGTGTGCACATTACCGCGGACGCTTGACAAGCACCAATGGATATGCTAGGGATATAGATAGAGATGGCTCGTAGCCATCAAAAGTGCAAGAAAACTGAAGCGCGGTCTTTGGAATCGAAAGGAAAAACGGATGAAAACGAGATCACTGATGTTCGTGTTTGCGCTGTTTGCCGCAACCCCCATTTGCTTGGGACAGAATCCCACCACGAAAGAAATTGTGGTGGGCGGCGTCCCGGGTAATTACACCGTCAATACTGGCCTGTCTCAGCAAGTCATGAAGACTTACGAGATCAGGACAGTGGCGGCGGACAATCGTTCGACGGTCGAAAAGGCCTTCGAAAAGCTGTTGGGTCACGACGGTCAACAAGGTGGAAGGGTGGAAGTGGCATCGCAAAGGGTGGGCGAAGGCGAGAAAGCACGAGAAGTAATTCTCCTCTTCGTATCGGCCACTGAAGCAATGCAGGCTTCGGTCGCTTCTACCGTTGAAGCGATCAATCGAGGTGAAATTGTAGACTATATTGGTGGATTACCGGTTTATAAGGTCTACTACCCGAAATACCGATCGGCTCGAGCTATTGCCGACGCCGTCGAAGCTGAACTGACAGACCAGATTGGTGCGATCCATGTCGATGAGGTGCTGAACGCTCTCACCGTCGAAGACGAGCCCTTTATTGCTAATTGGCTCATCGAAGAAGTACTACCAGCCTTCGATCGTCCCACACCGCAGGTCCAGATTTTGGTCCAGGTGGTGGAAGTGGAAAAAGGGCTATCGAGCCAAATCGGCTGGAACACACAAGCACTGCAGCAGGCACTGCCCTCGAACATTGACGTCAATCTTGGTGCCACTCGTTTCGATCCAACCAGCAAGCTCAAGCTCGATACGGCCGGAGCTTCGATAACGGGCATAAGTCCTCAAGCCCTCGGCGCCATTTTTGACGCCTGGCAATCGAAGGGTTGCGCTAAGGTCATTTCAAGTTCAACCCTCAATGTCGTAAACGGCGAAAAAGCCAGCTTGGAAACAGGCTTGCGTCGACCATTTACAGCCTTGGTTGATGACGGACCAAACAAGAAGTACCGGGACGACTCGGTACTGGATGGGGTCTCGATCGAAATTACTGGCACTTTGGCGGAAATCGGCCGGAGACTTAATGTTGTGGCTACCGTCAATTCCGTAATCGGATTCTCAGCCAATGGCATGCCGATTGTTTCGACCAGTAATATCGCGACGACTGTCAATTTGGCGGCTGGTAACTCTGTTGTCATCTCTGGTCTACAACGAACTACTGTTGCCAACATCACTCACGGCGTTCTCTTTAAGCGAAAGGTTAAGGAAAACCGCGAGTGGGACGTCCTTATTGTGGTTCACGCGCTTAACGCTCCGCAAGAGGTGTCGCCCACCTTACCGCGGCGGCCACAGCAAATTCACTAGCAACAGATTGAAAATTAGAATAAATGCACGCCGCCCCAGGGTTTCCTTGGGGCGGTTTTTTGTTTCCTACCACCAAAACGCTTGACTTATTTTAGGGGATATGCTAGGTATATACACGGAGTTAAGAAATAAAATTAGGCCTTTGACAAGGAAAGGAGGAGAAAAGTCAAAAAAGGGCCGAAGATAAGGGATTCTCGGAAAAAATGGAGAAAAGCAGATATGAGAAAAGCGATGAAGATTCCTTGGGCTTTGGGGCTCGCGGTACTATGGATTCTGTTTAAATTCGCAGGGTTCAATACCGCAATCGGGGGTGTGCTTGGGATGACGATTGTGGTGACTTCGGTCATCATTATCGTTGTGGAGTTCTACAAGAGCGGAGACATTTCGCTCAAGTCGTTCTTCACGGATTTGGTCTGGGCCATCATTACATTTGGTGTAGTGTGTGTTTCTATGACCAAGCTCTATGACAATGTCGGACTGGGATCATTTACTTTGCCAGACTTGTTTGTTGGCATGGTATCCCTAGTCGACATTTCACTCAGCACGTTCAACTCTTACAGAACCGCTCAGCGCAACATCTCGAGCAACTTTGAGCACGCCGATGTGGCGGCCTAGTTAGCTCGAACCATCAACCCAGAAAGGAAAGAAAACAGATGAAGGGAATCAAATTCTTGAGTATCGTTGGAATGTTCGCATTGATGTTCAATCTCGCCTACGCGCAACTGCCGGCCAATCCGCCGGCAGCACCGACAGCGGCAACCCCGCCACCGGCCAGCGCCGCAGCCCCAACGGTCAAGGGTACCCTCGACATTGACTACAAGAGTCGAACGGCCACCGACAAATATGGTGTCGAAGACGTCTACAAGATGGACGTCGTAGCGGTGGACACGCTCGTTCTGAACGGCACGATCAACCATCTCTCGCCGATTTTCGGCGAATACCTAGGCGGCGAAAAACAGCAAGCAAAGTTGACCTACTCGGTCGACCTACACTTGCGCAACCCAGCCAATCTCTCGCAGCAAAAGAAGGTTGGCAAGCTCACGGGTGTTGTGCCGATCGATGCAACCGGCAAGTATCTCTTCGACCAAGGCACACTTCGTATGGCCGTCGAAGCAATCGGTAAGGCTGCTGGTTTCCAAAGCGACTTCCGCGGCACCGCCGCCGGACGCGCTCCAAAAACAGGCAGTATGGCCGAAAAGGCAAAAAAGGTCGCGATCGAAATGACACGATCGGTGAAGGGTAAGAATGTCAAGATCGTGGTAGTCGACTTCGACGAAATGAAGTTAAACGGGCTCAGACTCGCAGCCGGCCCAACGCCGAACTATCCTGAAACGACGGTCAATGGCGAAATGGTTTACGACTACGAACGTGGCGTATGGTTTTTCCGTAACGTCACCATGTCGTACCCACTCGACGGAAAGACATACAACGACACTCTCTCCGGCAATATCCGTTGGGTCGAAGGACCTAATCGGAAAACTACCGGCGAAGGTCAGTATGAATTTGACGTCAGGGTCAACGAACCAGCAGCAAAAACCACCGAAGCGGCCGCCTTTCAGGGCGCAGCCGACGAATCGGACTTCTTCGCTGTCGACGCCACGATGCCCTCGCTCACGGGACTGGCCAAGTACAAGGACACCTTCCGCGGCGACACCGTCACCGCGTCAAAGGTCAACATCGACTTGGTCGGCAACAACCTCACCAAGCAGCAAGTGGTCAACTTGACCAAGCTGATTTGGTTGGTAAGCGTCGTGCCAATTAACGCGGAATGACGCAACCTCCTTTACTTGTAACTCAGCCATAACAAGCTGAACAACCCGGAGCGCTGGTCGTATTTATACGATCAGCGCTCTTTTTTTATATTTCATTATTCGCTTATTCGAGCGAATTAGAGAATGAACTAATCGAGTTCGAAAATTTTTTGCTTCCAGACAGGGTTAGAGATTAGTTGGAGACGGGAGGGGGCAATGTTTAAGTGCTCTGCGAGGGCGCGTGTAATAGCCGCATTAGCCTTGCCTTCAACTGGTGGCTCGGTAACGGCGATCACAAAGTGCGTCTCATCTTCTTGCTCCAACTTCGCGTGTTTTGCTCCCGGCTTAGCTTTAACGAAATACTTAGTCATAATTTATTGTATATTCGCACATTCGCACGAATTAGACTAGGGACAATACGGCTTGAACGGAACGTAGCCGAGGTGAGACTAGACGATAGTAGTAGAAAATTGTCCGTTGCTCACACTCCACAATCTCGGTTGCCTTAAGGATTGCCAAATGCCGAGAAGTCGACCTGAAAGAAAGTTTGATTGCTTCGGCAATATCACCAACAGTTGCCTCTTTGTTCTGTGATAAAAATTTCAAGATAGCCAAACGCCGCGCATTAGCTAGGGCTTTTAATTCTCTCTCCAATTTTTTGTTATTTACTGCCATATCTATACTTTATCATATTTTCCTTATTCGCACATTCGCACGAATGAGCCGATATACGAGTTGATTGATTATCATTAAATCACTCTCGTTTCTTGATATGCGGTACAAAAACTGCTGCTGCCAACAGAATACCGATAGTGTTACTGACCAGATCGAGCCAAGTGTCGTTGATGGTGGTGGCGAAAAAGAGGTCATATTTGGCGAAATAATATTGGAGAAAAAACTCTATAATTTCATTAGCAACTCCCAGTGCCGTAACTACTAGTAAACTGACTAGTAAAAATTGAAAGCGATTAATTTTAACGCGGCTATCACGTGCTGCCAAAAAGCAAACAAAAAATGCCATAAATCCCCCACCGAAAGCGTGCAACACTCTATTACCCAATACTAAATCAGGAATATATATACTAATAGCAAAGGTTAACAAACTGAAGACAAAAATTGTAATCAAGGAGTATGTGGAGCGTGCTGTTAATCTCGCCGTTGGTTGGTTAAAAAATGGCCCAATCAATAAATACACCAGCAAATACGCGAGGCAAAGCCCAAAGGTGATCATTAAATGCATGGATTAATTATAGTTAGCGGCATGGGTCCCGGCAACAAAACCAGTTGTCCAGCAGAGCTGGAGCGAGTAGCCACCGGAGGGACGGCTGATGTGGAGCAGGTCACCGGTAACATAGAGATTGCTGTAGAGTTTAGAGCGCATGGTTTTAGTATCAACTTGGCCCAGCGAGAGACCGCCATCAGCCACGACAGCCTTATCAAAACCCATCAAACCAGCAATGGTTAATGGGATGGCTTTAAGCTTTGCGACAATTAGTTTACGTTCTTCTTTACTTACACTATGAACCTTAGTTGTTAGATCAATTGCTGGTAGGAGGTCGCTAATGATTTTATCTAAACCAGTAGGCATTATTTCTTTTAAAATATTTTTTAAAGCTTTGTTTTTATTGGCGTCGAAAGTTGCCGTTACTTTCTTGTCGAGCACTTGCAAATCATCATCTGGATACAGATCAATCAAGGCGGTAACGCTACCCTCTTGCATTAGATCAGCCACCTTGCCCGCCGCGTTTAAAATTAACGGACCAGAGAGACCGAGGTGGGTAAACAAAATTCTGCCTTTTAACATCAATTTCTTTTTGCTATCGGTAAAAAAAGTGATTTTTATTTTATCTAGTGACGTGCCAGCCAACTTTTTAACCCAAATTTCTTTAACTTTTAGTGGCACCAACGTCGGCGTTGGTTCTTCCACCTTGTGACCAAGAGTCCGAAGCCAGGCAAAACCATCGCCTGTAGAGCCGGTTTCCGGATGGGACTTGCCACCCGTGGCGAGAATATAACTCTTGGACTCATACTCTTCGCTCCCGACCACCACACTTTTTATCGTCCCCTTTTCGCCCACTATCCGCTTTACTTCCGCTCCTGATTTTATTTCCACCTTCCCCTTTTTAAGATAGTTTTCCAATATCTGCAAAACATCAAGCGCTTTTTGGCTCTGTGGAAAAGCGCGTTGGTTAGTCTCGACTACTAACGGCAAACCTTTGCCTTCAAAAAAGTTGAAGGTATCCTTAACGCCAAACTGTGAAAAGGCCGAATAGAGGAACTGCTCGGCCCGACCATAATGGGCCAAAAGCTTACGCTGATCAAATTCAGCGTTAGTGATATTGCAGCGACCGCCACCCGTAATCTTAAGCTTCTCGCCCAACTTTTTATTTTTTTCCAACAACAAAACCTTTGCCCCAAGTTCAGCCGCGCATCCAGCCGCCATCATGCCCGAGGCTCCCCCACCAATCACAATCACATCATACTTTTTCGTCATCAAATTATTTGGTTTTAGCCAGATCCAAGGTCTCGTCAATCCGAATCTGGCTCACAAACTCCGGCACGTGCGACACCATAATCATCGCTCCCTCGTAGTCATCGAGGGCCTTGGCAATTACTGGCAAATGTCGAAAGTTGATGTGATTAGTGGGCTCATCAAGTAAGAGCAAACCCGGCTTCTCCAGTACTAAACTGGCGAAGGCGACTAGCCCTTTCTGTCCTTCCGACAAACTCCCGATCTTAGTATTGATAATATCACCAGTAATGAGGAAACCGGCCGCCACCGAGCGCACGTGCTGCTCACCGCGGTTTTGCGCGGCAGTGAGTAGCCACTCGTAAACCGTTTTATCAAAATCAAGAGTCGAAAAGTCTTGGCGATAATAACCAACCTTAACGCCCGGAGCGATGACTGCCGCCGTTGATTTACCGTTGGCGATTGCCTCAAGTAAAGTAGACTTACCAATCCCATTTGGACCCTTAAGCAATAAATGCTGATTCTTCTTTAGCGAAAAGTTGCCACGCTTTAGCTTTAAAATCTCGCCGACCACTTCCGCCTGATGCGGGATAGTGAAGGGGCGAATGGTTTTATCTTCCTTCCGGATATCTACCTTCTCTTCTTCTAACTCCTCTGCCTTCTCGCGCATGCGCTTGGCGACCAAACGCAACTGCCCACCCTTGTGAGCGAAGACATTGGCTTGATCCTTCTTAGCCTGTATCTGTTTGGCCAGTTGAGCGTTTTTACTGTTTTCTCGCTCAATCCTAATTGCTACCTCGGCCATCGCGTCGAAGTAGTTGCCGACATAACGCTCGATCTTTTTGGTAAAAACATCCAGATAGAGCACGCCGTCGGTAAAGGCGTTAAGAAATTCGGCATCGTGAGAAATAACGATCACGGTCTTATTATAATTTTTGAGAAATTGGGTTAAGTGTTCAATCCCCGCTTGATCAAGATTGTTTGTTGGCTCGTCGAGCAAAAGCAAATCGGGATCTTGGATCAAAGCCGAAGCCAAAAGTAGGCGCGCCTGCTGACCACCAGAAAACGATTTAACTTGTCGATCAAGCTTGGCCTCCAAATGGACAACTTCTAAAATCTCTTTAATCCTAGGATCAAGATCATAAACTTTCTTCGGGAAGCAGAGAGCAAAAAATTCGCGGACAGTTAGCATTAATTGCTCGCGCGGAATAACTTGCCGTGAGGTAGCAATACTCACACCGGCGGGAATATTGATCTGCCCTGATTCGGGCTTGAAACCACCAGTGATTAAACCGAAGAGAGTGCTCTTGCCAGCACCATTCTGACCCATCAACGCCACCTTCATACCACGGCGCACCGAAAAATCGACCTCGTTTAAGATCGGTTTAGTGTGGCCATACTCAAAAGACACAGCCTCAAACCGTACGACTGCTCCAGCTAGTTGCGCCATAGACTAGTAGCCTACAGTATTTAACTTGTTTAGTGAAGAAAGTTATTTTTTAAATCAGTACTCAAGTGGTGAGTATCAGCGTGCGATAAAACACCTAAATAGGATTTTAAGGATTGCTGGAAACTCTCTTTAGAAATCAAACCAGCTTCATATTCCCGTTGCCGCTGGTGCAATTTTCGGATCAAACGCTTTTCTGTCTTCTTACGTAATAATCGGTAATGCGGTAAGGACACATACCCAAGAAAATCAATCCCTTGGTGATATTTTCTAATCTCAACTTTGTTAGGATGCAAATAGAGAGCTAATTTAGCGGCCAAGAAGTTTTTAATCGGCGGGAGTAAAGAATGCAAATAATCAGAGTTATTGGCAATAATCACAAAATCATCAGTGTACCTAGCGTAATATTTAACTTTTAATTTATGTTTAATAAACTGATCAAAGTCATTCAGATAGACATTGGCGAAAAGTTGG
>CAYIFC010000029.1:0-7569 GCA_964362645.1 uncultured Candidatus Saccharibacteria bacterium
AATCCAATCATAGATTTTCATTCTACAAGTGTTCGGATTCAAAGGTAAATTCACAGTAGTTCCCTGTTGGCGTGTCGCCATTGGGATTAAAATAAAGATTCTTGAAACAAGGAGCTCCAAAGTGTGCGTAAATACGATAACAAACACAAACGAAACATATAACGTTTTTTGTTTGTCCTGTGATCAAGTCTTTACCCCTGTTCCCCGCTCACCACTCTGGTGGCAGGCCAAGCAAAGAGACGATCGAGGATTCTTAGACGCATTGACAATCTCCGGTGAAAAGTGCGGCTGTAAGCCAAAAATCCACAAACCTCATGCGCCCTTTCGAGTCCTTGGCTACGACGATATGTGCACGGACTTTGACACTCCCTGCGACACTTTCATCAAAGCAGTCAAACTGTACCGCAAATTGGTTCGCTATGGATGGGTGGTTTTCATCAGCGGAGTCTCGCTTGCTGTTCAACACCGAATTGAATTAGGCCCCAATTAACCCGCCGCGAAGTAACGGAAGAACCCGTTCGTTTCGACAGCGGGTTTTTCTTTTGTTTTAAAATTAGTACCCCAGCAACTTTTTTACTTTTTTGTGTTGGCGGATTTTGTCGTGGGCTTTGGCTTCGATTTGGCGGATGCGCTCACGGGTGACGCCGAACTCGCGACCCACTTCTTCAAGAGTGCGCATGACGCCATCGGTTAGGCCATGGCGCATTTCTAAAATCCGGCGCTCCTTGGGCGTGAGATCGGCCAAAATCTCGCCAATCTGATCACGGAGAATACGCCGAGCGGCGTCAGAGTCCGGCGTTACCATCTTAGTATCAGGGATAAACTCACCAATCGTCGTTCGCTCGTCGTCGCTATTGGTCGGTTTGTCCAGTGAGGTAATGCTCTGGTCAATCTTCTCGATCACGGCCACCTTCTCAATCTCCACACCCATTTCGGTGGCGATCTCAGACGGCAAGGGCTCACGGCCCAAATCTTGCATTAGGCGACGCACCACCTGCTTATACTTAGCAATCGTCTCCACCATGTGTACCGGGATGCGAATCGTCCTCGACTGGTCGGCAATAGCGCGCGTAACGGCCTGACGGATCCACCAAGTGGCGTAGGTTGAGAACTTGTAACCCTTAGTCCAGTCAAACTTCTCGACGGCTTTAAACAAACCTAGATTCCCCTCTTGAATTAAGTCGAGCAAGGTCAGGTTACTAGAGCGACCGATGTAGCGCTTAGCAATCGAGACCACCAAACGCAAGTTGGCGTTAGCCAGCGAGCGCTTTGCCTCTTCGTCCCCGGCGATAATTCTCCGGGCCAGATCGCGTTCGTCAGCGGCTGAAATAAGTTTGTGTCGGCCAATCTCTTTTAGATACATCTGGACCGAGTCAAGCGAAGCGGTAACATATTTGCCCGTCTTAGTTTTTGTCAGCAATTCTTCGTCGTTAAGATCATCAAGATAACCAGTATCTTCCAGCACATCCACTCCGGCCGCTTCGAGTTTGTCGTATAAGTGATCGAGAAAGGCGACGTCAATTTCAATCACTGGGAACTCCTTAAGCATTTCGCCGTAGGTTATAAAGCCACGAGCGCGACCGCGCGCCACCAAGGTCTCGAGCTTCTTCTCCATTACGGCCTGAGCTTTTGTTAGCGCCGGCGCCTTAGGCGTTTTAATCACCATCGGCGCAACTTTTTTAGCTTTAACTGGTGGTTTAACTTTTGGCTTGGCTTTAACCTTAGCTTTTTTTGCAACCGCTTTCTTTATTTTTTTGGCTTTCTTTTTTATCATAAAATATTTTTTAATTCATCCAAACGTTTAGAAATAATCTTGGAGCGTTCCAGATCTTTCTCCACTGGCTCTCCGGCCCTTAAACGATATTTGATCTGATCAAGTTCGCGACGTAAAATTGTCTCTTCCAGATTACTCAAGAGTTCCTGCCAGAGCTTTAGCGGTTTGGCTGAAGTTTGGTAGGTCAGCTCGGCCGTCATAATCAATCTCTCGCGTTGGGCCTCCAAAACAGCCAATCTACCCCCTAAGTACTCTTGACTGATGAGAGCGGCTAGTTCTTTCATCCTTTCATCAGGATTGAAAGCTTTGTTATCTAGACCTTCTTGCCAAAACAACAACCCAATTAATCCCTCCTCAATCTTCTCTTGTCGAGTCAACTCTCTGGAGGACTGATTTTCTTTAGTAACAACCGGCAGCACCCCTCTTTCGCGAGCCGCCCTAAGCACTCCTTCTTTAATCACCTCATCAGGCAACTGCACCCGAGAAGCGATCTTTTCGATAAAATAGGCCCGATCTATAGTTTTGGGTAAGCGAGCTACATAGGGGTAGATCTCCGCCTCCACTAGGTGTGCCAAGTGACGCAAGTCTCGGGCCTGGCCTCCGCTTAGCGAGGCCTGGCCGGCAAACGCATCGAGCAAAAAGTCGATGATGTGGCGGGCCGCCGCAATAGCCACGCGCCAGTGTTCTTCATTTTGCCGGATAAGATCCGCTGGGTCAAGACCGGTTGGTAGGGCAACCGCTTTAACCTCAAACCCTTGGTCGAGCGCCAACTCGATCGCTCGGCTTGAAGCTTTGAGTCCAGCAGCGTCCGAATCAAAGGCCATAAGCAAGTTACCGGTCAAACGCTTGACTAACTGCAAGTGCTCGGCCGTAAGAGCCGTACCGGAAACAGCGATTGTTTCTTCTACTCCCGCTTGATGCGAAAGCACGGCATCAAATTGTCCTTCAACGAGCACAGCTCGGTCGTTGCGGCGCATGGCCGGTCGTGCGCGGTCATAGAGGTAGAGCGCGCGTGACTTATTATAGAGAATCGTCTCCGGCGAGTTAATGTATTTGGCCTCTTTATCGCTCGGGCCAAAGATCCGACCAGAAAAGCCGATGGTCCGCCCAGAACTATCGTGGATTGGGAACATAATCCGCCGGCGAAAGCGGTCGTACACGCGTGACGAATCCCGTGGCGATTTAACGCTTAAGCCGGCCGCGATCAAATCTTCGTTACTAAAACTTTTCTGCTTAAGCGCTGTACTCATTGCTTCCCACTCGTCTGGCGCGAATCCGAGCGCGTGATCTTTAATGGTTCCCGCCTTCAGCCCTCGACTAATTAAATACTCTCCCACTTGTGGCGTCTTCTTAAGCGCGGTGATATAAAACTCTTCAGCCGCGGCCAAAACGTTATAAATCTTTTCTTTAGCAGTCAACGCCGAGCGGTCGATTGGCTCGAGCTCAACACCGGCGCGGGCGGCTAGTACCTTAAGGGAACCAATGAAGTCCAACCCCTCGATCTCTTCGACGAAACTAAACATATCACCGCCTTTTTGGCAGCCGAAACAGTGGTAGCTTTGACGCACGGGCGAAACCATAAAGGAAGCTGTCTTCTCGTTGTGGAAGGGGCAGCGAGCGCGAAGGTTACCGCCAGCTTTTTCTAGTTTGAGGTAAGAACCGATAACGTCAACGATGTTGAGTCGAGATTTGATTTGTTCAACATGTGGTGAGGCCACGGATTAGTCATTGGCTCGAGAGTCTAAGGTTGGTTCGCGATCATCGTGGTCATAGTCCTTTTTAAGACCTGTACCGGCAGGGATCAAACGACCAACAATGACGTTTTCTTTCAAGCCGCGGAGACGGTCGACACCGCCACGGAGCGCCGCCTTAATAAGCATTTTGGTTGATTGCTGGAAGGAAACGGAGGAGAGGAAGCTTGAAGAAGTAAGAGAGATTTCGGAAATACCAAGCAGTAGGTTGTCGGCCGCGGCCGGCTCTTTGGCCTTAGCGTTAGCCTCCTCAAGATCAAGACGCTCCACCACTTCGCTAGTTTCGAAGTCAGTACTGCCAACTTCTTTAACGCGGAAGCGCGAGAACATCTGGCGAGCTATAACTTCAATGTGTTTACGCGAGATTGAAGCACCTTGAAGTTCGTAAATATTGGTAATTTCTCGGATCACATACTCCTCCACTGTTCCCCGGCCAGCAAGCTTGTGTAGATCAGATAAATTGACTGCGCCATCCGTAAGAACTTGGCCTTTCACAACGGGATCGCCTTTTTTAACTAAAAAGTTCCGGAAAAATGGTGCCGCAAAGTCAATAATCTCTCCCTTTTTCTTACTGTTAGCCTCAGGCAAAATTGAGATAATCTGCTCCTTATCGGCGCGCCGTATATCGGTTACCACGCCATCGGTCGTGGCAATAATCGCTTCATTCTTAGGCTCGCGACGTTCAAAAATTTCTTCAACGCGTGGTAAACCACCAACGATGTCACCACCAGTGTCTACACCACCTGAGTGCTTGGTGCGCATTGTCAGCTGTGTTCCGGGCTCGCCAATAGCCTGAGCCGCGACGATACCCACCGCTTCGCCCACCTCAACCAAACCGCCGCGACCAAGGTCCAGACCGTAGCAAAGCTGGCAAATGCCATGGATAGATTTGCACGTGAGGACTGTCCGGATCGAAGCTTCAGCTACCTTAACCTCTTCAGCTGTCCGCGCCTCTTTGGCCGTTACTAAATGACCACGCTTATAAACCACCTTACCACTTGGATCCTTAAGGTCAGTAGCCAAAACGCGACCGCGAATCGTGTTTGCAATACCGGTGTCGAGGTTGGAAAAACTGGAACTTGTGATCGTCTTGCCATCCTTATCGCCGCAATCGTTTTGTGTAACAATAATTTCTTGAGCGACGTTAACCAAGCGTTGGGTAAGATAACCGGCTTTGGCCGTATTGAGCGCGGTGTCGGTCAGTGTTTTACGAGAACCATGGGTGGTAATAAAGTATTCGATTGGTGAAAGACCTTCCTTGTACGAAGGGATGATTGGAAAGTCAATCAAGTGACCAGCGGTATTAATAATCAAACCCTTCATGCCGGCCATCTGACTGATCTGACTAATTGAACCGCGAGCGCCGGAAGTAATCATATAAGCAACAGAACCACTCGGGTCGATAGTTTTAGGTAAAAGCTTTTCGACTTCACCGCGAGCACCAACCCAAATTTCGATATCCATTTTAGCTTTCTCATCCTTTGAGAGTAGGCCGTCATCATACTTACGCTCAAGCTCTTTGCTAACACTGCGAGCACGGGCGATAACCTCGGCTTTCTCCACAGGCACCTTTACATCATCAATACCCCAAGTTATGCCGGAACGAGTAGCATAAAAGAAACCGAAGTTTTTAACCCGATCCAAAATCTCTGGCACCAATTCGCGGGGATAGACTTCGATTAACTCGTCAACAATCTTGTTCATCTCCTTCAAGGTCATCTCGCGGTTAATAAAGGGATGATTAGCCGGTAGGGTTTGATTAAATAGAATACGACCAATAGAAGTTTCAAATAAGAGTTCAGAAATATTGGCGTGCTTAATGCCATCGCCCTTACGAACTTTAATTTTCGCTCGCAAATCAACGACGCCAAATTCGTGAGCCGCCAGAGCGTCTCCCTCATCGCCAAAGATCTTGCCCTCACCGGTCGCCTTATCAATCATGCGCGTTACCCAGTAGCTACCGAGAATAATATCGAGACGGAGGGAAACAATCGGATTACCGTTACCAGGCTTGAGCAGGTTCTTGTCGGCGGAAATAATCTCGTGCGCTTCGCGCTGGGCGGCCGCCGAGAGCGGCACGTGCACGGCCATTTGGTCGCCGTCGAAGTCAGCGTTGAAGGCGCTACAGACCAACGGATGAATCCGGATCGCACTACCTTCAATCAACACCGGGCGGAAGGCCTGGATGCCTAAACGATGAAGAGTTGGCGCACGGTTAAGTAAGACGTATTTGTTTTTAATAACATTTTCTAAAATTTCCCACACTTCCGGAATCTGATCGTCAATAAGGCGACCAGCGCCGCGGATGTTGAAAGCGAGCTCCTGTTCAATAATCTTAGCAATGACGAACGGGCGGAAGAGTTCGAGTGCCATGTGCTTGGGCAAACCACATTCGGCCAGCTTAAGCTCTGGACCAACCACGATAACCGAGCGACCAGAGTAGTCAACGCGCTTACCAAGTAAGTTCTGACGGAAGCGGCCCTGCTTACCCTTGAGACTGTCGGAGAGAGACTTAAGCGGACGGCGTTGGGCCTGACTAACGGCGCCAGCGCTGGAACTGCGGCGGATCGAGTTGTCGATAAGAGCATCAACCGCTTCTTGGAGAATACGCTTTTCGTTACGCAAAATAACTTCTGGCGCATTAAGCTCGATAAGTTTCTTGAGACGGTTGTTGCGGTTAATAACACGACGATACAGATCGTTGACGTCGCTAGTAGCATGACGACCACCATCCAATGGCACAATCGGGCGGAGATCGGGCGGGATGACAGGGATAGCCGTGAGAATCATCCACTCCGGACGAATACCGGCTTTGGCCAAAGCGCGGGCGAGATTGTAGCGCTTTTGCATCTTGTCGCGTTCAGCCGCCGAGGCCGTTTCCAACTCTTTGCCAATCGTCTCCACGAGAACCTTGAGATCGAGTTGTTTAAATAAATCGTAAATGGCTTCGGCGCCAATCCCCGCTTCAAAAACGGAGCCATACTTAAGCGACAACCGGTGGTAAGCAACTTCGTCTAACACCTGACCAATCGCCAACTTGTTGACCGTCTTTTTGGCCTCTAACAGTGATTCGCGCAAATGCTCACGCGTGCGTTCGTCTTGCAAGCCCTTGATCTTAGTTTTAAATTCGTTATCAATCTCTTTCAAAATCTTTTGGCGTTCATCCTCATGCACTCCCGTTACAATGTAACCCGCAAAATAGACCACCTTCTCCAGGTCGTTGATCGAGAGATTTAGGAGCGAACCAATCCGTGACGGGATACTCCGCAAGAACCAGATGTGGGCTACCGGACTGGCCAACTCGAGGTGGCCCATCCGCTCACGGCGAACGATCGAGCGCGTAACTTCTACGCCACAGCGCTCACAAATAATATCTTTGTAGCGAATACGGCGGTACTTACCGCAATAACATTCGTAATCTTTCTCTGGACCAAAAATACGCTCGTCGAAGAGACCACCACGCTCGGAGCGACCGGTGCGGTAGTTAATGGTTTCAGCGCGCGTAATCTCGCCATAGGACATTTGGCGGATCTTCTCGGGTGAAGCGAGGCGGAGCGAAATGGCGTTGAAGTCTGGTGGATCTTGCGGTCGATTAACTACCGTCACCGGGCGAACGGGTAACGAGATATCGGCTTCGTCGTTAATCATTTTTTTGTTGATCATATTTATAATTAATTAGATCTTCTTAAGCTCCACATCTAGCGCGAGACCTCGCAGTTCGCTCAATAGCACCTTAAAGGAAGCCGGCAGATTTGGCGGTTTGATCTTTTCGCCCTTAATAATCCCGTCGAAAGCTTGTGACCGACCAACAATGTCATCCGATTTAATCGTCATCATTTCGCGCAAGGTATAAGCGGCACCGTAACCTTCAAGCGCCCAAACTTCCATTTCGCCGAAGCGTTGACCGCCGCGTTGAGCCTTACCGCCGAGAGGCTGTTGAGTAATGAGTGAGTACGGACCAATCGAGCGCATGTGGCTCTTGTCTTCCAGCATGTGGTCGAGCTTAAGAATGTACATGCAACCAACAGCCACATTTTGCTCAAA
>CAYIFC010000030.1:0-7440 GCA_964362645.1 uncultured Candidatus Saccharibacteria bacterium
CTTATCGCGTTCCTACTTAACTTTCAAGCGCTTGAGGGCTAGGCGTAGGGCGGCTGCGCGCGGCGTGATGCCGGATTCTTGCGCCTCCGCAAGTGTGGCGCGGACGGCGGCGCTCACCTTCTCCTTCACCATTTTAAACATTTTGTCGGCTTTGTAGCCCATATGTTCAGCATAAGAGGAAATCACGCCGCCGGCATTAGCGGCAATATCGGGCACAATCAATACTCCACGCTTATGGAGCGCCACTTCAAACTCTTCCTTCATTGGAATGTTGGCCCCTTCGACAATAATCTTGGCCTTAACCTTGCCAACATTTTTCTCGTTGATAACATCTGGTAGAGCGGCGGGGATCAGGACATCAATCGGTAGTTCAAAAATAGCGGTGTTGGAAAGTTTTTCAGCGCCAGGGTAATTAACGACCGAGCCTGTTTTAGCTTTAATCTTTATTAGTTGAGCAATATTAAAGCCAGCCGGTAGGAATGCTGTGCCTTTAGAATCAGACACGGCCACAATCTTACAACCCATTTCGCTTAAAAATTTAGCCGCAAAGACACCCACATTACCAAAGCCTTCGATAGCAACGGTTGCGCCCTTAACTGGAAGATTGCGATGAGTGAGGGCAATTTGGGTGGCCTCTGCGACACCAAACCCGGTACTGCCCAGCTCGTGTGGTAGTCCACCAAGTTTTTTGGGCTTGCCAGTTGCCGCTCGCTTGTTGTCGGCTGCTTTTACAAACACGGCCATATCTCCTTCAGCCATGTTTACATCCGGACCGGCAATGTAGCGACTAATTAAAACCGGCTTCAATTCTTTGGCGAACCATTCAATAATTTTCCTTTTTTTCTTCGCATCAGCTGTTTTAGGATCGAAGGCGATACCGGATTTAGCGCCACCAAAGGGGATATTAGCCAGCGCGTTTTTGAGCGTCATGGCCCGAGCGAGCCGTCGCACTTCCTCCTCCGTTACAAACGGAGTCATACGGATACCACCCTTACCCGGACCAAGGGTCGTGTTATCGATCACTAAATACGCCCACACACCGAGTTCCGAATTATAAGCTTTTATAACATTCCTTGGTCCCAATTGATCGCCCCCCATAAGATTATTTTGCATCTTGCTATCCTACCATAAATGTGTAGAATAGGGGATCTATGACGTTTGCGGTGATAAAAACAGGGGGGAAACAGTACCAGGTCTCTGAAGGGGATACCCTTTTGGTGGAAAAGCTAGCCCCCGAAGCTGGGGAGAAAAAGCTCGTTTTCAACGAGGTTTTGTTAGTCGATAATGGTTCTAAAACTGTGGTAGGGCTCCCTACCGTGGCGAAGGCGAGTGTAGAAGCCGAGCGCGTGGCTGACGAGCGCGGCAAGAAGATTATTGTTATCAAGTATAAGCCTAAGGTCCGCTATCGGGTTAAGAACGGCCATCGCCAACTTCATACTCGGATTAAGATCACCAAAATCAATTCCGATTTTTAAGCGCTGAACGCAGCGTATCGGGGTCAGAATACTCAAGTTCGGTGCCGGTAGATAGGCCACGTCCAAGCACGCTCACTCTTACATCGTTACCTACCAGCGGGGTCAGTAGTCCACGCAAGTATTCAGCCGTATGGTCGCCTTCAGTATTGGCACTTAAGGCAAGAATTATTTCTTTAAGAGCGCTGGTTTTCAGTCTTTCTCGCACTAGCGATAGTAACTCCTGACTTCTAATAATACTCGCTGGGTTTGGCTCAAGAATCGGTAATAAACCCCCCAAAACAAAAAACATGCCTTGATAAGCGCCAGATTTGCGGACACTCTCAAGGTCAACATCTTTTTCAATAATCAACAAAGTGCTCGAGTCCCGGTTTTCATCACCACATAAATCGCAAGTAATTGTAGAGGGATTACTGCCTTCGGGAGTGGGAGAGAAGCGGTAGCAGGTGTTGCATTGTCGGACCGAAGAACTAAGCGCGAGCAGATCATTAGCCAGCATTTTGGCATAGGCTGGCTCGCGGGAGAGGAGGTAATAAACAAAACGATTAGCTTGGCGAGGACCAATGCCCGGGAAATCGCGAAAGTTCTGGATCAAGCGCCGGACGGTGTTGTTCATAATTTAAAAACCACCAAAATCTGGTGCGGCGGTATTTTTATCAAGCGTGGTAAAACTAACGCGCTTCTCGTCGAAATAGAGGTCGACCTTGCCAGTCGGACCATTGCGGTGTTTCTCGATTAAAATTTCGGCAATGTTTTTGCGATCGGACTCCTCGTTATATTTGTCTTCGCGATGAATGAACATCACGACATCGGCGTCTTGCTCAATCGAACCGGAATCGCGGAGGTCGGAGAGGCGCGGTCGACCGCCACGTTGTTCAACCGCTCGCGAAAGTTGAGAGAGAGCCAGTACGGGCACGTCGAGCTCGCGGGCCAGCCCCTTAAGTGAGCGTGAGAGCTCGGTCACCTGCTGCACTAGTGAGTCGCTATCGCGCTTAGGGATCATTAACTGCAAGTAGTCGACAATTACCAAACCGAGATTGTTTTCCATTTTTAACTTGCGGCAAACTGACTTCATCTTGGTGATGTTGTTGCTTGAATCGTCGTCGATAAAAATCGGTGCCTTGGAGAGAGTATCGAGCGCATCGCGTATACGAGTAAAGTCTTCTTCCGCCGAGAGTTTACCAGTCCGGAGCTTCCAGCTGTCGACATGACTTTCGGCGGCGATGAGGCGGTCAACCAGTTGCTGTTGGCTCATTTCGAGCGAGAAGATGCAGACCGGAATATTCTTATGACAGGCCACTTGCCGTGCAATGTCGAGCGCGAGCGAAGTCTTACCCATTGAAGGACGGGCGGCCAGGATAATGAGATCGGACTTTTGTAGGCCGGCCAAATGATGATCGAGATCCTTAAAACCGGTCGGGATACCGCGCATTTCGTCGCCTGATTTGTGAAGGCGTTCGAAGCGCTCCCACGCTTCGGTGAGAGTATCTTTCAAACTAACGAAACTTTTTTTAGAAAAAGAGACGAGTGAAAGGAAGGCTTTTTCCGCTTTGTCGAAAATCGATGATACATCGTCATTTTGACCGTAACCCAATTCGGCGATTTGGTCAGCTGACTCAATTAGGCGCCGCAGGTCGGCTTTTTTGCGGACGATCTCGGCGTAAAACTTGGCATTGCTCGAAGAGGGGACAGAGTTGATTAGGTCAACAAGATAAGATGCTCCTCCTACACCGTCAATCGACTTTTTATCGGTGAGGAAAGAAGTGAGTGAAACGATATCAACCGGATCATTTTTTTCGTACAGGCCAAGCACTGCTTTAAAGATTAAACGATGTTTGGTGGAGTAGAAGTCTTCGGGGCGAACAATTTCTAAAACTTCAATCAAGGCTGAAGGTTTGGTCATCACGGCCCCTAGGAGTGCCTTTTCGGCCGAAAGATCCTGCGGCGGCGTGCGTACCGCTGTCTGCGACGAAATAGGAGATTGAACCGGCATTGTGCCTATTCTAACATAGACACAACTTAGCACCGCCAACCCGGCAAAATAACTTTTAGTGACTAACTTGGGGATAAAAACCCGCCCTAAACGCTTCAGCGTCGGGCGGGCAGAGTTATAGAAGTTGAAATATGTCGAGAATTTTTTCCGCTTCTTCTAGTTCGACTAAACGTTCAGGATGACCTTGCAGAGTTTGGATCGTGTTTAGTGCCAACTCCTTTAATTCGTGATCGGATTTATTAGCCGTATCAGACGGAGCCATATGTAGAACAAGGTGGAGTGTTAGGTAGTCTTTAAGAAAACGCGAACAAACTACAGGAAACAAACTACCGACAAAAAAAAGATGCGTGCTTAACCAAAGCAAGGCAAAAAACGGAGTTATTAAGCTGATGGATAGTCCAAAAAGTAATTGTCGGTTTGACCACGAAACAAAACAGGTTATTAGTAATACAGTTAACTGAAACATCAAGCACCACCAAACGACAGTTTTTGCCGCATCCAGTTGGTTAAAACAGAGAGCGTAATCAACCGGTTCGCCTAAACCATTTCTTCCTTCTTCCCAATTACGTCGCAAAACATTTGAGATAACGCCATCTTTCAACATCAACAAAATATCGTGATGAGGTTTCTTCCCAGCTCCCATCTCAAAGACCCTCCAAAAATAGACCAAATATCAAGTCAGAAGGGGAACATCCCCTTAAGTTTTCTACTCCATAACTACCATATTTTTATTTTTTGCGCAATTGAGGGCCGGTAGGGGAGTCGAGGAGGTACCAGTCGAGGGCTTCGATCTGGCGGCGGAGCTCGTCGGCTAGCGACCAATCGCCGTTTTGGCGTGCTACTTCGCGCTCGGCGGCGAGGGCTTGTACTTCGCTTGGAATCTCTATGGGCACAGTGGCTTGTATTAAATCTAGACCCAACACTTCATCCATTTTTAAAATTGTGGCTAGTTGTTCGGCGGGAGGTAGGTCGTTAGTTTTGAGTAGATGCCAAACCGTAGCTAGAGTTTGGGGTAAATTTAAATCGTTGTTGATAGCTACTGAAAACTCGGCGAGATATTTTTCGTTAGGAGTAGTTGTTTTATTTTCGCTCGCTTGTGACAGATCATAAACCCGTGCTAACAAATTTTTGTAACCAGTTGCGGCCGCTTCAAGTGCTTCCCAGGTAAAGTTGGCGTGCGTACGATAGTGCGCCGAGAGCAGCCAGAAGCGGTAAGCGAGAGGGGAGTAACCCTTTTTCTCAACTTCATTTAAGGTAACAATGTTCCCGTCTGATTTTGCCATCTTGCCGCCGGCCATATTTACAAACGCCGTATGAATCCAATAACGCGAAAGAGTTTGACCGGTCGCCGCTTCGGACTGCGCGATCTCGTTGGTGTGATGAGGGAAGACGAGGTCACTGCCACCCAAGTGGATATCTATTGTGTCGCCCAAAGTGGCGCGGATCATGGCCGAGCATTCGATGTGCCAACCCGGTCGGCCCTTACCAAATGGTGCATCCCAGCTCACATCGCCATCATTCTCTTGCCAGAACTTCCAGAGTGCGAAGTCGGTTACTGCGTCTTTGTCGTACTCATCGGCTTGGATCCGCGAAATAGTTTGTGCGGTGTTAGGAGAAAGTTTAGCTAGTTGGCCGTAGTTTGAGAACTTTGCTACAGAAAAATATACACCATCTTCAGTTCTGTAAGCAAAACCTTTCTCCAATAATTCTTGAACGAGCGAAATCATTTGTGAGACATATTCTGTCGCGTGCGTGAGCTCGTTTGGCGGTAACACATTTAACTTTTCTAGATCTGCTAAAAATAACTTTTCATATTCTTTAGTAAACTCGAGTAAGGGTTTACTCGCTGTTTGCGCGCCCTTGATTGTTTTGTCGTCAACATCGGTAATGTTCATTACCGCTTTAACGTTGTAATTGTTCCAAACTAAGGTCCGTTTTAGCCAATCGCTAACGACAAAGGTTCGGAGATTACCAATGTGGGCTGGGCCGTACACCGTTGGCCCGCAGGTATACATCTTAACCGCTCTTGGATCAGTCGGTTTAAATTCTTCAATTTGACGAGTTAAGGTATTGTAGAGTTTTAAAGCCATTTTCGGGATTTGGCCACCGCAAACAAGACTAGCACGGAGGCGATCATAATCCCTAAGGCGGCCAGAAAATCGTATGAGGTGTCAGCAAATGGCAGACTAGTATTCATACCGAAAAGTTGAGAGATAAAGGTCAAAGGAAAGAAAATGAAGGTGATAACCGTCAATAACTTAACGGTCTCGTTGGTTTTGATCGTTAGTAAAGATTCGTTAGTTTCGCGCAAATCAAGGAAGGTGGCACGATTACTTTCCAGTGTGTTCCAAACCCGTTCGAACTCGCCAAGTAGGGCCGTGAGGTGGTGACCTAGTTTTTCGCCGAAGAAGTCGCGACTGCTTTCAGCCAAAGTGTAGAGCACTTCGCGATGATTCTTGAGTGCCCAACGAAAATCGAGCAAGTCGCGGTTGAGATCGGTGAGTAGGTGGACCATCTCCTTCTCCCCGCCAGAGAAAATCTTTTTCTCTGCTCGCTTAAGAACACTATTGATGAAGTCGAGACCGGCTTCCAGACTGCCGTAGAGATGTTTGGCAAGGTGGAAGAAGAGGATGCCAGCCGGGAGCTTACCCTTCTTCTCGAGCGCGACGGTGCCGGTTTGCCACATCCGACTAAACTCATTTAAGGCTTCCATTGGTCCATAGTGAACGGTGATTAGAAAGTCGGCACCGATCACAAAGTCCACTTCTTCGGTGTCTTGCGTTTCGCCGTCGGCGCGTTCGCCATAGCAGATCTGACAGCGCGGGAATTGAAGAATTAAAAAAATGTAATCACTGTAGATATCGACTTTCGATCGGGGGCTGGGTCGTCCAAGCGCGGTGGCCACCAGGGGATGCAATTGGTAGTCGGCTGCTAACTCGTCGATCTCTTTGTCGGTCGGCTGATGCACGTCAACCCAGGTGATGCCGTTCTCTTTGCTAGTGGTAATCATTTGCCTCTCATTATATAATTAAAGAGACTAAATATGAAAAGAATTTTCCACATTGTCGGCTCGACACTCATAACCCTCGCTGTTATTGGCGGGATTTTTGGCATTGGCGTATATGTTGGTTCGAGCGATAAGCCGCAATTAGCCCAGATCAACAAACTCTTTGCCGCCACGCAAAAGGAGGAAGAGCCGCGCAATGTCGACATGACCGCTTTCTGGAAGACTTGGGATCTAATTAATGATAAATACGTGCCGACTGGTAGCGCGACTTCAACCAAAATTACAGATGAGCAAAAGGTGTTTGGAGCGATCGAAGGTTTGGTAGCGTCACTCGGCGATCAGTACTCATTCTTCCTTCCACCAGTGGAAAAGAAAGCTTTTGAAGAAAGTTTAAACGGTAATTTCGGCGGTGTGGGGATCGAAATTGACCTGCGTGATGACGTGTTAACTGTGGTGGCGCCGCTTAAAGGTACGCCGGCCGACAAAGCCGGCATTATAAGTGGCGATAAAATTATAAAAATAGGCGATAAGTTAACAGTTGGCTTTAAGGTTGATGAGGCCGTGGCACTCATTCGCGGCGAAATTGGTACTCCCGTAACACTTACTATTATTCGCGGCGAGAAGAAAGAATCGTTAGAGTTTAAACTTGTTCGCGCCAATATTGAGGTGCCAGTAATTGATAGTGAGTTTAAAGATGATGTTTTTGTAATTAAATTGCATAGCTTTAATGCTACATCGCCGAGGGCTTTCCAGCAGGCTCTACGTGAGTTTATAAACGAAAAGAAGACAAATAAACTTGTTCTGGATTTGCGTGGCAATCCGGGTGGCTACTTAGAAGCGGCTGTTGACATGGCCAGCTGGTTCTTGCCGGTGGGTAAGGCGATCGTGATCGAAGATAAGGGTAACGATAGCGAAGACAAAGTTTTCCGCAGTCGCGGCTACAATGTCTTTACCAATAATTTGAAGAT
>CAYIFC010000031.1:0-7295 GCA_964362645.1 uncultured Candidatus Saccharibacteria bacterium
TGGCCAAGGAGATTCTAAGAAAACAGACTGCTTAAATTACCATTAGACCTAATTTCAATACAAATTTGAGTATTGGTATGAGTGGCGAAGAAGTCGCGAATTTGGAAGAAGCTTTGTTTAGAGATTCTGGTGCCACTGATATCGTTAGAGGGACCGGTTACTATAATGATAGCTTAGCCTCTGCCGTCTCTGGCTTCCAGGTCAAATACAGTAACGAGATCTTGGTTCCGGCTGGCCTCAAAAATCCTACTGGTTACTTTGGAACTCTTAGCCGTAAAAAAATGAATTCGTTGTATGGGTGTGGTAGTTCTAATCAGAAGGTGCCTGCAACTTTCGTTCCCTATATTTCGGTTTTATACCCTAATGGTGGTGAGACTCTTTATAATGGTGATGGTAAAGACTCGAACCTGATTGCCAATATTCAATGGTCTACTGCTAACTTCGGTGATCTGTTGGTTAGTATTGATCTAATCAACCCCCAGGGTTATATTGTCAAAAATATCGCCCAAGGAATTCCTAACACCGGAAACTATCCTTGGAAGAGTGACAGGTCGCTTAGTACTGGAACTTACAAAATCCTTGTCTCTTCATTCGATAAGGGTCCGTCGGCTCAAGATTACAGCAACAATCACTTCAGACTCTCGACTTCTTTTAGTGATGGCGTACCAGTAACCCCATTATCTATAATTTCTTCTTACCCACCAAATGGGGCCATTGATGCTCGTGTAAGTAGCGAAAATATGTGGCGGAGTGTAACTCTAACCTTCGATGGTTTGGCTAGTAACTTAACGACCGCTAACTTTAGTACTGAGTCAACACTAGCAGTTAATCCACCCAAGGTGGTCGATGTTAATCAAAAGTCTGTTGCGTCCAACAATCAAGTTAACATCATTTTCGATCGGCCGATTATGCGCGACGAGACTGTGGCCGTAGCGTATGTTCGCCCCGACGCTAATTATCACAACATCGAATCTTTCGCCACCTGTTTAAGCTCGTTGCCGGGGGATGTTGACCAAAGCCGAATGGTTGCCCCGGCTGATTTACTTGCGATGATCGATGTAATTAATGGTGTTAAGACCGCTCCGCTCTATGCTGCGGATTTGGATGGTAGTGGAGTGATCAATACCGCCGATCACTTAAAGATGATTGACCTAATAAATGCTGGTACTGGTGCCAAGGTCCCAAATTGCGAACAGTAATTAAGGATTAAAGTTACTGTCAAGGCGAGGCCTTGCCATTCTTGCCATTTAAGCCCGCTGAGCGGGCTTTTGTGATATTATTAAAAATATGAAAAAATTAATCATCGTTCTCTTATTGGTAGTTATTATTCCGCAATTGGCGGGGGCGCAAACGGCGATAAACCCAACGATCTTAGCGCAATTACAAGCAAGGATTATTGAATTAACCCGGATGATTGAGGTGCTTAAAGCTCAATTGGCGAACCAGACTCCTTCAACCACTCCTGCTTGGATTCCAATCGGCGATAATAAGCCGCCGGTCATCACTAGTGTTAGTGGTCCAACTAGTCTCGGGCCAAACGCGAGCGGTGTGTGGCAAGTTGCCGCCACTGACCCCGAGGGTAGTGCTCTTACCTACACGGTTACTTGGGGCGACCTCTCTACGCCTACGATCCAATCCACTAATTCCTTCTCGCATTTTTACTCCACGCCGGGAAATTATTATTTAACTTTTGTTGTAACTGACCGCGGGGGCAAGAGCGTGCGCGGTAACGCAGCGGTATTTGTTTCTACTCGGGAGGTATCGGCCATTACTGGTAATGCTGATATTTCAGTTGTTGATAACGTTACGGACCAAAAGTTGATCGGTGCGAGTATTACGCTTATTAATCTTTCAGCCCAACCTGCTGGTACGGGAGTCACTCGTGCCGATAGCGATGTTATTTTTAATAATCTGCCCGTCGGTGTTTACACGGCCGGCGCGGTGGCGGTGGGTTACAAGGTCGGACAAATCACTTTTACCGTTGTTCGTGATCAAACAGTTAAACCAGTGGTAAGGTTAGAAAAGATTCCAGTTTTACCCCTCACGGTTAGCGTTAAAAGTAGTAATGACAGTGCTTTAAAAAATGCGAGCGTAATGATTTATAATGAGAGCGGTTTGGTGGCTACTCGTTTAACTAATGATGCGGGCTTAGCCACTTTTTCTAATTTGCCGAGTGGCCACACTTATCGGGCGGAAATAACTCGTCTTGGTTACGCTAAGCCTAACTCACAATCTACAACACTCTCTGGCGGTGTTTCGACCTCACTCAACTTTATCCTCAACCCAATTCATTAGGTTAAATAATCAAGAGTTTTTTGGAATAGTATTTTTTGAGATTTCTGGTCGCTAAATAAGTGATCGGTGCTAACCAGGGTATAGAGTTTAGAATTTTTCTTTTTTAGTCTAGAAAAATATTTTTTCGCATCCTTTTTACCTTCGGATGTTGTTATTATGCAAGCATTTTTATTAAGTAATCCAAATATTTCAGCCGTATTATTTATTTTTACGCACTGATTATAATATTGTGAATTAATAAACACCCCAGAGTGTTTATCTCGGTAAATTTTTTGGGAAGAATTATAAATAAAATCTTTCTCCAATGATTTTTTGCTCCACGGTAGCAAGCTCGGATCCCAAAAAACGATGTTTATTTTTTTAGAATATTTTTTATATTTATTTAAAAATAAAATTGCAATAATTGCACCAAAACTATGACCGATTATAACAAAATCATTGTATTTACTAGAATAATAATTAATAACATTTTCTATTTCAACAGCGTATGTTGAAAAAGTTATCCCGCTCTGTTTTAAAGATTTTTGGGCAACATTTTTATCATTAGCGCAGATATTTATTCGAAGAGTGCTGAAGCCATTTTTGAAGAAAAATCGTGCCGCTTTAGTAAAAAGAGAGAGTTTACTATCACCAGAAAGACCACTCAAAAAAATAACGAGTGATTTTGAATCTTTTTTCCCCAGATATGTTCCCAAAAGGAATTTCCCTCTCGTTGACCTTGTTGGTATTTTTATTTTCATTATTTTTTACTCCAAATGGATCTCTTCTTTGTCCGCCACTCGTTCAGCAAGAAGTGGGAAGTGTTTTAATTGCGGATCAAGCTTGAGGAGATCAGTCGCTTCGGCGCGCGCGGCTTCGACCATCTTTAAATTTTTCAGTGCTTCCATACCGACGTCGGAGAGACCCCATTGCGCTCGGCCGGCGAGTGAGCCCGGGCCGCGGAGTTTAAGATCCAGCTCGGCCAGTTCAAAGCCGCTTTTCGCTTTCGCTACACCTTCTAACCTTTCTTTGCCCTTGGCGCTATCTTTGTCTGTAAGGAGGAAGCAGTAGGCTTGATGCGTGCTGCGCCATACGCGGCCGCGGAGCTGGTGGAGTTGCGCGAGACCGAAGCGCTCGGCCCCCTCGATTAAAATAACGGTGGCGTTTGGTACATTAACTCCTACTTCTACTACTGACGTTGCGACCAAGATTTTAATTTTACCAGCTGTAAAGTCGGCCATCACTTCTTCTTTGTCGTCCGCCGGCATTTTGCTGTGGAGTAGACCGATGGGCACATCGGGGAAGATTTCTTTTTCTAAGCGCTCTTTTTCTTGTTTGGCCGATTTGGCTTGTAAGGCTAACTCTTTTGTGGGGTCTGGTAAATCGATTCGCGGGCAAATTACATATGCTTGCCGACCAGCTTTCAGCTCATTTCTTACTCGATTATAAGCCTGGGAGCGGTTGTCTTCGCCTAAAATTTCGGTGATGATCGGTTGGTGGCCAGCTGGGCGCGCGTCGAGCAAGGTCAGGTCTAGGTCGCCGTAGATGGTGAGGGCGAGCGTGCGGGGGATTGGTGTGGCGGTCATGGAAAGGAGATGAGGCGGTTTGGCTACATTTTTCCGGACCAAGTTCGAGCGCTGCATTACGCCGAAGCGGTGTTGCTCGTCGATGATCACATAAGCAAGATTTTTAAACTTAACCGTTTTCTGGATCAAGCTGTGCGTGCCGATTAAGATTGGGATCTGGCCGCCCCCTACCCACTTGAGAAGTTGACTCCGACTAATGTTGGTGTGGCCGCCCAGCTCTAGTTTAGACGGGAACTTGCGGCACTCGGTGCCAGTAATTAGTCCAACTTGCGGCGGATTGCCTATCTGTTTGAAATAGTTAATAAAGGACTCAAAGTGTTGTCGGGCCAAAATCTCGGTCGGAGCCATGTAGGCCACTTCGAAGCCGGTTCGGACGCAGGCGGCAGCGGTAAGCGCGGCTACCGCGGTTTTGCCCGAGCCAACATCGCCCTCTAGTAGGCGAGCCATTGGTTTGCCAGATTTTAAATCTCCTAAAATAGTATTAATTGCTCGTTCTTGAGCATTGGTTAATTTAAAATTAAAACCTGATGCAAAACTCCTGATTGCTTCGCTAGGTATTTCAATTTTAAACGAGGGTTGCGATTGGTAGTGCGCGCGCGCCGAGAGTCTAGTCAGTTGGATCAAAAACACTTCTTGGAAGGCGAAGCGTTTGCGCGCCGCTTCGGCATCGGCCAGCTTTTGTGGTTGGTGGATCCAGATCAGGGCCGTACGCAAACTCGGCAGGTGATAGCGTTCAAGTAGTTTGGGCGGCATGGGGTCTTGGAGCGCAGACAGTAATTCTTCCGAACTGATCAACTTTTTGATTGCGTGTTCGAGCCACGACGAAGAAAGACCTCTTGTTTCCGGATAAATTGGCGTCATTACGGAGACGCGGTTGGTGTCGTCTTGCCAAAGCGAACCGACGGGAGCAAGAGATTCAACACGATCGAGGGCTGGGTTACTGATATATAATTCGCCCTTGCGATCCGAAACTTTTCCTTTCAATCTGACGAAATCGCCCACATTGGCCTTCTTAGCCATGTAAGCTTGATGAAACCAAATTGCTTTAAGGCGACCGGTTGAGTCGGCAACAACTAGTTCCGACATTGGAATTTTCTTCCGGAAAGCTTTACTAATTTTGCTCGAGACGACTTCGCCATAAACTGTAGCGAGATCGCCAGCCACTAGGTCGCGGATCAACTTTTCTTCGCCCGGATCCTCGTAGCGACTGGGTAGGTGGTGAAGAAGGTTTTCGAGCGTAGTAAGTTTAAGACGAGCAACCGCCTGTCGCTGGGGTAGCGACAGGCGGAAGTGTTTGGTGATCGGATCGTTTGGGTTCACCGCAAACTTTTTTAACCTTTGATTTCGGGGAGATTGACCGTGGCAGTAAAAGGAACGGCGATCAAGAGGCCGGAGGCGGTGGTCATTGCTTGGTCCCCGCCCGAACTGTCAGGGGCGGGGCCAGATACATCCCAAGTTTTGTTGCCGTTATCGGAGTAAAGCACAGCCATATATTCTCCCCCTTCAACGGTGCGAGTAGTTAGGGTGACGGTGCCGGCGTGAGTGGTGGCGTCAAAATATTCGTAACCAATTACTGGCCCGGGAGTGCCTGTGCTATCTGGTTGGTGGATTACAACCCAGCCACCTTGGGGGAGGTTGACGCTCTTAACGTACACCACTGCACCCGGGAATTGGTCGCTTACTTCGAGGTCGCTAGTTTGAGCAATACCAAGCCGATTATTGTCGAGACTGCCAACGGCGGCCAGGTTGTCAGCCGTGTTCTTACCCTTCAGGAGCCAGGAGCCACCGATCAAAATCGCGATGACAGCGACGATCCCTATTACCGTTTTTGTTTGATTAGTCATGCCTTTACCCTAGCAAATTTAGATGAAGTTTTCCACTGTACCAACCTATTGATCGAAGGTAAAATTAGGTGGTAATTGTTCATTCAGATTTATACCTTAGAGGCTGCAGCAGCAGCCGAGGACCAAAGAGATCGTGTCTGGTGGCGCGGTCTCTTTTTGTTTAACCAAATTTGTTCATATACAATATACGTGATGAAAATAGAGCGACCTAAATCTAAGCAACCGATTCCGGCTGATGCCAAGAAAGTTTTTACTGGTGTGATTTTTGACGTCTACCAGTGGGAGCAGAAGCTCTATGACGGCACGACTACTACTTTTGAAAAACTGAAACGGCCGGACACGGTTGTGACCTTTCCAGTCCTAGATGATGGAAGAATCATTCTGGCAGAACAAGAGCAACCAGGTAAGGTGCCCTATATTTCGGCTATCGGCGGCCGGATCGATGAAGGCGAAGATATTTTAGTCGCTGCCAAGCGCGAACTACTTGAAGAAACTGGCTACAAAGCCGAACACTTTACTCTCTGGAAGGCCGATCAGCCTACAAGTAAAATAGATTACGCTATTTATTTTTTTATTGCTAAAGGCCTAAAGAAAATATCCGAACCAAGTCTCGACGGCGGCGAGAAGATTAAATTAAAGTTTGTGACCTTCAACGAGTTGATTGATCTCTCTACCGACAAAAAATTTATGGAGAAAGAAATCCTCCTCGACCTTCTCGAAGCCAAATTCGTCCCCGCCAAGAAAGAAGAGTTGAAGAAGCTGTTTGAGGTTTAAAATATTCTCACATTCTCAAGAATGTTGGAATGTTTATAGTTATAAATTGGTGGCTACTTTTACCGAGTCAGAAAATGTGTTAGGTTATCAGGATTGGAGAGGTGGCTGAGTGGCCGAAAGCGGCACGGTGCTAACGTGTTGTCCGGGTAAAACTGGACCGTGGGTTCGAATCCCACCCTCTCCGTCTTCGTCACGCTGTAGCGTGACTACGACGTGACGAAGTCCGTCTAGTCAGGCAAAAGCGGATCTCGCCATGATGTAGCTTTAGCGAAGTCGGGAAAATAAATTATGTACTGCATTTACTCCCTAAAATGTAAGGATGGTTATTATGTCGGTTGCACCGATAATTTAGACGATCGTTTAGCTCGTCACTATAAAGGTCATGTGCCAGCAATCCCTGGTAGACTCCCAGTGGAGTTAGATTTCTATTTTGTGATCAATGATAAATATAAGGCTTTCGAGTTCGAAAAATATTTAAAGTCTGGCTCCGGTCGTGCTTTCATAAAGAAGCATTTGATTTAAAAATGATCCTACTAACCAAACGACAAATTGAAAGACAGGATAGGGTAGACAATTTAGTATTTGATTTACTTCAGCAATTTTTGCCAAAGAAGATTGATTGGGATATTGAGCTAATTGGTGCAATGAGAGATGTGATTTGTAAAGAAATTGTGGAAAGGAAACTAATTACAGAAGTAGAGTTTTACCCGTAACCCATGTTTTATAAATATGTTTTGAAGCCGATACTTTTTTGCTTCGATCCCGAGGCGGTGCACGATGTGTTTACGAGTTTGGGTGAGTGGGCGGGGGAACAAAA
>CAYIFC010000032.1:0-7020 GCA_964362645.1 uncultured Candidatus Saccharibacteria bacterium
TCGCGCTGAGTAGTAAGGAATCTGCTGTTCGTAAAGCTTAACATAGTCGGGACGTTCAGGGCGCGGACCAATTAGCGACTGTTGACCGAGGACGACGCTCCAAAGTTGCGGCAGCTCATCAAGCCGCGAACGACGCAAAAAGGCGCCCACCCGCGTTACCTTTCGGATGGAAAGATCATCTTCGGTCGACATACTGCGAAACTTTGGCACCATAAAAAACCGACCATGCCGCCCAACTCGAGGTTCAGTATAAAAAATGGGCCCACGATCATCTAGTTTGATTGCCAACCAGATAAAAGGGTAGAGGGGTATCGAGATAGTAAATATGACTAAAGAAAGGACTAGATCCATTAGGCGCTTGAAAAGATCGTAAACTGATTTGGGGTGATTAGACACGTTTTCGAGCAACCAACGCTCTTCAACCAAGTTTAACGGCACACGATCAAAAACATCTTCATATAAATCTTGCACCCCCACTACGCGCGCGCCAGAGAAAAGCAGGCGCGAGAGAAAAGATAGAAATTCTGGCCGTTTCTCTTCATAAAGATTTACCGCAATCGTGGCCGCAGAACTTGGTTTAAACGAATGGACGGTCTGAATTGGCGCGGTAATTTGATATTGAGAATTATTCTCCAGCTCTTGACGCAATTCTTCCACTTCCTTTCCGGCCGAGAGAAAAATTATTTGCTCTTGTCGGCGTGGAGTCAGCCAAACTACCAAATATAAGCGCCACCAAAGTAAAAGTCCTAGAGTTAAAATCAAATTGATAAAAAGTGTGGTCTTAGGAGTAATACCAAAACTGCGCACGAAGTAGAAAAAGACAAGCGCAATTAAACTGTTTATCAATTGGGTATTGGTAATGAGTACAGCCAAACGATTACGAAAGAGAGTGGCCGTCCGATGATGGTAAAGATTAGCAATATAGAAAACAACAATCCAAATTGCAAAAATCCAACAAAACGCTTCTAGATGAGGAGACATTAGCTTCCAACTAGGTAAAGAAAAAGACCGCAAAGCCAGAGCCAGCCATAAAGCCAGGAAAAATGAGAGGAGGTCGCCAATGAGGAGTACAATGGCCTCCTTTTTGCCCCGTAAGCGCATTTGGGCGCATCATACAATAAAAAGACCCTTCATGCTATAGTCACGAGAAAGATGAAGAGACAGAAAATCATCTACCTAATCACTAAGGGTAATTGGGGTGGAGCTCAACGGTATGTGTATGATCTAGCCACACGCTTGCCCAAAAGCCACTTTGACGTCTCGGTCTTGATGGGTCAAGGCGAAGAATTAAAGAGGAAATTAGAAGCAGAAGGCATTAGTTGCCAGCAATTACCGAGTCTGGGTCGGGATATTAAAATTTGGGGTGATCTGAAAGTCTTCTTCGATCTCCTCGCTTACTTTAAAAAAGAGCGGCCCGATATTATCCATCTTAATAGTTCTAAGATCGGCGGGATCGGTGCGCTAGCCGGCCGAATTTACAACCTACAACCTACAACCTACAACCTAAAAACTAAGATCATCTTCACCGCTCACGGTTGGGCCTTTAACGAAGACCGCCCGTTCTGGCAAAAGAAAGTCATCGCTTTTTTACACTGGATCACTATTTTATTAACCCACCAAACTATTGTCGTTTCAAATAATTCCGCTAGTCAAATTATTAGTTGGCCAGGTGTCGGGACAAAAATCCGCGTGGTCCACAACGGGTTAAGCAAACTCGAGTTTCTAGACAAAGAAGCCTCCCGACTTTCCCTTTTAGGTTCGGCCACCTTCCATAACAGTCAAATTATTGGAACAATTTCCGAATTACATAAAAATAAAGGTCTGGATTACCTAATTCGCGCCACCGCCCAATGTCAAGGGTCACCCTTGACATTGGTGATAATCGGCGAGGGAGAAGAGAGGACCAAATTGGAAGCGCTGATTAAGGATTTGAAATTAGAAGACATGGTGTTTTTGGTGGGCCGAAAAGAAAACGCGGCCCAATATCTTAAAGCCTTCGACATCTTTGCCCTCACGTCCATTACCGAGGCTTTCCCTTACGTTATCTTAGAAGCGGGGCTGGCTGGTTTGCCAGTAGTCGCTTCCGGCGTCGGTGGCATCCCGGAAGTTATAAATAGTATGGAATCAGGCATTCTAATTAGACCTAAACAGGTGCCAGAAATAACCAAAGCCATCGACTTCTTACTCGCTAACTCCACCAAGGCGACCAGATTTGGCCGGAACTTAAAACAGAAAGTGGGCAAAGAGTTTTCCACCCCCCGCATGGTCAAGCAAACAATTGAGGTTTATAATGAGGATCATGAAAAATAAAGGTTTTACATTAATCGAGTTATTAGTCGTTATCGCCATTATTGGTTTACTCTCAAGTATTGTCCTCGCCTCACTCGGCACCGCCCGCAACAAAGCCGCCGACGCCGCTATCATGGCCGATCTTACTGGTATACGCTCCGCGGCCGAAATTTATTTTGGCGACAACGGCGATAGTTATGGATCAGATTTAAGTGATGATTGTTCTCTTTCGGTGGGTGTTTTTTCTGATTCATCTGTTCGAGCCGCAATTGACCATGCCAAAGCTCAAAGTGGGATAAATAGTGGAAATTATCGTCCATATTGCTATATCGATACAACCGCCGGTACTAATTATGCTGTTGCGATTCCACTAAAGACACAGCCAAATGCTGACTACGAGTATTTTTGCGTGGACAGTTCAGGGACAGCTAGAATTGTAACCGATGTAGATCCAAATGATGGTGACGGGCCGATAATTAATTACATCATGCCGTTTGTTTGTATCCCATAAATATTCTAATCACACCCCGCCCAGAAACTCGTTTTGGTAGTTGGAGCGGTGGGTGGTGCGGGAGTAGTTGATGGGTTGTATTTGTGATCAAATAGAGCTAGGATCTCTGTAATGCGTACTTATGTATTAATTGATGCTTCAAATTTATTCTACGGATTCGACACTGAATATGGTTGGAAAATTGACTACGGTCGCCTGAGAAAATATCTTGTGGAAAAATATTCGGCAATTGATGTCCTTTATTTTGGAGGCATTGATACAACCGTTGGAATCCAGCCAAACAAAGAATATTCTCATGATTACTCTGGTAGAAAAACAGTTAATCTGAACGAGTACATCGAGAATTTCGAAAATCTTTTGAAAACTTATAAAAATCTTTCGCTGGTACAAATTACTTTAATAAGGAAATTTATTCAACAAGCAAAGTTTTACCGCAAACTTGAATCGTTTGGATATAAACTATTCCTCAAGCCTGTGAAGCGTTTCGAAAAAGGAGAGTTTAATCTTCCACAAAGAAAAGCAAACTGTGATGTTGATCTGACTATTGAAGCAATGGCAAATGCCAAATCATTTGATCGCGCAATCGTCCTATCTGGAGATGGTGACTTCCTCCCTCTTTATAAATATCTTGAGAGGCAAGGTAAGGATGTATATGTCCTTGCCCGTAGCTCAAAAACTGCCCGGGAAGTAAAACGTCATCTGGGACCTAAATTTATTGAGATTCGTATGCTTAAGAATCAAATAGAGTTTCTTAGTAGGTTGGAAAAATAAACAAAAGAAAAGGACGTACGAAACGTCCTTTTCAGATCTAGTATTATTAGTATAGCAAATAGTATTTGCCTGTCAAATTTTTTTTTAAATATAAATGACTACCTCTTTGATGAGTTTCGGCAAATCCAGCCTGTTTTAATTTCTGAACCACTTTCTTGCCAGACCGCCGGGAGAGTTTGCTCATAGAGCTTAGGCGGCGGTTGGTAAAAGTAATTTGAGATAAGTCCCTTCGGTTTGAAAAGTGGGCTTGGGAATCTCCTTTTTTCCTTTAACCAAAACCTCCAAATAGCCGAGCGCGGCCTCGCGCACATTAGCTTCGGCTTCAGCAAAATTATCACCAAACGAAGAAATATGGTTAAGTTCTGGAATAGTCGCCACCACTTGCCCAGTTTCTTGGTCGGCCTCGTATTCAATTTTGTAAGAAAACTCTTTTGACATACCCCACGCTACCACAAAAAATATGGGGGCGCAATGAAAATCACACCCCGCCTAAAAACTCGTTTTGGTAGTTGGAGCGGTGGGTGGCGCGGGAGTATTTAAAAATCGAACAGCGTTTTAAGTCTCTTAGCGACTTCTACTTGAGTTGGAGAATTGATGGTGCCCAATTCTCCGAGAAAAATCCCTCGGTTTAGGGTGGCAATCCGGTCTAATTTAATGACTGAAGTAATTTTCAATCCCGTTTGTTTAAAACCAGACGAGTTCTGGTCGAGTAAAACATCATATAACGGCAGTGGTTTCTTAATGTTGGTTGAGATCAAAGCCACCACAACATTAGTGCCTAAGTTTTTACCAGATGCCAACACTAATGCTGGCCGCAATTTTTGAGTCGACAAATCAGTAAAGGGAAACGGGACCAAAACTATCTCTCCTTTTCTAGGCATAACGCTTCTTGAGGTCAGAAATCGTGTATAAGTCAGGTTCTTGAGCTAGGAAGTCAAAACTGGATGAATTGGCATTGAGATTGGTTATTTCATCGAGATCGGAGTTGTAATAATCAGGAAACTTAATAATCAATGCCTCCACTCGATTGTGTCGGCCGATACCATAAACCTGATTATCGTACCGCACATGACTGATTACTTCGCCAATGTTTTTTCGCAAATTGGTGGTAGTTAAAATTTTGATATTTTTAGTAGTCATAAGTATATTTTGTACATTTTGTATATTATAGGTTGATGAATGCCGAGTCAAGGCCATATTCACACCCCGCCTAAAAACTCGTTTTGGTAGTTGGAGCGGTGAGTGGCGCGGGAGTAGCGGCGCATACCCATCAAGATCCCAAGACCGATAAACTCGGAAAGTAGGTGCGACCCACCGTAACTCACAAAAGGTAGGGTTAAACCAGTCACCGGCAAAAGGCCGATATTCATTCCGACATTGATGATAAAGTGGGCAACAAAAAACGAGACGAGGCCCATAGCAAATAGAGTTTCAAAATTACTCGCGCCCAACAGTGCGGCCTTAACAATCCGCCAAATCACGATCGAGAATAATACGAAAAGCAAGAGAACGCCAACTAATCCCCACTCTTCAGCAAAGGCCGCGAAAATAAAGTCCGTTTGATATTCGGGCAAGAATTTGAGTCGCGATTGCGTGCCATAACCCACACCCTTACCTAAAATTTGCCCCGAACCAACGGCAATTGTGGACTGAAAGGCGTTATAGCCCGCGCCGCGTATATCTTCCAACGGATGGAGAAAGCTAACGATCCGAGTCTGCTGAATCGGAGTAAAAACAAACAACCACAGAATGCTGAACGCCACAGCGCCCAAACCAAGTACGGCTAGTAAATGCTTTTTTGAGACACCAGAAACTATGATCATACCGAGCCAGATTGAGAAAATAATGACCGCCGAACCAAAGTCAGGTTGCCTAAGAATGAGTACGAAAGGGATGAGAGCGTAAAAACCGGAAATTAGAATATGGCGCACATTAGCGATCTCAATGTGACGCCGCGAGAAGTATTTAGCTAACACCAATATCAGCGCTAACTTCATAAAGTCAGCCGGCTGAAAAGAAATGAAACCAAAACGAAACCAACCCCTAGCACCACGGACACTGGTACCAAAAACCAACAACACCAGCAAGACTAACGACAAGCTACCAAAAATAGCAACGAGAACACCACTCCGTCGCAAAAAGCGAAAATCCAAACTACTTAAAATAAGGAAGGTGGCTAAACTGACAGCAATCCAAATTAGTTGACGGTCAAAAAAGTAACTTTCCGTTGTAAACGAGTTCATCGTCACCAACCCCGCTCCAGCCAACAGAAGAGTTGAGCTGAGCAAAATTAGATCTAAACGTTTTGAAAAATTTTTAATCCAAACGAAAATGGGGGTAAACATCTATATATTGCGGTGGTTCAGCGAAAGGTCGCGGCCAAGTAAAAACGGCTTTGCCGGTTTCGTTAGCAGCGACATGTTCGACAATGGTGGCACTGGCGGCAATAGCGTTACGATCTTGATCAGAAAGAACGACCGACAACTGAACATTCTCCCACGCGGTGCGAGTGTTATTAGTAATTTCTACTGTTAACTTCGGGTTGGGTTCGTTAATAAACGGTTCTTTGGTAACTATAATTGTGGGGGGGGCTTCAACGACTCGCTCCCAGCGTGGAGCCTGGGTAAACTCTATAAAGGCTCGAGCGGGTTTACGACGACCAACATCAATACCGTTTAAAAAGATAGCGAAACTCTCTCGGGGATTAAGAAATATTTCTCCCTGTTTGATCGTAATCAAAATATTTTGATCATCAACTAAACGTATTGAATATGGCACCTTGGTAGCTGCTAATTTCGAATTAGGGTTGGTTAGCAACGCCCCCACTTCATACACACCATCGGCAATAGTAAAGATTCTGGTCCAAGCAACTTTAATAGGTAAGGCCTCATTCGGACAGACGGCCGTACAGGCACCACCGCAATCAATATCTAATTCGCCCTGGTTTTGTCGACCGTCGCCACAACTCGGCTCCGGCCGATAAAACACAAAAACCCCGCCGGCCACTGCCGCTACGAGGATAATGAGTAAGAGAAAATAAGAAAATTGTCGTCTACGACTCCACGAGGCCATGATGATCAATCATAGCAAAAAAACAAATTAAACGCTTGGACCCGGCGACTGGCTACTCTCCCGCAAAGCAGTACCATCGCCACTACCGCGTTTCACTACTGGGTTCGGAATGGGACCAGGTGGGACCACGGCGTCAAATCACCGGATCCAAGCCTTCAATTAATATCTAGATAGCAAGAGAGAATTATAAAGTGAGAAAAAATCTAAATTGTGATTTGCAAGTTTCCTAATAGGAATGGATGAATTAGTACGCCTCGGCTCAATCCATTACTGGACTTACACCTAGCGCCTATTAACCTCGTCATCTCCGAGGGATCTCATAACGATACCTAATCTTGGGGTGGGCTTCCCGCTTAGATGCTTTCAGCGGTTATCCC
>CAYIFC010000033.1:0-6402 GCA_964362645.1 uncultured Candidatus Saccharibacteria bacterium
GGAAGAAAAATTATTAGTTTAACCTAGTGTTCGGATTCGGGGGTGCGGGTAGGTCTAACTTACTCTTGCTATTATATACCTATCTTCATGTGTTGTCAAGCATCAGCGCAAACTATACCACACACCAAATTCTACCAACCAAAGGTAGTCTTTGGTAAATGGCTCTAAATAAGCCTAATTCTATATCTTGTTTAAAAAGGCTTCGTCGATTTTGGTGGCGAGGATGAAGTCGTTTTGGGTGAGGCCGGTGGCCGCGTGGGTATAGAGCTCGAAGATGATTTTGTTGTAGAAGATATAAATATCGGGGTGGTGACCTTCGGTCTCGGCGATATCGGCGACTTGGTTTATAAAAGCGATTGCGGCGAGGAAGTCAGGTAAAAGTATTTCTACTTTTAAACGCTTGGGTTTACTGTCCTCCGCTGGAACTATCTCCCAAGGTAAGCGCAAAGAAGCTCGAAGTTCGAGTATTTTATCGTCTGCGAGCGGTTTAGTGCCCCTCTCGCACGGCACGCAGTGTTCTTTATTTAAATTTTGCATATTCTTTCCAGATACCATCTCTGATTAACTCTATCTTAACATACACCCCCGCCACCGTTTTTAAAAAATAGAAATATAATCAAGCATGGAGCGTGAGATAACTTGCTACAATAGCGGCCGTTTCGGCCCGCAAGACGAAAGGGGAGATCGAGACGGCTTTAGCGAATTCTTTGGACTTAGCCAATTCTTCAGCTGTCCAACCACCTTCCGGCCCGATCCAAATTGCGACATCGTGGGCTTTAATTGTTTTAAAATTTTGTTCAGTGGCCGGGTCGAGAAAGTAGTTTTGTTCGTGTTTGCTTGCCTCGCTAATTGCTTCCTCAAAACTCATTGGTTCAGAAATTTGGGGGAGAGTGGTTCGGCTGGACTGCTCGGCCGCTTTCTTAATAATCTTTTCTAATCTCCCCAGACGGAGCGAAGTTTTAACCGTCCGAATAGTAATTATCGGCTGGATAGCTGTGACGCCAATCTCGGTCGCCTTCTGCGCTACGAGTTCAAAATGATCTGATTTTAATACGGCGCAGTAGAGGGTAACTTGCCGACCCGACTCGGGTTTGGTGGTCAGTTCGCCTAATGGTTCAAGCTCGGCATGATCTTTGGCCAGAGTTTTAATCTCGGCGCGAACTTCCGTTCCTGCACCATCAGCCAACACGACTTGCTCACCGGCGCGCAAACGCAAGACCTCCCGCCACTGGTGGAGAAGTTCAGGATCTTTAATAATAAAGCGGTGTAGGCGCATTAATAAGAGCATAACTCAAACTGGAAAAAACAAAAACCCCGCTGAGCGGGGTTTTTGTGTCGTAGTAGGTTAAAACAATTACTTGACCATTCCCATGTCGCCAGCCGATGCGCCACCCTTGACGCACTGCTTGCAGTTGGCCTTGTGGGTAAAGAGCTCGTAAACAGCAGAAAGACCGACCAAGATGTAGATGATCTTGGCAATCCAAGGCATACCACTGAAGAGTTCACCAATACCCCAATTAAAAATGCCAATCAAGAGCCAGTTTAAGCCCCCAATGATGAGCAATATAAACGATAATTTGTGCATGATATTTTTCGGTTTTAATGATTCTCGACCACTAAACTCACCCATTCATTATAACTTAATGAGGTTGGGTCGGCGACCTGGTTTATCCACTATCATCAGCTTTTCATTCGTGCCACGTAGAATTCCTCCATGGATCACCTGTACAACCTCCATGCCGAAGGGATCTACCGTTACTGTTGTCTTAAGACTTCAGACTCCATTGTAGCTAAGGAGTTTACCCAAGAGACTTTTGCCCGGGCGCTGGGTTACATTGCCTCTGGTAAGGTTATTAACTACCCCAAAGCTTTCCTTTACACCGTGGCCAAGCATTTGATCATTGATTGGTACAAGGTCAGGAACAGGACGGTTTCGCTTGAGAAAATAGTCGAAATGGGTCTCTTGCCGGAGGAGGGAGGTTCAGTCACAGCCCCCGAAAACTACCCAGGTGAAACACTTGACTATTTAAATTATTTAAGTACTCTGGATAAGGGCATCTTCCTCCTCCACTATATTGAGGGTTTTAAGCTCCGAGAGGTGGGGGAGATCATCGGTAAAAGTGAGAATGCTATCGCCGTGCGGATTCATCGCGGACTGAAAAAATTACGAAAAGTTATGGAGCCAGAATTAATCGCCTATTAATCTAACCACATTATTTTTATGAAAAAAATTTTAATCGCCACCCTGTTAGTAGCCGGAGTATTTGCTGCGGCTCCCGGTATTACCCAAGCGCAAGAGTTAACTGCTCGGGATTTAGAGCAGATTAAGCCACAATACGTACGAGTGCTCGGCTTACTTCAAGCGCGGGTTAGTAACTTGCGGACTCAACTTGCAAGCGGCGCACTTAATCAAGCTCAAATTACTGCCCTTCATACCGACCTTATCGCCATGCGCCGCGTATTTATCTCTCTCACCGCTCTAACCGTCTGGGCAAGTAATAATAAGTAAACTATTTTTAGATAGTCAAATAGGCTACAATGCCTATACATGTTAGTTGATGAGGTTAAAATTGGGGTTAAGGCGGGGCACGGCGGCCGAGGCGCCGTGGCTTTTAGTGGGCAAAAGATGTCACTTGGACCAACAGGCGGTAACGGCGGTTGGGGGGGCAGCGTGGTCTTCCGTGGTGTGTCGGACCTCGGCGCCTTGGAGCAATTTCGTAACAAGAAGAGTTTGGAAGCTCCCCATGGTGGGTATGGCGCCGCGCGTTTCGTCGACGGCAAGGATGGCGAAAACTTAGTGGTGCAAGTGCCGGTTGGCACAGTGATTGAAAACTTAACGACTGGTATTTCGACCGAAATAATTAAAATTGGCGAAGAAGTAACTTCGGCCAAAGGGGGTCCCGGCGGGAAAGGGAATTATAAATACCGCTCGCCGGTTAATACATCGCCCAAGGAATTCCAACCCGGCCTGCCAGGTGAGGAGTTCGAGATCCGGCTCTCGCTTAAGATGATCGCCGATGTCGGCTTCGTGGGTTTGCCTAATGTTGGCAAATCAACCTTGCTTAATCTGCTCACCAACGCCAAGAGTAAGGTCGCTAATTACAAGTTCACCACTCTTGAACCCAATCTAGGCGTTTATTACGATCTGATCTTGGCCGACATTCCCGGCATTATCGAGGGCGCGTCCGAAGGCAAGGGTTTGGGCCACAAATTTTTACGGCACATCGAGCGGACTAAGGTCCTCTTCCACTTTCTTGCCGCGGACTCGGAAGATATTGAAAATGACTACAAAGTTATCCGCGCTGAGCTATTAGCTTTCAATAATTTATTAATTGTTAAGCCGGAATATTTAATTATTAGTCGGGCTGATACCGTAGAGCCAGAGCAGCTAAAAAAACTTATAACTAAAGCCAAAAAACTTAACCCAAACGTTACGGCTATCTCTATGTACGACGAAGTCACGCTCGAGCCCCTCAAGAAAATCCTTAACCAAATTACCGCCGAAAAAACTATTTCTTAATCGAAGATATAAACTAGATATTTGTCGATGTCGCGTTGGTCCATGTCGTAGAAGTAGTTACCATCTTTGTTGAGAGCTCGAGCAAGTTTGGTACCTACAAAGCGCCAGTGCCATGGTTCGAAAACGTAGTAAGCATTATTGGGTGGATAAGAGAGTACAAAGCCATATTTATGGGCATTATTTTGTAGCCACTTATAAGCCTCTGTTTTATCGAAGCCGGTAAAACTAGTGCCAACAGTCGGCGTAGTAAAGTCAACGGTAGTACCAAGTTGATGTTCGGAGTAGCCCTGATCGGCAGAGAATTGATTAGCACCTGTACCATAAGTAACTTTGTAACTAGATTTAAGAGTGGCTTGAGTTCCGAATGAGCGATAGGCAGATATTATTTGTATATCAATCCCGTCGCTTTTTGCTTCTTCCAATAAATTCTCAAGAAAGGGCCAGACTTTACTATGGACCTCAAGGTCCTTGTTTGTTTGGGTTAAATATTGAGCGTCAATCTTTCTTAAATTAGGCGGTACGTAATGTTCGTTCAAGAAAAAAACCTTAGAATACTTTTGGAGTAACTCTTTATCCGTTTTACTTAATTTGTCTAACACTCCAACGGTATCAGCAATTTCATCAATCTGATCAGCAAATTCATCATTTCGATCTTTTTCATCATTATACTTTTCTCGCAGTTCGTCGTTTTCGTTTTGCGAGCTGGCTAATTGACCTTCCAAATCGGCAACCTTGGCTTGGAATTCGGCGGTGCTGGAGGCAAACTGTTGTTGGGTAAGATCTAGCTCAGAAGCTAGTTTTTGAGTTTGGGTATAACCATAATAGGCGCTGTAGCCAAGGCCAATAAGAATAATTGCCCCAAGCACGATAATAATACTGGACTTAGCTTTCATTTAGTCGATTGTAGCATAAAAAACAGGCGGTATCACTTTGCGTAACACCGCCTGGGTGCTAGTAAAAGGCTTCTACTTGGCCACCTCCACGAGATCACCTTTTTGCCTCAGTAGGCTTCTTTTTGCGTTTGCAATCGCAGGTGTTAGGTGGAAGCAATCGGTATGGTTCCCACACCTCTCATTAATGGCGTTAAAAACGTCATCATGCCCGATAGGGAACTTTGTTGTAGTTACTTCCATAAGAATTATCTCCAACTCTTCCACACTCGCTCTCCTAATTCTTTCAATGATTTCCCTTGGGCCACTGCTTCCTACTTGATTACTCATCCCTGCCTCCGCTCCAAAGATTTTCCCTAAGTAAACTCCAGAACCCTCTATCCTGGATCTAAGATAATATCTTACGCTATATAAGCGCTTGAGTCAAAAAAGCCTGTTGACTAGTTTGCCATTTTCTGTATCATTATGGGTAGAAACAAGCAGATGTTCAGATGGATCTGGATGCTAGCTTGTAGGTCCCTCACATAGTGGAGGCAGTATGGGTAGGTTCACATCAAAAGCAGATCGGCTCGCAAATCAGTTTCTGAAGCAAAAAGGTTTCACACCGTCTGGTTTCGCTGTCACGCGGCGTAATCAGACACATCAGTATCAATTTGAAGGTCGGCAGGTCCAATCAATCTCACACTCGCCGCTGTTTCAACCCCAATACAGTACAACAGTGGTTTTGGATTGTTTAGCTTGTCCCGCAATGTGCACTCAAATCTTATTTTGTCATTTTCCAGATAGTTCCTGCCAGTACCGATCGCTCGGCACACCACCGGGCGATTTTTTTGTATAAAAAAGCCCAGCCATTGATATGGCCGGGCGGGGTGAGCTTATAGTTTTGTTATGTGACGATTCTTTCCTTTCGCAGACGCTCGTTGGTTAAGTCACGGAGCTGTTCCCAACTAAGGCCGGTGCCGATCATTCGAGATGAACCGCCGATAATGTCGGACCCGTTCCAGCGGTCATTGCCCGTCAAACCTTCCGCGGCATTGAAGTCTTCGTAAAGAAGGGGAACAGGGAATGGAATGTAACGTGAGCGTCGGCCTACACTACAAACTCGGCGACCGTCGCTGCGAGTGGCGACGATACTAATAAAGGCATTCATCCCTTTACTAAAGAGGTGGTAGCGCGCTTCGTTGCCTCCAATTTCGTCCACGATCTTAAATGTCGGAGAGTCGTAGAGGATCTTGTGTCGAATATCAAGATCAACTTCCTCGCCTTCATTCATCAGATAGCGATCAAGACGTCCCATCACAGCTTCTAAGTTGTCGAGCAGAACTTCGGCCGTGGCGTTTGCGAGCGCTCCCGATTTGCGTAATTCCGTGTAAGGTTTGAAGACCCAAGTATGCTGCCTTACTAACATGTCGTCGAGGTTCATGGGGTAGGCACCACCCGTAATGTCCCAGCGGTCATCGAGCGCCAAAAGACGGTTAATGTGGGGAATGCTTTGCACGCCCTCAAACTTTTTGTAGTTGAGCAGTAACCATACCGCGAGAACAGTGTCTTGGTCGGTGTCGTTGATGTAGATAGTCGCGTTTACTCGTCCGTTGACCGTTAAGGCTTCTGCTAAGCCACCTTTGATTGCAAACATGATCTGCATCGCGGTGCTCATAGTGGCTTCTCGCACCACGTTGTCGTGGTGGTCGAAGTTGATGTGGCCAGTGGTTGCGTTGTAATTGGGGCCGCCCTTCACCACGCCATCGAGGGCAATTGACCGAGGTGGGGTCGTGAGGAGAAAGCCCTCCCAACTCATACTGGCTCGAGGTAAAATTACAATTTCAAAAGGGGAGAAACGGCTTGATTTCATGCGATTTCCTTTCGTTAAATTTTCAAATATCTCAACTAACTCCATATTAATAACTACTATATTTAAGGCTTAAAGTCAAGGTAAAGTGTACATATAATACGGGTTAGTAACACTTTTGATCTTTGAAATCTGTCCGCTTT
>CAYIFC010000034.1:0-6381 GCA_964362645.1 uncultured Candidatus Saccharibacteria bacterium
AGATTTCCCAGTCCATTTGCCAGATCGGCATTATAAACTTCTTTAAATTTTCCAAGCGTAAAGTCCGCGTCTTCAAAAGGACTAATTTTTGCCAGCAGCCAATACCTGAGCGCATCTGTTCCGAATTTTTTGACAATTTCAAAAGGATCAACAGTATTACCTAGGGACTTACTTATTTTTTGCCCTTCATTTGTAATAAATCCATGGATTATTATTTGTTTGGAATTAGGCAGTCCTGCTGACATAAGCATTGCCTGCCACATTGCCGACTGCTGACGAAGATTATCTTTGCCAGCAAATTGCACGACCCCGCCCGAACGTGCCGAAAGCCGTTCGGCACGGGCGGGAGCCCACCAAGAATTAAATTTTTCTAGATCATTAGGCCAACCAATTGCCGAAATGTAGTTAACAAGCGCATCAAACCAGACGTACATCGTTTGTTCTGAATCACCAGGCACCGGTATCCCCCACGGCATCTTTGAGGTTAGGCGCGAGATACTAAAGTCCTGCAAACCCTGCTCAACAAAAGATTTGATCTCGTGCAAACGGCCAGCCGGGACCACAAAGTCTGGCCGGCTCTGATAAAGATCCAGAAGTTGTTTAGAAAAGTTACTAAATTTGAAAAAGTAATTATCTTCCTCAAACAATTCGATTGACGTTGTAGGATGGATCGGGCAAAAACCGTTAATTAACTCCGAATCCGTTTTCTCTAGCTCGCAACCCACACAATACTTGGTGGTGTATTTCTTGCGGTAGATAAAGCCTTTTTCCTGGCAAATAGTCCAAAAAGCTTGGGCGGCGGCAATATGGTGCGAATCAGTCGTCCGGATAAAGTTGGCGGTAGGCAAAATTCCGAGGGCCGGCAAGAGATCGCGGAAACGCGCCGACTTTTGATCTACATACTCCTGCGGAGTTACCCCCTCCTTCTGTGCCGCCTGGTAAAGCTTGAGACCATGTTCATCAGTACCCGTGTTTAAAAATACTTGCTTACCCAAACTCTGCTGGTAGCGGGCAAAAACATCGGCCTGCACCAACTCCAGAGCAAAGCCTAAATGCGGCTCACCATTAACGTAAGGCAGGGTTGTTGTGAGATAAATTTTTTCGTTCTTCAATGTCATGCAGAATTTCGATCAACACAGCCGAGATCGGGGCCGCCAGAATAAGACCCAAGAAACCGGCGAGTTTAGCACCAATAATTAAAGCCAGGATAACCACCAACGGCGGCACACCAACAACCTTTTTAACCACGAGAGGGTAGATCAAATGGTTCTCAAACTGCTGAATAATGATGTAAAAGCCAATCACCATCAAACCAATTGTCGGACTCTGAGAAAAGCCGAGCAGAACCGCCGGTACCGCGGAGAGGATCGGGCCGAAATACGGAATGATCTCAAACAACCCTGCCAAGAGGGCAAGCATCAAGGCGTAAGGGATACCCAGAATCGTTAGGACCAAATAAACAATCACACCCACAATGAGCCCGAGCAAAAGCTGACCCTGCATCCACAAACCGATCTTAGCTTGTGAACGATGCCAGAGGCCAATGATATATCTTTCACTCCGTCGGGGAGTAATGATGCGCAGAAAATCTTCAATACCCCCTTTCTGAACTGCTAAGTAGAAGGAAATAACGATAATTAATATGAAACGGAAAAAGCCACCGAAGATTAGGCTCGCAGTTTGAAAGAATCCACGAGAAAGACCTCCTACAGCGCCTTGAACACTCGCAGAGATACCATCAAGATTTAAACTAGCCACTGGTGCAAGTAGTTCCGAGAAATTGAGGAAATTAATCGAGCCAAGCTTCTCCGGTAGGGTCTTCGAGATTTCGATTAGGTCACCAAGAACAGGAAAAACAAGGACCGGGAGAAGAACCATGAAAAGCAGGATCGCTACCACGTAGACAATTAAAACTGCCGGTACGCGCGGTACACGGTAACGGGCAAACCAGCGCGTGGCCGGTTCGACAGCTGAGGCCATAACCACAGCTGTTAAAACCACCAAAACTAAGTCCTGAATGAGATAGAGGAAAACGAGAAGCAACAAGAATAAAACGGTTTTAACGACCGTTTTAAAGCTTATTTCTGCCATCACCTCTTTCATAATCGCTATTATACGCCACTAACGGGCAAAAGAAAGGGTTAGGATAAAAAACTAGCGAGGTTATCGATACTTACTCGTTCCTGTTCGCCGGTATCACGAGAGCGGACAGTAACAGTGTCTTTGAGTTCGGGTTTTTCGCCAAGAGTATCGAAGTCAATGGTAATGCAATGCGGCGTGCCAATTTCATCCTGCCGACGATAACGCTTGCCGATGTTACCGTTGTCATCGAACTCGACAGCACCAATCTCTTTTTTAAGTGCAGTAAAAACTTCTCGAGCTTTGGCTACTAATTCTGGTTTATTCTTAAGCAAAGGGAAAACAGCAATTTTTACGGGAGCAACTTTTTGTGAAAGTTTTAAATACACACGCTTTTCTCCGCCTATTTCGTCTTCCATATAGGCATCGGAAAGAATGGCAAGAATTGTGCGATCGACACCAAAAGATGGTTCAATAACATGCGGAACAATTTTTGATTGAGTTTCTTCGTCTTGATATTCAAGTTTATGAGCCAAAAGATCGTAATCTGTACGATAAGCAAGACCATAAAGTTCTTTCTGACCAAAAGGAAAATCGAATTCGAAGTCTATGGTTCTTTTGGAATAATGGGCGCGATCTTCTTCAGATACTTCAACCTCATGTACATGTTCTGGGTTAAGGCCGATCTCTTTGGCCCATTCATGCATTTCTTTACGAAATTCCTCAAAATACTTTTCCCAATCTTCTGGGCGAACAAAATATTCAATTTCCATCTGCTCCAATTCTCTCAAGCGAAAAATAAAATCGCGTGGCGCAATTTCATTTCTAAAAGCTTTTCCAATTTGAGCAATACCGAACGGAAGTTTGGGATGAAAAGAGTCCACCGTATTTTTAAAATTCACAAAAGTACCTTGAGCAGTTTCCGGACGCAAATAAGAGAGTGACGCTTCGTCCTGCACAGCTCCCAAATGAGTTTCCAGCATCATGTAAAAGTGCCTGGCCTCACCAAGTTTCCCTCCACACTCCGGACATTTCTCTTTACTTTCAAGATGATCGGCTCGAAAACGTCGCTTACACTCTGTGCAGTCAACAAGCATATCGGCAAAACATCGAGCATGGCCCGATGCCTGCCAAACTTGCTGATTCATTAGAATGGCCGAATCAAGACCGTACATATCTTCTCGACTTTCCACAAAACGCTTCCACCAAAGATTTTTGACATTATTCTTCAACGCCAAACCGTAATGAGCGTAATCGAAAGTCCCGGCTAGGCCGCCATAGATATCTGACCCGGGGTAGATGAAGCCGCGGCGCTTACAGAGAGAAACAATCTTTTCCATTAAGTCGCTCATGGTACCACACGACCACCACCAGAACCATGGGCCGGATCGCCCGAAATATTGGTATTTAAAGTATTCTTAGTTGACGTCAATTTACTCCCAGTAAAAGAGTCCGTCCCAGACAGTGTTGGCGTCGACACCAACACTGGCAACTCACCGACCTGACTAATACTAGGCAAAAGAGAAACTTGGAAGGAGGCCTCGCGAGCCGGTGTCCCGATTCCACGACCGGCCTCAACCACACCCAAATCCCAAACCACTTCACCACTGGCTTGATCGAAAGTAATTTTTTCTGTCGCTGGCGCCACCTGACCCAACCATTCCACATTAGCTGGCAGGGTTGCCCTTACCTGGGCTTCACGCACAACATTAGATGAATTGATAACCGACCAAGAAATAGTATACGAAGTTTTCTTTCCAACTTCCGGTGGCAATGGTCCAGAATTATTAAATGGCCCGCCGGAATAACTAGCACCGGCCGCAAGTTGAAAAACAGAATTAATTTTAACTGACCTGGCAAACGTTGCTTCGACCTCCGTACTTTCCTCGCCACTAGGTACTCGCTTCCCCCGAAAACTCACAGACATCGTAATTTCGGGCGACAAAGGTGAACTCTTACCAGACACCACCAACGGCAAACTAGCAAAACTAAAACCGATCTTCCCCTTCTCGCCGGCAGCGATCTCGCTCAAATCATCATCGGTTCGCTTCGTCCAAATTATTTTTTTATCCCCAGACTGATAAAAACCACCAGCCGAAGAAACCGAGTTCTGGTTAAGGACTGAACCATCGATTCTCACTTCGATTTCCGCATCCTTAATTTCGGTTGGTAAATTATTAATCCAACTAATTTCAGCGCGCAAAGTATCTTCACTGTTGGCTACATATTCCAAACTTCTAGTGTCACCGTTTAAACTAAAATCGAGCGCCACACCTGGTCTGGTAATAGTGACCGCTCGAGTAATTGTATTGTAAGGAACAGCGATTTGGTGCTCACTCTTTTTATCGGCCAAGCCGGCCACAAAGCGAAACGAGCGCTCATCCTTGTCTTCGCCAGCCATTACTCCACTAATTGAAATTTTGCGCTTACTACCAGCTGGTAGATCACCCAAACGCCAAATATTATCACTATAGGCCGGCTCCGGCGTAGAATCACCGAAGGTAAATCCTGGTGGATAATCAGCAACGACAATTACATCATCAACTTGCCCTTCAGCCTCCGCTGCCACCTCCACAGTAAAGGTTAGAGCTTCGTGAGCCGCCGCTTCAGTTGGAAGATCGACTTTTAATAAGAGGGGTGCAGTATTAATAGTAAAGGAGTAAGACGAACTCTTATCAAAAATAGCATTAGAACCCACAATTCGGTACTCTACTGTAAAATTAATTTTTTGTTCTACACCCGGTTCACCAAACACCGCAGCCTTAACTGTTTGGTTAATGGAAGCACCAGATTCAATACCACCTAAGGGCAGGCGCAGGTTTGGCACCTCGCGATCACGCTCAGGCGATCGAGTGCCGAGGGGAAAGTTAATAACCAAGTCGGCAGACTCCAAATTTGAAGCATTATTATTAGCCACCACGACCTGCAAACTTATTGCCTCCCCGGCGCGAACTGTGGCCGGACCGGCAATAGTAATATCAATTTTGTCTGGTGAAACAATGTTGCCCCCACGCAAACTAACCCAAAAGCCAAAAGCCGCCGCCGCCAAAAAGAAAATTATGGAAATGACCAAAATTCTAACCCACCAATGACTACTATTCCCTCCGGAAGTATGAGTTTTTCTTTTCTCGTCACCCCACGAAGTTTTACTAGCACCGCTTAAGGGAGTTAGCCGATTACGGCGCAAGCGAGCCGCCGGCGCCCCCGGCTGGTAGATCTCTTGTTTGAGACGCTCAATATTATCCTGATTGTCAGGAGACAGAGGCATAAAACTTAACTTCAATTATAGCAATATTTTTGAGTCAATTAAAGATGACTGGCCTGGAGAGCCTGTTCAATGATCCCCGCGGCAATTCGCCGATGAGGCAAGAAACTCTCAACCACATCTCTAGTCCAAGCATTTTCTTCTAAAAAGGGTTCGAGCGGTAGGGGCCGAGCGGCATAGCCTAGTTGATCGACTAAACGGAAAACGAGAAGTAAGCGATAAGCTTCTAGCGACTCTGAACCAAGATGGTTTTGGTCCAGAAACGCGGCGGCGGCCGAGACCTCCTCAAACAAACGCGCCTCCGGCCGCTCACCGGTATACAACCGGTCAATCATTGCTAGTACTTCGCTGAAGGTATGGCGCTTAGCGCTATTTTCCTTAATGCTAGCAAAATGAGAATCCGGCCAAGCACCAACAATCCGCCAACCTTCGCGGCCACGCACGAGCGTGACTTCGACACGGGCAAAGGGTTGGAGATTGTAACGGAGCTTGGAAGCAAGTTTGCGTACCCCTTGCGCCCGGGCCGAAATACGACCAAACTGTTCGGTAAAAAAATCATACAAAAAGTTTGCTTCGCTTACTTCGCGCCGACTCAAAACAAAAGCCTTAGTTGTGTAAAAGGCGTAGGCCATGAGTAGAATCTTCTAGCCAGCGAATTTCTTTTATCGACACTGATTTTTTAAAACTTTCTTCCATCTTAGTGACCAGTTCTTTTGTTTTGCTGTCACCATATAACTCAAGGACTAACAATTCGCCAGGCTTGAAACCCATTTTCTTCCGCTCATCTTGGACCACGCGCACAAGGTCACGTAGGTAGCCCTCGTTTTCGAGTTCTGGGGTTAGGTGTGTGTCCAGAAGAACTTCTTCGCTTTGATCAGGCGCAAAAATAACTTCTTTAACATTTACCTCTTCAGCAATTAATTCCAGTAAGTTTAACGATAAACTATTTAATGCTTTTTTGATTGAAAGTTTTGCCAGTGGCTGGCGGACCTTAATACCAGACGCCGCTCGCGCTTCAAGCGCAAGCGACACTAATC
>CAYIFC010000035.1:0-6206 GCA_964362645.1 uncultured Candidatus Saccharibacteria bacterium
TTCAGGAGTTATGCTAAGCAGATTGTTAAAAATACTAAAGTGATGGCCAGCGAACTCTCGCGACTTGGTTGGCGTTTGGTGAGCGGCGGTACTGACTCCCACTTAATTTTGATGGACACATGGATGGACGGTAACCCTTCGACTTCGCTCAGGGCAGGAGGGATTTCTGGCAAAGCGGCAAGTGATGCACTAGAAAAAGAGGGAATCATCGTTAACAAAAATACGATTCCTAACGACACCCGAACACCAACTGACCCATCGGGTATCCGCCTCGGTACGGCCGCCGAGACAACGCGCGGCAAGAAAGAAAAGCAGATGAAGCAGATCGCTATACGAATTGATAAAATTCTAAAAAATGCGGCCAGTACTGAAAATAAAAAAGCTTGATCCGCGCGCCAAACTCCCGGCCTATGCCCATGAGGGTGATGCGGCACTAGACTTATTTTGCTTGGAACAAGTAACGATCAAACCAGGCGAGCGGGCTAAGATCAGGACGGGTGTCGCGCTAGAGTTCCCCTCCAATTATGTCGCCCTAGTTTGGGATAAAAGCGGTGTGGCCAATAATTCTGGACTGAAGACTCTCGGTGGAGTGATCGACTCAAGTTATCGTGGTGAACTTCTAGTTGGCTTACACAATCTCTCGCAAGACACCTATACTTTCGAGTCTGGTCATAAGGTGGCGCAGCTTTTGATTCAACCTATTGTTTCGGCACAAGTTGAAGAAGTGAGTGAGTTGTCTGATACAACAAGGGGTGAGGGTGGTTTTGGTAGTACAGGTAAATAAGCATGGATCAAGAAATTAAAAAATTAATTATTGAAGCGCTAGCCAACTTAAATTTGCCAGTGCCGGAAAAGTTTTCGGTAGAGTTAACAGAGAATCTGGAGCATGGTGATTTCGCTTCAAACGTCGCTATGATTTTGGCGAAAGAGGTTAAGCAGTCGCCACTTGAACTGGCCCAAAAAATTTCTAAAGAAATAGTTAGACCTGATTGGTTGGCGAAAGTAGAGGCCGTAGCTCCGGGGTTTATTAATTTTTATTTAGCAGAGAGTTTTCTAAAACAAGAGTTAGAGAATATAAATAAAAATATTGCGCCCAAATCTTCGGCCCAAAAAGCTTTAGTTGAATACACTGACCCTAACCCTTTCAAGGAGTTCCATATTGGCCACTTGATGTCGAACACGATTGGCGAGGCGTTGTCGCGCCTTATTGAGTGGAACGGCGCGGAGGTTAAGCGCGCTAACTATCAAGGTGATGTTGGTCTCCATGTGGCTAAGGCGCTGTGGGGTAAACTTAAGAACCCGGAATTAGCTTGGGGTAAGGCCTATGCTGTTGGCGCACAGGCTTATGAAGTACAAGAGACAGCTAAGCAAGAAATTATAGAAATCAATAAAAAAGTTTACGAAAAGTCCGATCCAGAAATAAATAAACTTTATGAAGAGGGTAAGAAAGAAAGTCTAGTTGCTTTTGAAAGCATGTACGCCCAACTAGGAACCAAATTTGATTTTTATTTTTTTGAAAGTGAAATGGCTGATCCAGGCAAGAAGATTGTTGAAGAATATTTAGCCAACGATGTGTTTGAGCAGAGTGATGGCGCCATAGTTTTCGTGGCGGAAAAATATAACCCAGAACTTCATACGCGCGTGTACCTCACTTCACAAGGTTTGCCGACTTACGAAACTAAGGAGCTTGGTTTACACTTTGCCAAAAATCGCGCCTATCCTGCAGATTTGTCTGTGGTAATTACGGCTAACGAGCAGGCCGGAGTTTTTGCGGTTGGGCTTGAGGCGCTTAAACAGATTGATGCGAGTTTGGCCACCAAAGTTAAACACATTACTCATGGCCTAATGCTTGGGCCTGACGGCCGCAAGATGTCGTCACGGACGGGCGAAGTAATTAGTGCCGAGTCACTCTTAGATGAATTGAAAAAGGTTACTCTTGCTCGCTTAGCTGAACGGGACTTTGATGAGGGAGAAAAATTGGTGATTGCTCATGCGGTGGCTGTGGGCGCACTTAAATATTTAATTTTAAAACAATCGCCGGGTAAAGATATTATTTTTAATCTTGAGCGAGCACTATCGCTTGAAGGGGATTCGGGGCCGTACTTACAGTACGCGCTCGTGCGGGCACGCGCGGTGCTAGAACGCGCGAAGCAAGAAGGCGTTTCAGCTTCTCTAGAAAATAGACCAGACGATACTGAGACTCTAGAGCGTCTACTCCATCGTTTTGTGGCAGTTGCTACGCGAGCGAGTGAGCGCTATGCTCCTAATCTTTTAGTTACTTACCTAACTGAGCTCGCTTCCACTTTTAACGCCTACTACGCTGGCCAAAAAATTATTGACCCTACTGATCCCCATTCATCTTATCGTCTCGCTCTCACCGCCGCCGTTGCTCAAACGCTAACCACTGGCCTTACCCTCCTCGCCATCCCAACGCCCGAGAGAATGTAATTTCCCAAATCCTACTTTCGGCATGTGTAAATATAACAACGGTCGTGCTACTATTTACTCATGAAAAAGAGGAAAACGATTGACCAAAGACGAACGAAGATAACCCAAGCAATTTTAAGCACCTTGGCGGTTACAGGTGTAGTGACCACTATTATCTTGTTCCCTGGGATGGTTCACGCTATTGGTTGGGTGATTAAAAATTCTCGACAGAAAGCTGATCGTTACCGCTATTTCGGCAAAGCTGTCGAAAGATTAGCGTTAAGAGGATTTGTAAAACTTGCAAGAAATGATCAGGGTCAAACAGTTATTCGTTTAACGGAGAAAGGTGAGCAAGAGGTCGCCCGTTATGGCCTTGGTGAAAAATTAATTACTAAACCGCAGAAGTGGGATGGAAAGTATCACCTTATTATTTTTGATATTAAAGAATGGAAACGGGGTACAAGAGACAGGTTGCGTAACTGGTTAGTGGGTCTGGGTTTTAGACAGCTTCAACGTAGCGTTTGGGTTTACCCCTATGAATGCCGAGACATAATTGTGATGCTCAAGGCCAGGTTTAAGATCGGTAAAGAAGTTTTATATATCACCGCAGATGAGATCGAGAATGATCGTTGGCTACGCCGCGATTTCGGCCTCCCTCAAACCTAACCAGAATCATTATGAGTAAATACAACAACGACCGTGGCACTATTTACTCATGGACGGGGTTAGGAGGATGTGATAGGAATTGAGGTGGAGTAGGTCGTTTGTAATCTCGCTAGTTCCAAAGAATAAGGAGAATCACATGTCGTGTTGGCGTTGTGATCAGAAAGAAGAAGAAGAGAAGTCACTAGACTACGTAGGAGAGGTTCAGATAGGGAAATTAAGTTCGGTACTTAAGAAGATTGTTTTGGAGTTTAATCATCACGACATACTCTTGAGACTGATTCAATATGTTGATGCTGATCCAGTATTTTGTCAAAAACTTGCTGGGGTGGTTTCAGAATTGATTGAGAAATATGAAACTTCCCAGAAAGAGGTCAATGGTCCGGATATCGATGATTGAATTTTGGTCTGCCCCTTCTCTCAAGTGGAGGAGGGGCTTTTTTTATGCTACATTTGGCCAATATTATGGCTGAAAGTGGGGAAGAAAAACCTAAGAGCGAGATAGCTAAGCGCGAGGAGAAAATTCTCGAGTTTTGGCGTGAGAGTAAAGTTTTTGAAAAGTCGCTCGTTAAGGAGAAGCAAACCCCGTCAGACGGGGCAAAGGGCGATTACGTTTTCTATGACGGACCGCCGTTTGCTACGGGTTTGCCGCACTATGGGCACATTCTTGCCAGTGCGATTAAAGATGCTATACCGCGCTTTTGGACGATGAGGGGCTATCGCGTGCCGCGACGTTGGGGTTGGGATTGCCACGGTCTGCCGATCGAAACGATCGTCGAGAAAAAGTTAAACATCTCTAGTCGCAAAGAGATCGAACAGATCGGGATCGATAAATTTAACCAAGCCGCCCGTGAAGCGGTACTAACCTACGTGGGCGAGTGGAAGAAGACGGTGGAGAGGATCGGCCGTTGGGTCGACTTCGACGGTTCTTATAAGACGATGGACAACTCTTACATTGAGAGCGTGTGGTGGGCGCTCGGAGAGATCAATAAAAAAGGTTTAGTTTACGAAGGGACGCGAGTGCTTCCATATTGTCCACGCTGTGAGACGCCAATCGCTCAATCAGAAATCGCTATGGATCAGAGCTACAAGCTGGTAACGGATCAGGCGGCGACGGTTAAGTTTAAAATCAAGGAGCCGGAGAAACACGGCTTGCCTTCCAACACTTTTATTCTCGCTTGGACAACTACGCCATGGACGCTGCCGGGCAATGTGGCGCTCGCGGTTGGTAAAGATATTGAATATGTTTTGTTCGAAAAAGATGGTGAGAATTTAATAGTATCGCAGAAGTTTGCTTCGCTCACTCCTTCGGATTCCGCTGTTGACGGAATGGCCAGTCGTATCGCTCCGCAAACTTCCGCTCAGCAGATATCGGCTAAGCAGTTAATCGGTTTGGAGTATGAGCCGGTATTTGAGGTGGAGGCGGTTAAGGCTAGTCCGAAAAAGAAGTGGCAGATTTTGGCGGCCGATTTTGTAACCACCGAAGATGGTACGGGCGTGGTACACACGGCGGTGATCCATGGTGAGGACGATTTTAGATTGGGTGTTGAGCAAGATTTGCCGATGGTCCCATTAATCGATCCGCGCGGCCACTTTAACGATTCTTCTCCCGAATTTTTGCGTGGTGTTTATCACAAAAAAGCAGAGAAGTTGGTAATTGAAGATTTAACCAAGCGCGGCCTATTGTTTAAACAAGAGGCCTATCAGCACTCTTACCCCCATTGCTATCGTTGTGGTACGCCGATTATTTACTACGCCCTGCCCGCCTGGTTTATTAATATTCAGAAAGTTAAGCCACGTCTGCTTGAGTTAAATCAAAATGTTACTTGGATCCCGGAACATCTTAAAGACGGCCGGTTTCAACATATTGTGGAAGGGGCGCCAGATTGGAATATTTCACGTTCTCGGTATTGGGCTTCACCCTTGCCGATTTGGAAGTGCGAACAATGCCAGAAGCCAAAATTCGTGGGTTCTTTGACTGAGCTAAAAGAATTATCCGGCGGTTCTTGTAATTCATTTTATTTAATGCGCCACGCTCATTCTGATAGCAATCTCAACCATGGCGTTGAAGATCATTTACAGAGCTTGGTAAGCTCGCGAGTAGATAATAGTCATCATTTAACTGATAAGGGCCAGGCCCAGATTAAGGAAGCGGTGCCCAAGATTAAAGAAAAGAGGATCGATCTAATTTTCTGCTCCGAATTTGTCCGGGCTCGCGAAACGGCTGAGATGGTGGCCGAGGCGCTCGGGCTTGGTAAGGACAAAGTGATTTACGATAAAAGACTAAACGAAGCTGATGCCGGCGACTTTGAGGGTAAAATGTGGTCGGAGCATCACGCCTACTTTGCCGACGCGCGCGAAATGTATTTCAAGCCGGCGCCTGGTGGTGAGTCTTTTAAAGATGTGAGCTCAAGGACGGCTGATTTAGTTTTTGAACTGTATCAGAAATATCAAGGTAAGAATATCTTGATTATTAGTCATGGTTATCCGCTGTACGCGCTTGAGCAAAGCATGATTGGTACGACTGACGAAAAGTTTGTTGAATTATTGCCAAACAGACAAGAGTTAGACAATGCTGAAGTTAAGAAAATAGATTTTTGGAATTTTCCTCATAACGCCGACTATGAGCTTGATCTCCACCGGCCATATATTGATAATGTAAAACTTAAATGTGAGTGCGGTCACGAGATGAAGCGTATTCCGGAAGTTTTTGACTGCTGGTTTGAATCGGCGATGATGCCCGCGACGACTAAAAGTTTTCCGTCCGATTTTGTCGCCGAATATATTGCTCAAACCAGGACCTGGTTTTACTACATGCTAGTAGTGGGAGCGATATTGCACGACCAAGAGCCGTTTAAACATGTGGTAACAACCGGGACGATCTTGGCTGAAGACGGTGAAAAGATGTCGAAGTCTAAAGGTAACTTTCCTGACCCATCATTAGTCTTTAATAAATACGGTGTTGATGCACTTCGATTCTACCTTCTTTCCACACCAGTGATGCGGGCCGAGGATTTAAATTTTTCCGAACGCGGAGTAGACGAAGTGTTTAAGAAAATCATTACCCGTCTCACCAATGTTCACTCATTCTATAAATTATATCAAGGTGAAACCAA
>CAYIFC010000036.1:0-6199 GCA_964362645.1 uncultured Candidatus Saccharibacteria bacterium
TTATGGACATCTACCCATTTTAGGGAAAACCGCCATATGTGTGTGCACATTACCGTGACACCTTGACACGGAAGATAGGGTGTACTATACTGTGGACAGATATTGGCTCGTGTGAGCCAATTGAGGAAGCAGTGTTTCTGGCATGAAAGGGTCAGGGAAATGGATTCCGAAAAAAGGACTTTTGGGGATCTGGTAGTGAATGTGGTCAAGGTGCTTCTTTTGGTGGTGGGTTTGTCGTTGGTTTTTTACCACCAATGGCATTACCCAATGATGTAATCTTTTATCGATCTTATACACAGCGCTTAGGCCTAAGGCCCAAGCGCTGTAATTTTTTGCCTGCTATAATTAGGCCGTGCCTTCGGTCTGCTTTTATTTTCAAGTTCACCAACCTTACCGCGTTAAGCGTTATCGCATCTTCGATATCGGCAAGGATCGGCAATATTTTAATGACGAGTCAGAAACAGATTTAAACAACGGCCGAATTCTGCGCAAGGTGGCGAACAAATGTTATCTGCCAACTAGCAAACTTTTATTAGACTTGTTGAATCGTCATCCCGAGTTCCGCGCCAGCTTCTCTTTTTCCGGCGTAGTGCTCGAGCAACTTGAACGCTTCTCACCGGAAACGATCGATGCTTTCCGCCGCTTGATCGACACCGGCCGAGTTGCCGTACTCGGCGAAACTTATCACCATTCTCTCTCTTTTTTCTACTCCCTCACCGAGTTTGAAAGACAAGTAGAGCTCCACCGAAATAAAGTATATGAACTCTTTGGTGTCACTCCCACAGTCTTTCGCAATACCGAGCTGGCCTACAACAACAATCTCGCCCTCTGGGCCGAGGGTGCCGGTTACAAGGGGATCGTGGCCGAAGGCTGGGATCCAGTGCTCGGTTGGCGGAGCCCTAACTTTCTTTATTCGCCGACTGGTACGAGCAAAATAAAATTGCTGCTTAAAAATTATCGTCTGTCCGACGACATCGCCTTCCGCTTCTCCGAGCAATCGTGGAAGGAATGGCCGCTTAATGCCGACAAATTTGCCGGCTGGGTCTCATGTGCTAATGGCAACGGCCAACTCATTAATCTCTTCATGGATTACGAAACATTCGGCGAGCACCAGTGGGAGTCGACTGGCATTTTTAACTTCCTCAACCATTTACCGGGTGAAATTTTAAAGCATCCCGATAATAATTTCGTCACTGTCGAAGAAGCCGTGGCCGCCTACCGGCCGCTCGGCGAGATCGATGTTCCGCGGGTCATAACTTGGGCCGACACTGAGCGCGATCTCTCGGCTTGGTTGGGTAACGAACTACAGACCTCCGCCATCCGCTTTCTCTACGATCTTGAGCCGCTCATCATGGCCAGTGGCGACGACACGGTCCTCGACGACTGGCGTAAACTCCAAACATCCGACCACTTCTACTATATGTGTACCAAATGGTTTGCCGATGGTGATGTGCATGCTTACTTCAATCCTTACGCCTCCCCCTACGATGCCTTCATTTCTTTTATGAACGCGGCTAGCGACTTGCGTTTGCGTCTCGACGAAGATGCGGCTACACCAAAGTTAAAAATTAGCTCGGTTCATGTCTAGATCACTAAGTCTTGGTAATGGTACTTTGCTGGTTAATATTGATAACGCCGCGCGGGTGCGCGATCTCTATTATCCTCACGTTGGTTCGGAGAATCACATCGGTGGCCATCACATGCACCAGGTCGGCGTTTTCGTTGATGGTAAACTGTCGTGGTTGGGCGACGCCGGTTGGGAGATAAGTGTAAAGAGCGAGGACGACGTAATGGCTGGCAAGATCAGCGCGCGCCATGTGGCTTTGGGTGTTTCTCTCTTTTTTACTGATCTGGTTTATAACGAAAAGAACATTTTTATCCGCAAAGTGCTCATCAAGAATCTGTCTGCCGATCGTTCGCGCTCGATCAAGGTTTTCTTTCATCATCAGTTTGAACTTTATGAATCACACACCGCTCATACCGCATATTTTGATCCTGAAACAATTACAATCGTTCACTATCGTAATCAGCGAGCTTTTTTAATCTGCGCCGAGTTGGAAGGTCGACGTTTCGATGATTACTCGACTGGCGTTTTTGGCTCGGAGGGTAAGGAGGGGACGCACCGTGACGCCGAGGATGGCATTTTGGCTAAAAACAATATCGAGCACGGCCAGGCCGATTCGGTAATTGGTTTAGCGTCCGACTTTGCGCCGTTGGAAGAAAAGATTCTTTACTACTGGTTGACGGTCGGTACTTCAATCAAAGAAGTTAAAGAACTTAATCGCTATGTCGAAGAAGTTGGTCCTGGTCATATTGTCGAAACCACGCGTAACTTTTGGCGCGCTTGGGTTACGCGTCGCAACTTTAGTTTCCACGGTTTGTCGGCTCAAGTGGTTAGTTTGTTTAATAAGTCTCTCCTTGTAATGCGAGCTCACGCTGGGTCGAATGGGGCCATTATTGCCTCCAGTGACTCCGACATCATGCAGAATAATAAAGATAATTATGATTATGTTTGGCCGCGCGATGCCGCCTTTACCGCCTTGGCTTTGAGTCAGGCTGGTGACGCCGGCGTGGCTCGTTTATTCTTTTCTTTTTGCACCCAACTCATTTCGGAGAAGGGATACTTTATGCACAAGTACAGTCCCGATGGTTCGCTTGGCAGCTCTTGGCATCCATGGGTTCGTGACGGCGAGATTGCTCTACCAATCCAAGAAGACGGGACGGCGCTTATCATCTATACTCTTTGGCGATATTATCAAATATCAAAAGATCTAGAATTTATTGAATCGATTTATAACTCGCTTATCAAGCGCGCGGCCGACTTTATGGTTACTTACCGCGATGAGGCAACTGGTTTACCTAAAGCCAGTTACGATCTGTGGGAAGAAAAATTTGGTATCCATACTTTTACTGCCACGAGCGTCCACGCCGGCTTAATTGCTGCCGCCGATTTTGCTCGTTTGCTTGGCAAGGTTAAGTCGGAAGGAATTTATCGGAAGGCGGCTGAAGAGATCCGGGTTGCGATTGTTTCTCATCTTTATGATGAAACGCGCGGCGTTTTCTATAAATGCATGTTCCCCAATAAGAATGGCGAAGTTCGTTACGACACCACGATCGACATCTCGAGCGTTTACGGGGTCTATGCTTTTGGTGTTTTGCCAGCCGATGATGAGCGTGTTCGGCGGGCGTTTGATTTGACCCTGCGGAGTCTAAAAAGTGGACCGGTCGCCGGGTTGGCGCGCTACAACAATGATCGCTATCGTCGCGCGACCGCACTTTACCCCGGTAATCCATGGTTTATATCTAGTTTATGGGCGGCGCAATATCAGATTAAATTGGCGCAGAAAGAAGCGGATCTGCTTCCGGTTAAAGAATGCTTAGAGTGGTGCGTGCGTTATGCCAGTGCCTCTGGTATCTTATCAGAGCAGATTGATCCGGTGACGGGTGCACCAATCTCCGTCGCCCCGTTGGTCTGGAGTCATGCCGAGTTTGTGCGGACAGTGGTGGAGTATCTCGACAAACTTGAAGTCTTTGGCGTCTGCCGAGCTTGTAACCCAGTCTACTAATATTATTTTCTCAATCGACAAAACTATCCCCGGCGGCTTAGGTCGTGCGGGGCGAATCAATACACCGCACGGAGTCATCAAGACGCCGGCGTTTGTGCCGGTGGCCACGCAAGCCACCGTTAAATCAGTACCGCCAGAATATTTGGCGCAACTTAAGGCAGAAGTAATATTGGCGAACACTTATCATCTGTATCTTGAACCAGGCTCGGAGCTCGTAGCGCGTGCCGGTGGCTTCGCTAAATTTATGGATTGGTCTGGTCCCACGATGACGGACTCCGGTGGCTTCCAGGTCTTCTCGCTTGGTGCGGCATTTGAGCAGGGTTTGTCGAAGATTACAAAAAATATAGACGAAAAAATTAGCGCTTCCCCAACTGAGCCAAAATCGTCATTAGTAAAAATAGATAATGATGGTGTGACCTTCCGCTCGCATCGTGATGGCTCCGAGCATCGCTTTACGCCGGAGAAGTCGATGAGTATTCAGCATGATCTCGGTGCCGACATTATTTTTGCCTTTGATGAGTGTTTGTCGCCCGCGGCGACGCTGGAGTATCAACGTGAGGCTTTGGCGCGGACGCACGCCTGGGCCGACCGTTCACTCAATGAGCATAAAAGATTGGGCGGCGGACAATATCTCTTCGGGATCGTCCAAGGCGGCAATGAACGCGGCCTGCGCGAAGAAAGTGCGAAAGCAATTAGCGAAATAAATCTTGCCCGAACCGACGGTAGTCGGGGCGGGTTTGATGGTTTCGGCATCGGCGGCACGTTCCAAAAGAATGACATTGAAGGGCCGGTTAGCTGGGTTAACAGTATTTTGTCGGCAGATAAACCGCGCCATCTTTTGGGGATCGGCGAGCCGGAAAATATTTTGGCCGGTATCGCGGCCGGGGCCGACACCTTCGACTGTGTGCTCCCTACGCGCTTGGCGCGTCACGGTACACTCTATACCAAACATGGCAAGATCAATATTTTAAATGCGCGCTTTCGCGACGACCTCACTCCGCCGGAGACCGGCTGTACGTGCCCTACTTGCACACGTTTTAGCTCGGCGTATCTCTCGCATCTCTTCCGCGCTGGCGAGATGCTCGCCGCTACTCTCGCCGCTATCCATAATCTCTATTTTTTCATCAACCTCACCGCCACTGCCCGCCAAGCGATTCTTGACGGCAACTTTATGGATTGGAAGAATGAGTTTTTAAATAACTATGGCAAAAATATTTAAACTCCATTCGCCATTTCTGCCAGCCGGTGATCAGCCGCAGGCGATCGATAAGTTAGTCAGCGGTTTGGAACGTAATTTGCGCCACCAAACTCTTTTAGGTGTGACGGGTTCGGGCAAGACCTTTACCATGGCCAACGTCATTAATGCTTACGACAAACCGGTGCTCGTGATCGCGCACAACAAAACTTTGGCGGCGCAGTTGGCGCAGGAGTACCGCGACTTTTTTCCCGACCACGCCGTCCATTATTTCGTTTCCTACTACGACTACTATCAGCCCGAGGCTTACATCGCCGCTACTGATACCTATATCGAGAAGGATGCCCAGATTAATAAAGAGATTGATCGCTTGCGCCACGCCTCCACCGCTTCACTCCTCACACGCCGCGATACGATTATCGTTGCTTCCGTTTCGTGCATCTATGGTTTGGGTAGTCCAGAGGAGTACAAGGCCGAAAATTTGTTGTTGAGCGAAGGGCAGATTCTTGAGCGCTCGGCTCTAATTCACGGCTTGGTAGATCGCCATTACGAGCGTACCAATGCTGATCTCGAGCCTGGAACTTTTCGAGCCATTGGTGGCACGGTGGAGGTGATGCCGCCGGGCGAGGAGTGGATCTATGCCTTAGAACTTGGAAGCGACCCCTCTAACTTCGGGGTAGGAAAACTGGAGGCGATTATCCCGATTGATCCGATTACACGCGAAGCGAAGGCGAAGATTAAAACCGTCGGACTTTTTCCGGCTAAACACTTTGTCACCACGTCCGAGGCGCGCGAGCGGGCGCTTAAGTCGATTGAGAAGGAGCTCGAAGAGCGCTTAAAATATTTCGACAAAGCTGGTCAGCCACTGGAGGCCGAGCGCATTAAACGCCGGACGCGTTACGATCTTGCGATGATCCGCGAGGTTGGTTACACCAGCGGGATTGAGAATTATTCGCGCCATCTTTCCGGACGACCAGCCGGCGAGCCGCCGGCTACCTTGCTCGATTACTTCCCACACGATAAGCAAGGTCGGCCAGATTTCCTAACCATTATCGATGAGTCGCACGTTACAGTACCTCAAATCGGCGGCATGTTTGCCGGTGACGAAAGTCGAAAGAAAAATTTAATTGATTACGGTTTTCGTTTGCCGAGCGCGCTGGATAACCGGCCGCTTAAGTCTAAAGAATTTTTTGAGCGTATCGGCCAGGTCATCTATACCTCGGCCACACCCTCAAATCACGAGCGTGAAGTAAGCGGGCAAATAGTAGAACAAATTATCCGTCCGACCGGCTTATTGGATCCGGAGTTGTCGATTCGACCAGTAACAGGGACGGAAAAATATCCCGGCCAGGTCAAAGATTTTATTACTGAAGCCGTGGCTGAAATCAAGAAAGGTGTAGACGATAACGATGGCGGTCGCCGAATCATTGCCACGACT
>CAYIFC010000037.1:0-6086 GCA_964362645.1 uncultured Candidatus Saccharibacteria bacterium
GAAGTATTTACGTCAAGATACTCGTGGGGTTTACCTCGAAGCCGCTAATCCTAAATATCAACCCATTCGGCCTGAAGGGGAGCTTAAGGTGGCGGCGGTGGTACGAGCGGTGATTCGCAAGTACGAATGAGTCGAGTGATTCTTCATGTGGATGGCGACGCCTTCTTCGCTTCGTGCGAAGTGGCGCTCAATCCAAGTTTGCGTGGTCGGCCGGTGGTAACGGGTAAGGAGCGCGGTATTGCTTCCTCACTTACTTACGAAGCGAAGGCCCGTGGTGTTGTTAGAGGGATGCCGATTTTTAAGATCAAGCAGGTTTGCCCGGAGGCGGTGATCCTAACTTCTAACTACTCGACCTATGCTTTGTTCTCGCGGCGGATGTACGCGATCGTGCGGCGGAGTGGTGCGCTTGTTGATGAGTACGGCATTGATGAGTGCTTCGCTGATCTAAGTGATTTGCGGCGGGTTTTGGAAGGTAAAGTGATCGAAGTCGTACACAAGATTAAAGCGGATCTGGCGCGGGAACTGGGCCTCACTTTTTCGGTTGGTGTTGGTCCTAATAAAGTGATCGCTAAGATTGGTTCTAAGTGGCAGAAGCCAAATGGTTTTACCATCATCGAGCCAGCAGAAATTAAAAACTATTTAGCTAAACTGCCGATTGGTAAGGTGTGGGGGATTGGTGTTCAGACGGCTCGTTTTTTGGAATCACAAGATATTAAAACCGCTCTGGAGTTGGCCGAGCAATCAGAATCTTGGGTTGATAAATATTTGTCGAAACCGTTTGCGGAGATTTGGCATGAGCTTAATGGTCGCCCGGTTTTGCCCCTCAACTTAAAGAACAAAGATGATTACCAGTCGATTACTAAGAGTCTAACCTTTACCCCGTCGTCAAATGACTCGAAGTTTGTTTTCGCCCAACTTTCTAGTAATATAGAAAATGCTTGTATTAAGGCGCGACGTTACAAGTTGAACGCGCGCAAAATATCTTTCTTTCTTAAAACTCAAGATTTTCGCTATCACGGTCATGAACTTAAATTGCCGACGCCGCTCTCTACGCCGAGCGAAATTTTAAACCAGACACGACCGCACTTCGAGCGCCTTTTTAAAAACCGAACTCTGTACCGCGCGACCGGCGTTACACTAGCCGAGCTGGTGCCAGCGGCCAAGGTGCAGGGTGATCTGTTCGGCGATTGGGAGGCAAGGATGCAGAAAGTAGATGAGCTTTTCGAAGTTGTTGATGAGATCGCACACCGCTTCGGTAAACACAGTATCCATCTGGGTTCGAGCTGTGGGGCTGGCACCGGCCAAGTAGTCAAAAAACACTTCAATCTTCCCCTTATGGGCGAAGTAACGTAGTTGTTGTAATATATGGCTATGCGTAATTCATTTGAGGGGCCAAGCGGGTACACCGGTGGAGTATTTGAGGACGAGTTGCTCGGAGGGATTATGTGTGGTTGGGACAATAAACGGTATATTGAAGCGCGAAAAAGTAAGGATTGGGATACCGCCAATAAACTAGTTTCCGATTGGATCAAGAAAAATTTATCTGAAGAATCACTGACCCAATGGGGAAGATCTAATGGTGAAGGACGAAAGCGCTTGTTGATGGACTGGGCCCGCAAGAATCAGCCGGAAGATTGGAAACCGGAAGAACCACTGTTTGTAAAGATTGACAACGACAAAGTGACCAAAAAAAATGTTTGGGGAAGCAATCTCCACACGATGGTGGCGGAACATCTCGGTATTGCGGTGGAAGATTATAAAGCTCTTAAACTATACACCACGGCACAGACACCGGTGGATACGCTGTATGGAGTCGATGGGTTTTTTGAATTTGAGGGAACAGTTTTTACTGTTGACGTTACACTCAACCCTAATAAAGAATCTCCGGGGGCCGATTTTGTCTTACTTTTGGAGGATCCAGGTAATCAGGATGAGTTAAGAGAGAAGACAGCCATTTTGACTAGTCGATTTGAGGAAGCAATCGAGCGCCAACAAGAGGAAGCCGCTCGTCGTCAGGTGGCCTAAATTTGACTTATTTAGGTGGTGTGCTATAGTGGGGATTGAGAAGAAAAGAGGTCACTTTAAGAGAAAGGGGGGTTGTTGAGTAATCTACTTTACTATTTTCGTTGTGGGAAGTGCGGTTTGTATCGAGTGACGCACAAAACCTTTGATAGTTTTTTAACACCAGATATTCGGATAACGTTGGAGCAAAAAATCAACAAAGGTGCCGTGGGTGCGACAATCAAGTTTGAAGACGGTTGTCCCAAGTGTGTCCCAATAGGATTTAAAAAGGGTAATGTTGTAACCCTGAGGACTTCATCTTAACAAGCAGGCTCCCAGTTCGGAGCCTGCTTTTTTGTATCGCTTGGGTTATAATTTGTAAGTGGAGAAGTATCAGCTCAATGAACAGCCTAAATTTAATTCGCCCCAAGAAGAATTAAACTATTTGCGCCAGGAAGTGGCGCGCCGCGAGATCGCCGCCGAGCAGAGAGGTGAGTCGCCAGAGCGCGCGAAGGTGGTTCAGCAAGGGATTGAAGATTATAAAAATGTTTTGCCGGAGAAAGTGCTGGGCGAGAATTTAAAATTGCCCAATGACCACGCGGAGGCTTTGATACTTAAACTGTCGCCAGAGAACCATGACGATACCATGGCTGAACTCCTCGTGCTCTTGCGCCAGAAAGGTATCAAAAACACTTTAGCGATTGTGAGCAAACTTAATAGCTCACATATTGAAGACGACTTCCATCGCTTTTTAGTCGAATATCTACAAGAAGGGCACGCTATTTCTGATCTTAAAGAGCGCTCACCGATCTTTCGGGCCCTCAACATGGTCCTCTACGAGATTGTTTTACCGGCTCCGGCACCTACTGAACAGAATAAAAGTCTAAAGGAAATCGTGTCTTCGATGGAGCAGTTTTACGCCGGGATGCTTTCGATTCCGAGTAAGGATAATCGAGGGCAAAATTATTTTACGCTTGAGCTAGCCATTCCCAATTTTGGTGAGGAATACAGTTTCTATGCTTCAATTCCGATTGATAAGCGCGAGCTGTTTGAAAAGCAGATCAGTTCTATTTTCCACAACGCGCGGGTGAGCGAAAAGCGTGATGACTATAATATTTTTAATGAGCAGGGTAGACACGCGGCGTCCCACGCTCTTTCCGGTAAAAATCCGATCTTCCCGCTCAAGACTTATAAGCATTTTGATCACGACCCGCTCAATGTTGTTTTGAACAGTTTTTCTAAGATTGATCGGGTGGGCGAAGGTGCCGCGCTCCAGATTATTTTTAATCCGGTTGGCGACGTTATTGCTAAGAAGTACGAATCGGCGCTGAAAGCAATTCAAAAAGGTAAATCGGTTAAAGAAGCGATCGACATTGCTTATACGTCAGGGCAAGAAGTGTGGGGTTCGCTTAAGGAAGTCTTTTTCCCGGGCAAAGCCAAGAAGTCAGACAGTGTTCCAAGGCCACCGGATCCGGCCGTGATCGAAAAGATCAAAGACAAACTTTCGACCCCGATCATGAACGTTAATATTCGGATTACCAGTTCGTCACGGACGAGTGAGGAGGCCGAGTCCATTCTCTCGGACATCGAGTCTTCTTTCAATCAATTTGAAAACACTCTGGGTAACCGCCTAAAGTTTGAACGGGTTAAGAAGGCAAAGTTGGGGCAATTTCTCCACGACTTTTCGTATCGCTTGTTTTCTAGTGAACAAAGTATTCCCTTAAATATTGAAGAGGTGAGTACCTTAATGCACTTCCACACCACGGCGCTTAAAGGGGTTGATCAGCTTAAACAAACCCGCTCCAACTTTAGTCCGGCGCCAAGCGACTTGCCGGAAAGTGGTTTGTTGCTCGGCGTTAATCGTTCGCGGGGTGAGGAAAAAAAGATTTTTATGTCTGAAGCAGATCGTCAGCGGCACTTCTATGTTATCGGCCAAACTGGTACGGGTAAGTCGACCTTGCTCAAGAATATGATCGTTCAAGATATCCAGCGCGGCAATGGCGTCTGCATGATTGACCCGCACGGGATCGATATTTTAGACGTACTCTCGATGGTGCCGCCGGAACGTTATGACGATGTGATCTATTTTGATCCTAGCTACACGGCCCGGCCAATGGCGCTCAATATGCTGGAATATGACGAACGTTATCCAGAACAGAAGACGTTTGTCGTTAACGAGTTGTTTAATATTTTCCAGAAACTTTATGGCGCCGTACCAGAGTCGATGGGTCCGATGTTTGAACAATATTTCCGTAATGCCACGATGCTGGTTATCGAAGACCCGACCACCGGCTCAACCTTGCTTGACGTGTCGCGTGTTTTGTCCGACAAAGCGTATCGCCAACTCAAGCTCTCGCATTGCAAGAATCCAGTGATCGTCCAGTTCTGGCGTGAGGTGGCCGAGAAGGCTGGTGGCGAGGGGGCGCTCGCTAATATCGTGCCCTACATCACCAGCAAGTTCGACGTCTTTCTGGCCAACGACTTTATGCGGCCAATCGTCGCGCAAGAAAAGTCGGTGTTTAACTTCCGCCAGATTATGGATGAGAAGAAGATTTTGCTCGTTAACTTGGCCAAGGGACGCTTGGGCGATATTAATGCCAACTTAATCGGTCTGATTTTGGTCGGCAAGATTTTGATGGCTACTCTGTCGCGTGTTGATTCCTTTGGTCAAGAACTACCGAGCTTTTATTTTTATATCGATGAGTTCCAGAACGTTACGACTGACTCGATCTCTACGATTTTGTCGGAGGCTCGTAAGTACAAGTTAAGTTTAAATGTGGCCCACCAGTTTATCGCGCAGTTGGGCGAGGGGATTAGAGATTCTGTTTTTGGTAACGTTGGCTCGATGGCTGTCTTCCGTGTCGGCAGCGATGATGCCGAGTATTTAGAAAAGCAGTTCGCGCCCACGTTTAGTGTTCAGGATCTGATGAATATTGATAATCGGCAGGCCTACATTAAACTGCTAGTTAACGGTAAGCCGGTTAAACCTTTTAATCTCGACATTTTGCCGCCCGAGCGTGGTGACGCCGCCCGAGTTGAGGCCCTCAAACAGTTGTCGTATACTAAATATGGCAAAGACCGCGCCGAAGTCGAAGCCCTAATTTTAGAAAAGTACAAGAAACCGAATATAACAATTTAACTAATATGAGCATGGAACAAGCACCAAAATTTGAAACGCCAGAGATGCCGTTTGAGGGTTTGAAGAGTGATATCGAAACCAGTCAGGCGCAGTAAATTTTAACTAACTTTGACGAATTTTAAATTTTATTTTTACGGCCAGGTGGGGGAGGCGGGGTTGAGACCACCGTTGAGATAGTCGGTTTTTATACTTTGGTAATTAGGTTTGAAGCTATCCCTCCAAGCGTTGTAATCACCGCCATTGATGGTGCGCCGTTGCGCGCCGCGGAGTTTGGCCATGGTCGCGTGCATCTGATCCTGAGTTAGGGTGGAAACATTGTCGGTACTTAATTTATGCGAGCCCCAAGTTTGAGCGATACCGTAACCCGAAGACCAGAAGCGTAAATAGGGATCACTAACACTATGGACCGTCGCAAAGTAGCCAGTTTCGCCCGCTAAGTTGTAATTGACATAGGCATTAACATAAACGCCTTGGACTCCGTTAGTTCGCGTGGTTCGATCGTTAATGCCCGTGCCAATTGTTTCCCAGGAATTATGATGGTAAATAATCCCATTTTCGCCGATATCTTTTCGCACTTGCTTGGCAAAGTCGTAATCTTGGGTAAAAGTGCCGGCATCCATGCCATCAAAGAACCAACCGTCAAAGTTGTATTTACTCTGAAAATCTCTCATCCACTCGAGGGTTTTGCTGACTGGTTGCTCTTTCCACCACTGTTTGTCCCCCGGCTCGTACATATAAGGGATAACTTTAAAACCTTTTCTGTGGGCGGTATCAATCAAATTTACAACTGCTTCTAGGTTTTCATCTTTAAAGGCGTATCCAAGCTGGCCAGTATCAGGGTCGAGGATCCGGGGGTAACTATTGTCGGGTAGATTGTAGGGGGCATACATGCTGTCGTAGAGTTCATCGCAAATAAGATTCAAAAGAATCTTCGCGAACTGGAGGG
>CAYIFC010000038.1:0-6035 GCA_964362645.1 uncultured Candidatus Saccharibacteria bacterium
GGGAAAATGGAAATAAACGAAACCTAACTCTTGGGCGCTAAACGAGAAGTTGAGGAAGAACCGGGCCTTGTCGCCTCGTTAAGCGACCTCTTTCGGCTCCCGACGCTTTGGAGAGATTCGGTACCATTCAAAGATGAAAGTATTCGTCTCTGTTCAATGCGCGTCTTTCGGTGCAAACACTATAGCGGGATAATACGCGCGACGGAAAAAGAAATCCCAGAGTGGATTCCGCTTACCAATGTAGGAAAACTCAATCTGCTTCCCAATGTTCAAGAAGCGATACAAGAAGGTCTCAGGTTTTGACACAAAAACCGCAGTTTTCTTGCGGTTTTTGTTATTCAGTCATTCAGTTATCCGTTATCCCGTTACTTCACTTCAATACCCATTGATCGGGCGCTTCCGGCCAAAATTTGCATCGCTGCCTCTACCGAGTTTGCATTAAGGTCCTTGAGCTTCTTTTCGGCAATTTCACGAAGTTTTGCCTTAGTAATCGTACCTGCCTTTTGCGCCGGAGTTTTACCCGAGCCCTTGTCTTTCCCCGCAGCCTTGAGGAGGAGGTTGGTGGCCGCGTCCGCGTAAAGGTGGTTAAGAATAAAGTGGCCGCGCCGTTTAAGGTCTCTGAATTTGATGTGCTCTACAATGAAGGTATCTCCCCCGAAGGCGAACTCATCGCACTCGGTGAGAAGTACGGCGTGGTGAGTAAATCTGGATCGTCTTACTCATACGGCGAAGTTAAACTTGGCCGCGGTTACGACGCCGCCCGAACATTTTTGAAAGAAAACGATAAAATCAAGAAGGAAATTTTAACCAAAATTAAAACTGCCGCCATCGAGGCCGAACATGCTAGCGTATAACGACGTCAAACCAAAAGTTTTTATTGTCTTCGAGGGTGAACCCTACGAAGTGCTTGAAGCGCACGTCTTCCGCAAACAACAACGTAAGCCGGTTAATGCCACTAAGCTCCGCAACCTAATTACCGGTGGCGTCCGCGAGCATTCATTTGCTGTGAGCGATAAGGTTGAAGAAGCCGAGGTGGAAGAAAAGGAGGTGACCTATTTATACACTAATCGTGGCGAATCGTGGTTCTGTGACACAGCCGACAAGTCTAAACGGTTTAAAATCGAACCCGAGAAAATTGCCGACAAAATCCTGTTTGTTAAACCTAACAGCAATATTAAATTATTAACTTTCCAAGAGCGGTTTGTGGGTATCAAAATCCCGATCAAGGTGGAGTTAAAAGTTACCGAGGCACCACCAGCCGTGCGTGGCAACACTGTTCAAGGTGGCGTTAAACTCGTGGTGCTCGAAACCGGCGCCACCGTTAACACCCCGATGTTCGTTAACCCCGGCGACACCCTCGTCATCAACACCGAAACCGGCGAATATGTAGAGAGGAAGACTAATTAGGAGCTGATAATTTAGACGAAAGAAGACCCCGAACGAATTTGAAGTCTTCGTTTGGGGTTGAATTATGATTTTGCTTTCCGGCTCAATTAAAACTGGGTAGTACTCGCTTCTGTTGCCAAGTTGGTTTTCTCCGACTCCGATCTCAATTTCCTGCGACAAACATCACCACAGAAACCTCGGTCTGCCACTTGTTTACCCGACTCGTCGAACCCATCTTCAATGCGTTCCTTCGTCCATTCAGAATCGGAACGGGTGAAAAAAGATTCTAGGTCACGACGATTTGAGGAAACAATTTCCAGAACCAAGTCTTCAGACTCACTGCAAGACACTCGCAGGTTGTAGGGGGCATCATCAGATAACCGAACAGATACCTCTCCAGGCAGTGTATTCAGGAGATTTCTGCTAAGGTAACCAACCTTGTATGTCATTTCTTTATCCTTTTCGTACGAGGTTCTCAAAGAATTGGAGGAGTAACAACCTCCACCATCCTTCTTTACTATATACCTATTTGGACTATTTTGTCAATAGCAAATTGCGTTTATTAAAACTAGCCCAAATCTGGCTTAAAATAAGGGTTTTGCGGATTTCATTTGACATTCACACTAGTCTTGTTAATATATACTTGTTCACCACGAAAAAGACCCTTACGAGGTTCCGTCCTCGTCGGGGGCTTTTTCTTTTTAAGCGGTTAGGGCTAAAATACTCCTCTGATCGTTAAGATAGGCAATCTTTACTCCTGTTCTTTTAAGCAAGATCGAGCACTTCTTCTGATTACTAGGAGAAAGTACCGTGAGCAATTTATTTTTCTCCTGGAGAAACTTAACTAGACCGGCATAGTCACCATCGCTAGCCACGATCACAACTTTGCCGAATTTATCTTCATAAGTGTCGCGAGTAGTCTGTAAGACTAGATCGGCATCACAATTACCCTTCGGTTTGCCATTACTGTCATAAATTACTTCTTTGAAAACTAGCGTAAATCCAACTTCCTGCAAATATTTATAAAGTTGAGTGTATCTCGGTATCAAGCCTAAAAATAAGTAGGCTTTATCAACACCATACTTTTCCCTAAGCCAAACCCTAAGTTTTTTATAATCAAGTTTCCAACCCAAACTTTCTACACCTTTGTGTAAATTTGCTCCATCAATATAGGCGCAATTATCGCCTGCTGGTTTCATTGAGGTAAAACTATCGGGCTACAAATGGAATGAGGGCGAGGAAGCGGGCGCGTTTGACGGCCTCGGTGAGTTTACGTTGGTGTTTAGCGCAGACACCAGAATGGCGGTTGGCAATAATCTTGGCGTGCGCGTCCAAGAACTTACGAAGTTGCTCGATATCTTTGTAATCGATTTGTTTAATATTGTTGTTGCAAAAATGGCAGACTTTCATAAATTAAAAATTAAAATGGAATATCTTCAGGATTAATTTGCTCATCGGGGTACGGCACCGACGGCTCACTCTGATCTTTAGGCTCATTGTGGCTCGGACTGGCGGCACCACTAAACGATCCACCCCCTACTGCTCCGCCACCACCTTTGGGGCCGAACTGGACGCGGTCGGCCACTACCTCGGTGCGATACTTTTTAACGCCCGCTTGATCGTCCCAACTACGCGTCTGCATCCGACCCTCAACGAGGACCATGTTGCCCTTTTTTAAGTACTGACCACAAGCCTCAGCCTGGGCGCCGAAAACCACAATGTTGTGGTAGTCGACATTTTCCTGTTTCTGGCCGTTCTTATCTTTCCAGACCCGATTGGTGGCAACGCTAAAGCTAGTCACCTTTGAACCATTAGGGATCGCCCGGAGCTCCGGATCGCGAGTAAGATTGCCGATCAAAATTGCTTTGTTGAGGTACATGCTTTAAACAGCCGGAACCAAAAGCTCGTCGATCTCGCGATCAATCTCCGCTTCGCTCATTGAGAGCTTGGCCTCTACTTCGTCCGAAACTTCCAACTTCACCTTATCTTCTCCCTCTTTTAGTTCGACCTTGGGGCGTAGTTTTATGACCGGGGCGCTTACAACCAAGAAACGCAAGATTTGTTCGCTTTTCTGCCAAGTGGCGATAAGCTCGGTAATCGCTTCCGGAGCAACCTCAAATTTAAGAGCGCCGAAGTAGGCCTCGCTAAAGCGGTGGTACTTGTTCTGAACCATCTTCTTAACCTTGTAGGCCAAACGAGTGGAACGAACCTGGGTTTCGACGGTAGGCTTGCCACCGCGAGCGCTGATGGCGTCCTTAAACTGGCTAACCACTGCCGCCGAGGCCTCCTCGACCGGCAAACCCGGATCCAGGAGGTAACCTACCTCATAAGAACGCAACTCATTTTCACCCTCTAACATTGGCGGCATCATAGCAGAAGGCCAAAAAAACGGCAAGCATTGGCCAATACAGCTTGCCTCAAATTTTCTTCATCTTCGCCTCTTATCTGTGCCATCTTTTTTAGTACTTCCAAAACGTAAAACGGCTCATTGCGCTTGCCGCGGTAGGGCGCCGGGGCCACAAACGGACAATCCGTTTCAATCATAATCCGATCTTGGGGAGTGTTTTTGATCACTTCGTCGTAATCGCGAGCAAAAGTGATAACACCCGTAAACGACAAACTAAAACCGAGATCAAGAAATTGCTTAGCTTCGGCCCAAGTCCCAGCGAAGAAGTGGACATTGGCAGCTAAATCCGAATTTCGAATATCGAAATCCGAAACTAGAAAATTATATAAATCTTGATAAGCATTCCGGCAATGAATCATTAGAGGCTTCTTTACTGCCAACGCAATTTCGATTTGTTTTTTTAGAATTTCTTTCTGATTTTGAATTTGTTTCGGATTTAGTGCTTCGTGCTTCGGATTTCTCCCATAGTCTAGTCCGCATTCCCCTACCGCGACAACCTCACTTAGCGAGGCGAGCTTTTTTAGTTCTGCAATTGTTTCAGTAAGCTTGTCTGGTTCTGGTATATCTGTCGGATGTATTCCAACAGTGGCCCACATTTGGGAATTATTTTCAGCTAGTTTTACCGCTTCCTTTGAAGTCTTTAGATCGGTACCGACATTGATCACCCCTACCCCCGCCTCACGCGCCCGCGCGATTACCTCCACCCTGTCTGCATCAAACTGCTCAAACTGCAAATGCGCATGGATATCTATGAGTTTCATTTACTTAACCTTAACTCAAAAATATAATTCTCACCACCCTACTACTACTTTAACGACCGTTATCTTATTAGTATGATTTGAATTTAACCGTATACAAAAATCCCCCAAGCTGGTTTAGGGCTCGAGGGATTAAGGGTTTCTGGGGAAGAAAGGGTTTAGACTTCGAGGTGTTGCGGCACCACGACCCGAATGCGGTTGTCGGCAGAAAAAACTGTGCTATTCGAGAACCAAGAAACGTTCGCATCGAGCGTGTCGTCCCGTCGAACAATGATTTCCGCAACAAAGGGTTCATACTCCTTCCCAAAAAGAAAGAAAGTTGTACAACCTTCTGTTTGGAGCCATTGGCGGTGCTTCTGTACGAACTGTATGATCTGATCTTGTTTGAAGCGGAGTTTACCAAGATCGACGCCGAGTCTGCAGAACATCCTGCGAAAGTCGCCTTTTCTTACCATCCTGTAGACAGCGACCCTGGTCTTGCCGGTTGGCTTACCCGGTACGTTGCAGCGGTAGTCGCGAGAAAGAGGATTGACCCAATTGAAGACACCTTTGGACTCGGCGATAGTGGCCTGTCCGTCAGTGGGATCGAGTTCCAAAATTTCGGAGCCCGAGACAAGGGTAAGACAACCAGTAATGCCCTCAGTCATGTCCGCCACAACCTCTTTTGTCTTAGCTGTGACTTGTGTAGCGATCTTATCGCCATGATTCAAAATTGCCTGAAAGTTGTCGTGGTTGAGGAGACAATCAGTCAACAATTCATCAACCACAACTTCCGCTGCCTGGCGAGCCGCATCCGATATAAGTTGGGCAAAGCTTGCCTTTTGTACCCCAGCGACGTCTTTAGATGTAATCGATGAATTAATCATTGTCACCCTTTCCTTTTTTACAAAGGCCTAATCTCGGTAACTGCCGAGCCAGTCGTAGGTAATCCTACACTGCTATATTATAGGCATATTTATACCAATCCGTCAAGAGCGTGGACACGGCGTGTCCAAATATGGCTTATTTCCGAGGGAAAAGGGGTTGGGAGGGGGCGCGGTTGGTGGCGATGAGGTCTTTGATGGTTTGGGCGGTGGTGGGGAGGAAAGGAGTAAGGACCACACTTAAGTCGGCTAAGCCTTGGACTAGTTTAGTAATCTCAACACGCGCTTGATCTAGATCAGTCTTTGCTAAGATAAAGGGTTGAGTTTTCTGGATGTAATTATCATGCGCTCCAATATGCCGCCAAATTTCTTCCAGCGCTTGATTAAATTCGTAGCGGTCAAGAGCGGTGATGAGGTTGGCGAAGTCTGTGGTCGGCCGATAAACAACTGCCACCGGCGCTGTTAAATGTTGCTCCGCCATCTTCATGACGCGACTAACGAGATTACCAAGGCCGTTAGCGAGGCCGGAGTTGTAGGCGTCTAAGAATTTGGCGGCGGTAAAGTCGTGATCTTCAAACGGATGCACGTGCCGCGCCAAGTAGTAACGCACCGCCTCGGTCC
>CAYIFC010000039.1:0-5867 GCA_964362645.1 uncultured Candidatus Saccharibacteria bacterium
CGCTAAACCCATCGCTGAACAACGCGGCCGCATCGCCCCCGAACCCGAAGCAAAAAAAAACCCGGCCCGAGGCCCACCGGGACGGGGGTGGGAGAAAAGGTGGGCACATTACCAACTTATCAGCACTGGCTGGTTGCGGGCGATGATGCCACAATCTTAAACTCACAGCTCTGGCTGTGGCAGAGGTCAAAAGTCCTTTCACCCTTTATTACTTTGCGTACGGCCGGGTCTAGGCAAGACTCACACCGACGGCCCCTATACCTGGGTTTTCTTTTTCGCACTACGTCAGGAGCAATAATTTCCGTTCCGTCTACACACACCGCCATAGCCGACCCTCCTTACAAAAAGTTGCCCTTACGTAAACCAATGAGAACTATCTAAAAAAGTATTATAGCAAGCGCCAGAAAACGGGTGTATTTGAAGTGGGGATAATAACTGCTAGAATGGCTTTAATTATGACTCCAGTTGTACGATTTGCGCCGAGTCCGACGGGGGCGCTGCATGTGGGTGGCGTCAGGACGGCGCTGTTTAATTATCTTTATGCCAAAAGGCATGGGGGCAAATTAATTTTGCGGATTGAAGACACTGACCGAGCACGCTCTAAACCAGAATTTGAGCAAGATATATTAGGGAGCCTCGAATGGTTGGGCATAACTCACGACGGGTTCTACCGCCAGTCTGAACGCATAGAAATTTATAAAAAATATTTAGAAAAATTGTTGGCCGAAGATAAAGCCTACTGGAGTGATGAATCAGATCAAGAGGGTAAGGGGAAAGTTATTCGTTTTCGAAATTCAAACCAGAAAATAAAGTTTGCTGATGAAATTAGGGGCGAAATTGAATTCGATACCACCGAACTAGGCGACATGGTCATTGCTAAGGGTTTAGATGAACCCCTCTACCACTTCGCCGTTGTCGTTGATGACTTCGAAATGGGTGTGAATCACATCATTCGTGGCGAAGAGCATATCTCTAACACGCCAAGACAAATCTTATTACAAAAATCTATTGGGGCCGAACAGCCTTCATACGCCCACATCCCGCTTATTCTTGCTCCCGACCGGTCTAAGTTATCTAAACGCCATGGAGCTGTTTCAACTACTGAATACCGCAATCAGGGCTTCTTGGCGGAAGCGATGATTAATTACCTGGCCCTACTGGGTTGGAATCCGGGCACCGATCAGGAATTATTTTCGCTTGAAGACTTGGTTCAGATTTTTGATCTGACGAAAATCCAGAAGGGGGGAGCGATCTTTAACCTGGAAAAATTAAACTGGTTTAATCGGGAATATATTAAAAAGTTGCCCGACTCGGCCTTCCCAGCCAGTATCCCACTAAAACTCTTACCACTTATCAGGGAAAGGATTACCACGTTGAGCGAAATTGACGTGATGCTTAAGAGCGGGGAGTGGGACTGGTTCTTTAATCAACCCAACTACTCTTTAGCTCTCCTACAAGACCAAACCCATCTAACTAAGCTAAGCGAGCTGTTAAATGACGTTCATGAAGAAGATTGGCAGGCTGACAAGATCAAAGCCATCGTCTGGCCCTATGCCGAGCAAGTTGGCAAGAAGGCTACTCTCTGGCCACTCCGAGTCGCCCTCACTGGCAAAGAGAAGTCACCCGACCCCTTCACCGTCGCCGCGCTCATCGGCAAAGCCGAAACCCTCTCGCGTTTAACTTATGCTCAAAACTTATCTTAAGCATTTTAAACATTTACTGCCAATTGTTTTGTTCCTAATCATAGTAGTGCCGGTTTTGTCTTGGGCGGCCACAACCGAAGAATTGCGCCAAAGAATAAGTTCCCACAATCAAGAGATTACCAAACTCGAGGCCGAGATCGCCCAATACCAAAAGGAGTTAAAAACGGCGGGCACCAAGGCCAGTACTCTCCAGGCCGAAATTAATCGCCTCGAAACCACTCGCAAGAAGTTTATAACCGACATTGCCCTCACCGAAAAGAAGATAGCAACAACGAATCTGACGATCGACAAGATCGCGCTTGATATCGAAGAAAAAGCTACAAGAATTAAAGGCAACCAAACCTCTATTAGTGAATTGATTCGTCAAATCCGCGAGCGCGAGCAAAGCTCTTTGGTCGAGGTAATGGTCGCCTATGATCAATGGTCCGACTTTTTGTCGGAAACTGACCAGCTCCGCTTACTCCAAACCTCGCTCGACCACAACATCAGCAATCTCGAATCAGCTAAGAGTGATCTCGAACGCTCACGTGCCGAGTCTGAGGCCGAACACCGCGAGCTTAAAGATCTCCGTGGAACCTTGGTAGACCAAAAAAGCCTGACCGAAAAGAACCGGACCCAAAAAGATTCCCTTCTAACTCAAACCAAGAGTCAGCAATCCAATTACCAAAAACTACTCGCCGATCGTCTGGCCCAAAAGAAGGCGGCCGAGGCCGAACTCTTCAAACTGGAATCCGAGCTTAACCTCACAGTCGACAAAAGCCTGATCCCGGCCGCGGGTAAGGGGATTCTCAAGTGGCCACTGGACGAAGTTACTATCACTCAAAACTTCGGTCGAACTTCCGACTCAGGTCGTCTCTATGCCTCCGGCACTCACAATGGCGTCGACTTCCGAGCCCCGGAGGGTACACCAGTTAAAGCAGCACTAAGCGGCACCATTACCGCCACCGGCGACACCGATCTCCAGAAAGGGTGCGTCTCCTACGGCAAATGGGTGCTTATCAACCACAACAACGGCCTTTCGACCCTCTACGCCCATCTTTCGCTTATTAAGGCCGTTAAGGGTCAGGTAGTGCAGACGAGCGAACTCATCGGCTACAGTGGCAACACCGGCTACTCAACTGGTCCACACCTCCACTTTACCGTCTACGCTACCCAAGGCCTTCAGGTTCAACTCTTCAGTAACAGTATCAATTGCAAAAATGTGATTGTCCCCATCGCTGATCCCAAGGCTTACCTCGACCCGCTAATTTACCTCTAGTATAATAGGGGAATGAGAGAACAGCGTGGCTTCTTTAAAATTGTTGTTATCATCGCTATTTTCTTTGTTCTTAGTGTCTACTTTGATTTGGATGTCAGGAAAGTTGTAAATTCGGACTTCATCCAGAACAACTGGATCAATCTTAAGCAATTTATCGCCCAGGTTTTAGGACATTTTAGGACTTTAGTCAACTACTTGACAAATATCGTTAAATGAAGTTTTGTCTTGACAGCCAGACCCCCAAATGCTAGTATAGGGATGGTATTTGAGCGGAAAACAAGGTTGGCTTAAATACCCTTAAAAATAACGCTTTACAAAGGCTCAGTAACTTGCTTACTGGGCCTTTGCTAGTCCTACTACCATTTATACATTTTCTAAAATTGGCTTTGCCGGCTTGATGGCGGTATCGCAGTTAGCTACCGGCACTCCTAGTGCCGGGACTATCGTGCCCGAACCACAAATCGCCATAGTGACCGAATTACCTGCCCAAACGCAGGAAATGATCGTGCCTGAGCTCATTGTAGAGCAGGCCGCGGCTTATGGTGTGGACTCAGAGCTGGCACTTAAGATTGCTCGCTGTGAGAGCAATCTCCAGCAATTTGATCCCAAGACGGGTAAGCTTATTCGTGGCCGCGAAAATAAAGCTGACGTTGGAGTCTTTCAAATTAACGAATATTACCACCTAGGGAAGAGTCAGGCGCTCGGCTTCGATATTGAAACCGCGGAAGGCAACATTGAGTACGCCATGTGGCTTATCAATGATGACGGCGCCGGACCATGGATCTGGAGCAAACCTTGCTGGAATAAATAAGGGCTAGCGCTTGCCCGCCTCTGGTGGGTCGTAAAAGATATATTGTACGACTATACTTATTCTAGAGTCCTGGGCAATTGGCGGCCGGACCATAACCCTTCCCTGCCGCTTCTGCCTCAGAATTAAACCAGATTTTATTCTCCTCCTTAATGCGCTGTGCGCCAGAGCACCACGGGAGATGGTACTTAGTGCCGGTCTTGGAGCCCACGTACTTCCCCTCGCCCGAGCTGCTTGGCAGCTTTAGGGTAGCTGTGGGGGATGATGAGTCCCCTGCCGCAGCCAAATTATTGGCTGCTCCGGCTTGCTGGATAGTTACCGGTGGCCTTAATTCCTCCAATTTAGACCAACGGCCCAGGCCGAAGGCCGCGGCCGCTACCAACACCAAAACTAGGGGCCCAAACCAGCCCCCTTCTATCGCCTCTTTAAAACTCTTGATTTTATTTTTGTAATCGTTTAGACTCATAACCTATGGCCCATCGTAAAGCCGGCGGTACCGCTAAAAACCTAAGGGATTCTAACCCCAAATATTTAGGTGTCAAACTCTTCGAGGGCGAAGTGGCTAAACCGGGTGCCATCATCATCCGCCAGCGCGGCACCGACGTGCGACCCGGTACAGGCGTTGGCCTCGGCAAGGATCACACGATCTTCGCTCTCCGCGACGGCGTTGTTAAGTTTGGCTCCAAACGCAAAGTCGGCTTTAACTCTAAAATCAAGAAGGTTAAAACCGTTAGCGTTATCTAGTTATCTAAGGACTTCCTACTCTACTCCATCAACCCGCCCGAATGACCGTTCGGTCGGGCGGGCCACCGCTAGAGTAAAACTGGCGGTGTGTTTGTCTTCTTCAACAGTCAGAGCAACTTCTCCCAAGGCCTTGATCGGCTTGGCGATCTTGATCCACTCCGGCTTCATCTCAAGTCCAACTTGGTCCTTAATAGCCTGCGCAATCGTATTAGCGTGTATAGCTTCAAACAAGTGGCCTTGCTCGGTGGTGCGAGTCGTAATGGCGATGGTCTTACCTTCTAACTTTTTGAGGTTCTTAAGAGCTTCGGCATGGCGCTTGGTAGTTTCAGCTTCAGAGCGCCTTAAAACCGTGGAGAGGTTGCGCAAATTGCCATCAGTGGCGAGGACGGCCAAATTGCGGGGCAAGAGAAAGTTGCGGCCAAAGCCGGACTTAACCTCCTTAACCTCATGTTTACGACCAACCTTGGCCACATGCTCTTTTAATATGACTTTCATGCCGCCTATCATACCCTACTCCCCCCTCCCCTGCCTACTTGACAGATTAGGTTTAGGCTGTATATAATCATTTTGGACTAGTGTTTGAAACCTTGTGGTTTCGAGCTAAAACTTTGTGAAATTAATGAGGAAGATAAAAATGTGGAGATTATTAGTTGTATCAACCTTTCTTCTGTTAATTTTTGGTGTGTTATTTCTCACCGTCTCTGTTTCAACATGCAACCCGCAGACACCACTAGACCAAGTGCCGTTTAAGGCTTTATTTAGCTTAATGGTTGGCGGAGTAATGTTTCTATCATCGCTTGTCGGCTTGTTGCTCATGAGCCGAGAAGCAGACAGATAGTTGCCAAAATAAACGAGAGAAATAGTCAACATTGCCGCCTACCGATTGTTCGGGGGCGGCAGTTTTTTTATTTTTTATTCATCCCGTTAGAAGTCGCGAGGGCTCGCAGCGCCTCTACTTCTAACGGGACTTCAAAATCTCAATTGCCTTGGCGAGTTGGGGGTCGGCGTCGGGATTCTTTTTGCGTTCTTTGTCCGTCGGAGCGGCCACCATCACATCCGGCTCCAAACCGTTCTCCGAAATACTCTTACCATTAGGCGTCAGCCAGCGGGCAATCGTGATCTTAACCGAACTATCTTCCGTTACATTAATCACTTCTTGCACCGAACCCTTGCCGAAAGTCTTCTCCCCCACCAAGGTCCCCTTACCATATTCGGAAAGCGCTCCGGCCAGAATCTCGGAAGCTGAAGCACTACCGCGGTCAATCAAGATCACCATCTTCAAATTATTGGTAAAGACATAGTAGCCGCGACTGCGGAAAACTTTGTCTTCGCTATCGTTACCCTTATCTTCGAT
>CAYIFC010000040.1:0-5736 GCA_964362645.1 uncultured Candidatus Saccharibacteria bacterium
AAAAACGCTGAAGGCGGCGGCTATGCACCTCGAAAGGGGAACGCCACTTCGGGAAATAGAGCGGCGTTTGGACGTGGCCGTCGCTACGTTGTCGCGCTGGAAAAACGAAGGGATGCCCTATTATTTCCATCCCAACGGAACACCGAACCGATGTGTCCAAGTAACCAAACATCATTATCATTAAATCCAAAAACTGCAGCCATGGGAGGGACCCCCATGGCCTGTCTGGACCAAGAAGTTCCGTTCCAGAAGCATGCACCGTTAGTACAGGCTGCCCAAATCTGGTTTGGAACGCTTCCCCAAAAACCATATATCTCCTTTCTAAAACCGGAGGCAGTTTGCCACCAAACGCCGTCCCAATGTCGTATGAGTCCGTAACTACCCACTGCCCAAATATCATTAGGGCCGGTGCCAACAAGTGCTTCGAATTGATTAGAGTCAGTATAACGGTTTAACTGTGGTGCCGACCAATTTGATCCGTTCCAGCGACGCATCTCCCCGTTGTATCCAGCCACTAAAACATCGTCGGGGCCACTACTCCAAACTGCCTTCATGTTAGCATTAATACCAAGGGGAATATCACTCCAAGAGCTACCGTTCCAATGGGCGACTTTCCCCTGCGTTCCAACCATCCAAACATCCATGCTCGAAATCACCCGCATGCTGTTAGGGTTCAGAATAGTGGTATTACTATTCGGTACGAGTAACCATAAACCGTTGCTATAGCGATACATTCCAATTCCAGAGGCCCAACCAAAAATTTCTCCTGAAGCACCAGTCAGTAATCGAATAGTTGGCCCAGCGACATCTGTCCAAGTCGTGCCATTAAAGTGGACCATTCCGCCTTGAAGATTCGTAACCCAAATATCCGAAACACCTGTTCCCCAGATATCAGAGTAAGAAGACAATGTTCCCTCTCGAACGGTACTCCAACTTGTACCGTTCCAATGTAGAAGTGTTTGATTTCTCCCAACCGCCCAAAGGTCATTCGGCGCACTGCCCCAGATTCCAGTAAGTTCATTTTTGGTATTACTCTCTGTTCTTAACCACTCCGTTCCGTTCCAGCGGAGAATTGTCCCGGCCACGCCGACCGCCCAAATATCGTTTACTGAAAACGCAAACAAATCATTTAGGCTATTTCCTTGAGGACCAGGATTTTCCCAGCACCATCCGTCATGACAGATTTCGGGAGTGTTTACAGACACTTCTATTTCTCCACTTTGTGCTGTCATACCCACCACAGAACCATTAGTATTTACTAATTGAGAATTTGGGTTTTTGAGTAGGTTTAATTGAGCTTTAAGTTGTGCAATCCGCGCGGAGAGCAAATCGATTAGAGACTGATTCGAGGTTTGAGCCGAAACAAGAAACGGGGTGATAAATAAGGTTAGGAGTAATAAGACTAAGAGAAACTGTTTTGAATTTGTAAACATGCTACTAATTTTAGCCCTCTAATTTGTACAAACCAACCAACTTGTCCCCAAAAACTTTGTGTGCTAGCATTTGGCACTATGAATAGCGTGGTGGAAGTGAGGAAGGAGAGCACGACCGAATCAAACCTCGGTCTGTTAAAGCGATTTAATCGGCGCGTGCAGGGCATTGGCCTCGTGCGTAAGGTCCGCGCCAATCAATACAAGCAACGACCACTCTCCGCCTATAAGCAAAAAAAGCGCGCCCTCAAACGAATTGAGAAAATCGGTCAGATTGAACGCCTCCGTAAACTCGGCAAACTGCCGGATGCTCGACATACGAAATTTCGCTAAGCGGACTCCGCCCGCTCTCCCCTATGCCGAACTTGCCGCGCAAGTTTTAGGCCAAAACTATGAACTAAGCTTAGCCTTTGTGGGCTCGGCCCGATCCCGCGCGCTTAATTTAAAATTGCGCGGCAAAGATCACGCAGCTAATGTCTTGAGCTTCCCTTTTGATAAGAAAAGTGGAGAAATCATTATCGACTTAATGAAGGCGACAAAAGAAGCAAAGTTAGGTGCTGAAAGTTTGACCGAAAGAGTGGCCGTTCTCTTTATCCACGGACTCTTTCATTTGAAAGGTTATCTCCATGGGAGTAAAATGGAGGCAGCAGAAACTAAAGTTTTAAAGAGTCTGCGCCTAAATGCCAAAAGCAATCGTCACCGGCCTTGACGTCGGCACATCTTCTATCCGTGTCGCCGTTTGTGAAGCAGTACGCGGGAGCAAAGCTCCCCGCGTTTTAGCATTAACTAAAAGTGAATCGCGCGGCCTCCGGCGCGGCTACATCATTAATGCTGAAGAAGCGGCGCAAGCGATCCGTAGTGCTATCGCCGAAGCCGAGAAAGTAGCCCAAACGCGGATCAAGCACGTCTTCCTCGGACTTGGTGGTGTAACAGTAGAATCTAAAATTGGCGAAGGGCAAGTGGTAGTCTCGCGCGCTGATTCTGAAATCACTGACAACGATATCAATCGCGTTATCGAATTGTCTGAACTCAACCTAACAGATAATCAAAATGGGCGCATCATCCACATTATTCCGCTCTACTTTAAACTCGACGGCAAAAAAATTCTTGGTCGACCTGAAGGCATGCGCGGCAGTAAGCTTGAAGTGCGCACCCTCTTCGTCACCTGTCTTAATCAACATCTCACCAACTTATTGCGCGCCGTCGAGTTGGCCGGACTCACCGTTGAAGATGTGGTGGCTTCCCCAATTGCCGCCAGTTTCTTGGCGCTCAGCAATCAGCAGAAAGCGGCTGGCGTGGTGCTCGCCAACATCGGCTCGCAAACCACCTCGATCGCCGTCTTTGAAGAAGGGATCCCCGTCTCGCTCTCGATCCTACCCATCGGCTCGCTCGACATCACTAACGACATCGCGCTCGGCCTGCGCGTACCACTAGACGAAGCCGAACGAATCAAAATTGGTTCGGAAAATGTCGTCACTTTAAAAAAGAAACTTGATGAAATTATCGAAGCCCGTCTGTCTGACATGTTTGAGTTAATTGAGGGTCATCTAAAAAAAATCGGGCGCAGCGGCCTTCTCCCCGCCGGTCTCGTGCTCTCCGGCGGCGGCGCCGCACTACCCAACCTTGACCGCTTGGCGAAAGAAGAGCTCAAACTGCCCGCGCGGGTTTTAACCCCCGTTATTGACGCAGCCGGCAAGACCCAAATTAAGGATCCGGCCTGGCTTGTAGCCTATGGTTTATGTCTTTTTGGCCTCGGCGCCGAACTCGGTGAGTCAGTCGGCACTCGCCTCTTCCGCCGCACGAAAGGCAAGTTTCTGCAATGGTTGCGGGAACTTTTACCGTAGTGTAAGCTTGGAACGAAATGCCTAAGATCGCCCCAGAGATTGAAGCGTTTGCTCGAATTAAAGTCATCGGTGTCGGTGGCTCGGGTAAAAATGCGGTCAATCATATGATCAGCAACCAACTCCGCGGCGTTGACTTCGTTTCCATCAACACCGACGCGCAGGATCTCCACCACTCCCTCGCGAAGAAGAAGGTCCACATCGGTAAAAACTTAACGCGCGGACTCGGCACGGGTATGAATCCGGAGCTCGGGCGCAAAGCCGCCGAAGAAAGCATCGAAGATATCCAAAACTCGATCCAGGGCGCCGACATGATCTTTATTGCTGGTGGCACCGGTGGTGGCACCATGAGTGGCGCCGGAGCGGTGGTGGCTAAAACAGCTAAAGACCAGGGTATCCTCACCGTCGCCGTAGTGACCAAACCTTTTTTCTTCGAGGGGGCGCAACGAATGCAAATCGCTGAAAAAGCAATCGAAGAACTTAGAAAAGAAGTTGATGCTATTGTCATCATCCCTAACGATCGTCTGCTTGGCTTGATCGACAAGAACACCACCGCCACCTCGGCCTTCGCCATTTGCGACGAAGTACTCCGTCAGGCAGTATCGGGTATTTCCGATTTGATCACCACGCCCGGTATCATTAATGTTGACTTTGCCGACATCCGCGCCATCCTTTCCAATGCTGGTTCGGCCTTAATGGGTATTGGTACCGGCGTCGGCGACAACCGCGCCGTTGACGCCGCTAAAATGGCCATCAACTCACCACTCCTCGACGTCTCCATCGACGGAGCTAAGGGCGTCCTCTTTGCTATTGCCGGCTCAAGCGACATGACCATGTACGAAATCCAAGAAGCCGCTAAGGTTATCGTGGAGTCGGCTGATCCAAATGCTAAGATTATCTTCGGGGCGATTCAAGACAGCAAGCTCGACAAGAATGAGATTAAGATTACTGTCATCGCTTCCGGCTTCCCCGAGAATGCCAAACGAAAACCGGCTCCAGCCGGTGGATTGATGGAAAACAAACAAATTTCGGCCGAAAATAAAGAAAACGAAAAAGAACCAATCGAAATTCAGGATATTAAAATCAACAAACAACAACCTTGGGGTAGTAAGCGGACCGAAGAAATCAAGGGGTCTAAAAATAGCGATGACGACGATTGGTCATCAATCCCCGCCTTCCTTCGTCGTAATCGCAAATAATTGAATATGGTTTACGATTTAATAATAATTGGTGGTGGACCAGCGGGCGTGGCCGCAGGAGTCTATGCCGCTCGAAAAAAGCTCACCACCCTCCTCCTCACTCAAGACTTTGGCGGTCAATCGATTGTGTCAGCCGAAATCCAAAACTGGATCGGCGAGCGCGCCATCTCCGGCGAAGCGCTGGCGGCCAAGTTTAAAGATCATGTTATGTCTTACGTTAGTGACACCTTCGTTGTTAAAGAAGGCACACGGGTTAGTAAGGTCGAGAAAAAGGGTAGTAATTTTAATGTTAGTACCGAGAAAGGCCAAGCTTTTGAAACCAAGACTGTACTCCTCGCTACGGGCGCTCATCGGCGCAAACTGACTGTGCCCGGCGCCACCGAGTTTGAACAAAAAGGCATTACCTATTGCGCTACCTGCGACGGACCGCTCTTCGGCGGCCGCGATGTGGTAATAATCGGCGGTGGTAACGCCGGCTTTGAAACAGCGCTCCAACTCCTCGCTTATGCTAAGAGTGTAACCCTCCTCCACCACAGCACCGAATATCGCGCTGACCCTGTGACAATGGAGAAAGTTTTGGCCAATCCTAAAATGAAGGCTGTTACCAATGCCGAGACCGTTGAAGTTAAAGGCGACAAATTTGTGACCTCGCTTGTTTATAAAGATAAAATTAGTGGCGCCACCACTGAGATCCCAACGCAAGGCGTGTTTGTAGAAATCGGCCTAATCCCCTCTACCGAGTTTGTAAAAGATTTAGTTACTCTGACCCCTTATGGTGCCGTGGTAATCGACCCGTGCAACCACCGCGCTTCAGTAACGGGTATCTGGGCGGCCGGTGACGGCGCTGAAGGTCTCTACCACCAAAACAATATCGCCGCCGGCGACGGCGTTAAAGCGCTCGAAGATATCTATCTTTATTTACATACTGGCAAATAGATCGCTGGCCTTGGATAAGTTTGCTCATTTAGTATAGGGGGTATAAACTTAAGTTGGATTTAGGTCTCAATACTCGCAGTACCCGGCGGTAGCTCGGAACACACCTTTTCGACGCGACAACATCCGCCTACCGCCGGGACACTTAAACTACGCAGCTTGCCCCTAGTTCTGCGGGGCAACCCTACGGTCTGGTCGTGTGACGCCACACGACCAGACTTTTTTATGTTTTAATTTTTATTGCCATCGCCATAAAAAATGTTACTATACGCAAGTTGTGGCCCTATCGTCTAACGGTTAGGACGCCGGCTTTTCAAGCCGTTAATCCGGGTT
>CAYIFC010000041.1:0-5672 GCA_964362645.1 uncultured Candidatus Saccharibacteria bacterium
CACAAGGTTTCCTGAAAGCCGCGGCCGCGGTCAAGGCGGACCTAGTGCTGGCCTAGCGTCAGTCCAGCGTTTCCCCGTCAGCACTCTGAGCGTCACCATGTATCGCAACGGTGGCGATCTCAGAGACGGGCGGAGAACCATAGCAACAGAAAGGAAAGGACCATCATGACGCAAGTCGCCGATGACGTTCTTGGGAAGTTTGCCAGACAACAGCATGATTTATTTGAGCGAGTTCGGAAAGGATCACTCGATCCCCGTGAGGTTTATCGTGTGTGTCAGCCCCTTCTCACCGAACCGCAAAAGCGGAAGACCAAAAAGAATACCGGTAACCCCAATGATTACCCCGACCTCACCAACACTATGATTTTTCTCTGGTGCGAGTTTTGGGAAGATATGCTCAAACTCAAGTTGAGCGACCTACCCCACCCAACTTATCGAGCCGGCTTCGACTGGCCACTCATTGTGCCGACCCAGGTCAGTAATGAGCAAAGTTTAGGGTTGGTGCGCCGTTTTTTCAAGGGTAGTTGTTATTGGCCAGATCTCGATGTTCTTGAGATTGAGGAACCCTATCTGGCGGCAGTTGATTCGGCATTGCTGGTGTTGATAAGGTCTAGCGCTGAGACCGATATGCGCTTGTCTTACGACGATGCCATGATGCGGCAAATCCCGTTCATTAGTATCCGTCAATACAACTGCCTTTTTGCTTTTTGGGGTTGGGTTCACAAAAAGCGCAAGCCGTTGGCTAAGAATTTAAAGCTCCCACCTTATCTTGACCTTGTGGGCTCTACTAGAACCTCCACTCTTCTAGATTCTGATGGTTCTGTCGCGTGCGGTGGCTGGTGTCCTAACGAACGCAAGTTTAGCATCGGCTCCTCCAGCCGCGTCGATGATTCTTGGTTTTGTGGTATCCGTGAGGTAGTGGTGTAATTGATTTAGAGTTTGGGCCCGGGTGTTTGTACACTCGGGCTCTTTTATGTCTAAAACATCGAGGGTAGATCGCGAGAGCCATTTAAAATACGAACCACATTAATTCCGTTTCTTATCGATTGATAAAAGAGAATGTAGTTACCGACTGGTAAACTACGCAGGCTGGGTGCTAATTCTGGTCTTTGTCGGCCAATCCCCGGGTATTCCGCTAATTTTTGGCACCTTTCGAGAAGGTGGGAAATAAAGTGGTCGGCTTCGTCGATATTATCCTGGGCGATATAAAACCAAATATCACCGAGATCAATCTCGGCTTGGGGTGAGAGGAAGGCCTGCTTCATAACGGTAGTTATTTATTTTTTTAAATTCAAGCGCTTGCGGCCAGAAACTTTTATTTTTTCTACCAACTCTTTATCAAAAGCTGCTTTTTGACCACGATCCAATTGGTCTAAACCAACTTTAATATCTCGGCGCAAGGTCTCTATTTGGGTTTTGGGAGAAGTATTTGTATTGATGATACCTTTCATACACCCATCTTATTCTTGGAACATAAATTGTCAATGAGCTTTAATCAGGCTTAATCGAACCTAAAACATTTTGTCTTGGCGGTCCTTAGGGAGATCGAAGCCGAGGTGGTTGTAGGCGCGGAGGGTGGCGAGGCGGCCGCGCGGCGTGCGCTCAATAAAGCCGAGCTGGAGGAGATAAGGCTCATGCACTTCTTCAATCGTGGCTTCTTCCTCCGCCGCCGCCGCCGCGAGTGTGCCAAGACCCACCGGTCCGCCGGCAAATTTCTCGATCAATATTTCTAGCACCCGCCGATCAGCGGCCGAGAGTCCGGCTTCGTCTACGCCGAGTAAGGCCAAGGTATCTTTAACGCTTTGCTGGTTCAGGGGTTTGTTATTAACTTGAGCAAAATCGCGACAGCGCTTGAGGAAGTGGTTGGCAATGCGAGGAGTAAAGCGGCTGCGTTCAGCAATCTCTTTCAGCGCGCCCGGCTCGACTTCAACTTCTAAAATCTTGGCCGAGCGTTTTAGTATCTCTTCAATCTCTTCAGCGCTATAAAACTCGAGACGAAACGTTCCACCCGAGAAGCGCGAACGCAGAGGAGCCGACAATAAAGCGATGCGCGTGGTGGCGGCAATGAGGGTAAACGGTGGTAGATCGAGCTGGATCACCCTTGCCCCCGGACCCTTACCAATGATAATGTTCAACGTTCCGGATTCCATCGCCGGGTAGAGGACTTCCTCGATCATTTTGTTAAGCCGATGGACCTCATCGATAAAGAGGATGTCGCCGGCCGCGAGGTTGGTAAGAATGGAGGCGAGATCACCAACCTTCTCCACCACTGGTCCGGACGTCACCTTAATCTGCGCCCCCGTTTCATGGGCGATTAGGTGGGCAAGAGTGGTTTTGCCTAAGCCCGGCGGCCCGTAAAAGAGGAGGTGTTCTGGCGGTTGGCCGCGGTGTTTAGCCGCCGAAAGCAGGATCCGCAGGTTTTCTTTGATAGTTTTTTGGCCAATATACTCCTCCCACGCCGCTGGTCGCAGGGCGCTATCTAAAAGGTTGGTAGGAGGGATGTTTGGTTTAGGGCTTGACATACAAAACGTTTTATGCTAGCATCTACATGGATGACTAAATAGTGGGTAATACCCCTTATTGAGGCCACAAACCTCCAAGCAACTAGGCCCCCCGGCTTAACGGACTTTTATTCAAGGACGACTTGGTTTTCAACTTCGGTTGATTGCGGGGTCTATCCTTAAACATCTGTCTAACTTTGGTGATTTATCATCAAAGGGTTGCTTAGAGGTTTATGGCCTCAATTTTTTGTTTTAAAGAGCGTTCGGGTCTCAAAGAACGTTTGACGTTCTAAATGATCTCTTCGCTCAAATCCACCACGCGACCTAATTCCACGAGCGAAGTGGAGCCGGCCAACACTTTCAATACTCCATCTTGTCGCATCTCGAGCAGACCCTGCCCTTTAGCCGCCACCCTAATTTCGCGCTCGTTCGGATTCTCGCTCAAGGTCTTGCTGATAAGTTGGTCAACAATGATGGCCTCAAAGACTCCCTCCCGCCCACGGTAGCCGGTAGTGTGGCAGGCCGAGCAGCCACCCTCTTTTGCCCGATAAACCACTGTAATCTCTGGCACAGGCCGGCTTGCTACGCCGGAGCTTTCGCGAGGCGAGCGCGCCACAATGCTGGCCCGCACCTCTTCTAATAATTTCTTTTCCGCTCCTTCAGGAGCGTATTTTTCTTTACAAACTTCGCAGAGCTTACGCACCAAGCGTTGAGCGATCGCCAAGTTGAGTGCGGCGTCAATCACTTTTGCATTAACCCCCAGATCAATTAAGCGGGGGATCGTACCGGCGGCGTTATTGGTGTGGAGGGTAGAGAAAACGAGGTGGCCAGTAAGCGAAGCGTTAACGGCGATCTTGGCCGTTTCTTCGTCGCGGATCTCGCCCACCATGATCACATCTGGATCCTGGCGCAGAGCACTGCGCAAACCGGTGAGGAAAGTATAATCCTTACTTTTGTCGACTTGAGTCTGGTTAATACCGTTTAGATGGTATTCTATCGGATCTTCAATCGTAATAATTTTGCTCTCGGGCGAATTAATGGTGCGCAAGAAGGCGTAGAGACTCGTCGTCTTACCCGAGCCTGTTGGGCCGGTGAGTAGGATCAAGCCGTTCGGCTTCTTGATTTCTTTCTCTACCACACTAAAGAGCGAGGGCTCAATCCCCAGATCCGAAAAGTTAACTAAGATAGATTTAGGATTAAGGACGCGGAGCACGATTGATTCGCCGTAGGCGCCCGGGAGCACGGATGTGCGGATCTCGATATTGCTTTCGCCCAAGGTAATACTAAAGCGGCCATCTTGCGCCGTGTGTTTGATATTTAATTTTAATCCCGAAACTAATTTAATCCGCGAAAGTAGTTGAGTGTAGAGTTTATTGTCGAAAAAAGTGATGTCGTTGAGCACACCATCAAGTCGAAAGCGTAAGCGCACACTTTCCTCCTCTGGCTCAAGGTGGATGTCGGAAGCACTGGTGGCAATGGCGCCGGCCAGCAAGATTTCTAGCACACTTGAGACGTCACTTGCCCGACCGTTAGGTTTAGGGCTCTTTGATCCGCCCTCCTCCTTTATTTTTTCTCTTAGGGCTTCTAGGCTCTGGATTTTATCCATCCAAGTGGCGACGTCACCCGAAGCGATGTCGATTGTGCCGGCAGAGGTGGCAGCCGAGTGAGAGATCTCGCCGTAGCGACCCCAGGCGCGCTCGAGCGAGGCTTCAGAACCTAAGTAGAGTTGCGGTGTGTAGCCCTTATTAGTCATTTCCGCTATTACGTGTTGAGTTTCCTGTTTGTTAGGCGAGGAGACGACCATAAAGAGGTTCTTGCCGGTGATTTTAAAGGCCGCGATATTGGCGGTGCGCGCGGCTGGCTCCTCGATGAGACGTAGGGCGTCGGTGTTTATCGAGAACTTCGAGAGATCGATGTAGGGGAGGTTGTACTTGGTGGAGAGAATTTGAGCCAAATCTTCCGCTTCCTTGCTGTGCAATTCAGCGAGTCGCTTATCTTGCTTTTCTTCTTGGAAGTTGAGGGTCATTTAGTTAAACATTGTACTCTATCTCCCCATTCCTAGCACACGATTTAAAAAATAAATATTTATTTAGTGGATAACTTTGTTTTGTGTAGGAAAAACTTGATCTTGATTAAAAAGTTGGTAGGATGGTCGGATGCAAAAGGATTTTTGGAGTTGGCACGGCCATAAGGAGAAGGTTGACAGTAAAGAAAAACGAGTCTTCTTCCACGAACGGGAGATTTGGTTCTGTCACTTAGGAACTAATATTGGTTTTGAGCAGGACGGAAAGGGGCAAAATTTTGCCCGCCCAGTAATAATTTTTCGTAAGTTTAATAAAGAAGTTTTTTGGGGTGTACCCCTAACAACGAGAGACAAGGGTGGAAAGTTTTATTTACCGATCGATCTAGGCGATGGTATGACCCGAATGGCGATACTGTCGCAATTAAAACTTTTGGATGCTAAGCGTTTATATCAAAAGATTGGATTTATTGATGTTCCAACTTTCCAATCTTTAGAAGACAGGATCGTTGCTTTGTGTAAGGGTAAATAAAAATTCAGGGGTGGCATTTCTGCCACCCCGAGGCCGAAGCCGTTTGTATCTCTATAATACACGACCCCTCATTAAAGTCAAACAAAAAACCCGCCATCATAAGATGGCGGGTGCGAAATGTGAGCGAGTGCCCCCCAATCACGCGGTTTCTTGGAGATTGAGCGCGGTGAGTATACGTTTCCGCGCTTTTTTCACCACTAGTCTTTGGGAGGTTTTATAATCTGTTGCATTCACGATTAAGTTCACATAAGTTAATATTCGTAGTGCCCTAGCGGCGGTGCGGAAAAATGCCGCAGTCAAGTCAGTTCCTTTATTGGCAGAACATACTGCTGTTATTGGGCAATGACAAAAGCAGGACCCTCCCGGCCTAGTGAGTCTAATTTCACTGCGAATAATTGTGGCCCGCCACCCCTGCTTCGGCAACCTTGCCAATTCCTTAAGAAATTGTTCAAATGTCATGGCTTACCACCTTTCAAAAGACCTTAATTTATCACCCCAATACTAATCTCACCCTACTCTCCAAAAATATTTTTTGCAATGCGTCTTAAGATTCTAACGACCGTGGAAATGTTAAGACTGCTAGAAAAACAAAAAACCCGCCATCTTGCGACAGCGGGGT
>CAYIFC010000042.1:0-5615 GCA_964362645.1 uncultured Candidatus Saccharibacteria bacterium
CCATCTGCCTCGGTGCTCTTCATGGTGATGTTAATGGTGACGGCACGACCGTTCCCAATGACAATCTAACTCTCATTGACTCACTCAATGGAGTTACCTCTCGCCCGCTTTACTCCACCGATATTGACGGTAGTGGCCTAGCCGCTCCCGCCGACATCATTGCTCTCGTTGATGGTCTCAATGGCACCAATGGCAACCCTACTTCTTGGAACGGTCAGACGATCCCTGCTTGTCCCTCACCCACCAGTTTCCTTTCCCGCCAAACTCAACTAGCCAATTTGCTTTCGGCTTTGCGGGCTGCCCTAAGTGAGTTGGTGAGGGTGCAAAAGATTAATCAGTAAAATGTAAATCATATGCAACCAATCAAACGCGTTACACTTGTTAGTTTTCTCTTATTATTGTTCGTGTTTGTCATCTCTTCGTTTGTGGGTGGCAAATTGTCGGAGTTAATTGGTCAGCGTTTGCAAGTGGCTAGTCCCGCGATCCTTACTAGTACGAGTTTCTTTGATGATTACGACAATTTAAATTATGTTGAGCAGTCTTCGTTTTCTGGTGTGGCTTGGGATGGACAGGGGATACTAACTTATATAACTGGCAATAGCGAAGAAATTGATCCGACTAGCATTCTTGGTAATAGTCTAAGAGCTTTGTGGCATTTTAATTCTAACTCTCAAAATGTAATTAATGGTGAAGTCGGGACACTGGTTGGCGATACCAATTGCACCGCCGCTGGACGCTTCGCTCAAGCCTGCATTTTCGATGGCAGTGGCGATGCTATTAATATGGGCACAAACATGATGCTCAATTTGCCGAACAATTTTTCAATCGCCATGTGGTTTAAGACCACTGCCGATAATATTACAATGTTGAGTCGAACGATTTCGCCGAGCCAACTGCAATTAAGCGTGTACGGTGGCAAAATTGCTTTCAAGACTGGGGCTGGTGGTTGGGTTTCGGGTGGTCCAGTCGTCAATAATAACCAATGGCATCAGGTGGTGGCGACAGTTAGTAGTTTGGGCGAGGCTCGAATTTATGTGGATGGTGTGCTCGCTATTGTTAGTACTGGCCACAGTGTAAACGCGCCCGGCACCGTACTTAATATTGGTTCGGCGGGCAGTGGTACTGAATCATTCAATGGTTTGATCGACGAGACGGCAATTTGGGGTCGAGTGCTTTTGCCCACGGAAGTAACGCAGTTGGCGCAAGCTATTGGTGGCGGGTCGCCAGTTTTTGGTTCTTTTCAATCCATTACCCTTAATTCTGGTGAGATCGCCCAACTCACCGCCAATTGGCAAGAAGTGACCCTTGGTGCCACCACTCTTTCCTTTAGCACCAACAACGGCAGTACCTGGTGCCCGATTAATAATGGGCAAACACTTGCAAGTTCAGCTTGTTTCGGCGGTACCACTCTTAAGTATAAAGCGATGATTAACGCTCCCGGCAATTTACAAAATGTAACATTAACTTGGTCGGCGCAAATTCAACCACCGGTCATTACTAATAATTATTTTGTGGCACCGACTGGCAACGACGCTAACCCCGGCACCCTTGCTCTACCATGGAAAACGCTAACAAAAGCTGGCGCTCAAGCGCGGGCTGGTGATACGGTCTACATCCGCGCTGGAACATACAATCAAACTCTTACTCCCGCTAGCTCTGGTACCGCTTCAGCTAAGATTACTTTTAAGGCTTACCCCGGTGATGAGTGCAAGGGAGTATTAGGAGGCAGGAAGACTGATTGCCGAGTAACGATCAAAAAAATCTATCCCTCCAGTTACCTCACCATTCAAGGGGTGGCCGTCAGTGGTTCTGGTGATGATGCGGTGGAGTTTGATGGTAATGAGGTATACGTGACGATGGAAAATACGAGTCTTCATGGTAACGGACTGTCTGGTTTTCGCACGAGAGGAGCTCATAACCTCTTGCTCCGAAATAATCATATCTATGAAAATCAGAAGGACGGTATTGATGGTGGTTGCACCGATTGCGTCATCGAATACAACTACCTCAACGAAATGTTTGCTTCGCAACAACATCCCGATTGTATGGATTTGAGTAATCTTAATCGAGCTATTATTAGATACAATACCGTCTCTGATTGTAGTCAATTAATCTATATTCATAATTATTGGGGCCCCAGTAATGATATCCAAATATATGGCAATGTGATGTATAACGATCGATATTGGTCAGTTAATGGCGGCGAAACACAAGGAGTTCATATTGACGGAAGTTTTGGCGGCGGAACAATTTCAAATGTAAATATTCATTCCAACACTGTTGGTTGGACGGGATACGAGAGTCTTCAAATATACGGCAATATTAGTAATGTAAATGTTCGGAACAATCTGCTCTATAGTGGAGGAAGCTACATCAATAGTAATAACAATTTATCGGGGCAAAATACTCAAGCGTTATTTATGAATTACCAAGGTCAAGGATCAGCCAATTTTGATTTTAGTTTGAAGTCGGGGAGTCCCGCTATCAATCAGGGGGCGCTTGGTTCTATTCCTACTCCGGATCAGTTTGTTGATATTGCTGGCACGGTTCGACCGCAAGTCGGGATTTATGACATTGGTGCTTATGAGTTTGCAAGCACCACTCCACCGGCCGGTGGTGGCAGTCCGGGTAGCCCCAACGGTTCTCAACCTTGTTCAACTAGTGTTACTACTAAACGCGGCGGACTGCCTCAAACCAGCGCGCCACTCGCGCCGTGTGGAGTGCAGTGATCATTGCCAGTTGTGTTCTCGTGCCTTATACTAGCCGTTAATGGTAAAAATCAGATTTCTGGCCCTCATCGTTCTTATAATTGGCGGGGGAATGGGTTGCCTTGTTTACGCCACCGAGGTGGCTTTGCCGGGCGCGACCTTAGATCGGCCGTTTAAGCTTGGGCTCGATCTCCAAGGGGGGAGTCATTTGGTATATGAGGCCGATACGACGGCTCTAGCACCAACAGATGTTAATGACGCGATGGATTCGCTCCGCGAAGTTATTGAACGACGGATCAACGCTTTCGGTGTAGCTGAACCGCTTATCCAAGTTGAGCAATCTGGATTAGGTAATGATGCCAAGCATCGTTTAATTGTGGAGTTGCCGGGCGTAACTGATCTCAAGGAAGCGTTGGCGCTAATCAATGTCACGCCGCTACTCGAATTCCGTACCGAGCTCGATCGTAGCGCTCTTACGCCGAGTCAATTAGCTGAGTTGAATAAAGTAGCTTCATCGACTGCCCAAGCGATTTTTGTTCCGACCAAACTGACTGGCCGTTTCCTAAAACACGCTAGCGTCGAGTTCACACAGCGCTCGCTTGGACCTTCGATCGCGCTTCAATTTAACAATGAGGGAGCCAAACTTTTTGGGGAGATCACGACGGCTAATGTGGGCAAGCCGATCGCTATTTATCTTGATGGTGTACCGATCTCGGCGCCGGTGGTGCGCGAGGCGATTACCGACGGCAAAGCCCAGATCAGTGGTCAATTTACTGTTACGGAAGCGCGCGAACTGGTACGCAATTTAAATCTCGGAGCCTTACCTGTGCCAATCGCTCTACTTTCGACCGAAACGATTGATGCCACGCTCGGCAAAGAAGCGCTCGATCAGGGTGTGCGGGCGGGCTTGATCGGTTTAATTATCGTCGCGGCTTTTATGATCTTGTGGTATCGAGTTAATGGTTTGTTGGCGGTGCTTTCGCTCGGGATTTATGTCTCCCTGATGCTCATGATTTTTAAACTCTTGCCGGTGACGCTTACGGCTGCTGGTACGGCCGGGTTTATTCTCTCGGTGGGTATGGCGGTTGATGCTAATATTTTAATTTTCGCTCGCTTGAAAGAAGAGATGAAGCAAACCCAAAATATGCATGAGGCTATTAAGCACGCTTTCTCACGCGCTTGGGCTTCGATCCGTGATTCTAACCTCTCGTCAATTATCTCGGCCCTGATTCTCTTTTGGTTCGGAACGAGCTTGGTCCGTGGTTTTGCTTTAACGTTGGCGATTGGTGTTTTAGTGAGTATGCTCACCGCTATTAGCATTACTCGGACCTTCCTCTTAGCTATCGGCGCGCGGCACACCAATAAACTTAATCGGATTCTTTTTGGTTCCGGTTTAAATCATTAATTTATGTTTGTTATTAAATACAAAAACTTTTTCTTCCTCCTCTCAACCATTTTAATTGTTGGTTCGATTATTTCGTTGGTCATGTACGGTCTTAAATTGGGGACTGACTTTACTGGTGGCTCAATTTTAGAAGTTACTTACTCCGATGTTCGGCCGGAAGTTGAGGTAATCCGTGAAGCGCTCGTGCCACTTAATTTTGGCGCTACCGTTCAATTAGCTGGGGAGCAAGATGTGATCGTTAGATTCAAAACTCTAACTGAAGAAGAACACCAAACAGTTGTAAAAACTTTGCCTAGTGGAGTCGACCAACAAGCCCCGACAGAAAAGCGTTTTAGTTCGATTGGTCCAGTTCTTGGTAAAGAGTTGGCCCGCAAGGGAATTCTCGCCATTAGTTTGGTGGTAATTTTGATTATTCTTTTTATTGCTTTCGCTTTTCGTAAGGTTTCAAGACCGGTCAGTTCGTGGAAGTATGGGGTAGTAGCTTTTATTGCCCTTCTCCACGATCTAATAATCCCAATCGGCCTCTTTTCTTATTTAGGAGCAACGAAAGGTTACGAGATAGATGCTCTCTTCTTAACCGGCCTACTCACTATTCTTGGTCTATCGATCCACGATACGATTGTTGTCTTCGATCGGATTCGCGAAAATCTAAAGAAAAATATTAGTCCGATTTTCGCGGAAACTGTCGGCCGTAGCTTGTCGGAAACTTTTTCTCGTTCGATCAATACCTCACTTACTATTATTCTTGTTTTGCTCGTGATCTTTTTTTCTGGCGCCGCGGCGACGCGTAACTTCGCCCTCCTAATGGCCGTTGGAGTGCTTGTTGGTACTTACTCCTCAATCTTCGTCGCTTCACCCTTACTCGTCGTTTGGCAGGGTAGGAAGGAGGGAGTAAAATCTAAGTAATGACAAAGAAAGAAATAGGTACAATTCTTAAACCCTATAACGAAGACATTAAACGCCATATAAATTTACTGAAAGATGATTTTGAGAATAGTGATTGGTGGAAAGAGATAAGTTCAACTTTTACTGTTCCGTCCAAGTATTACACCCCCCACCTCGAAGCCCATAAGCGGTAAGGTAAAAAAAGCCAAACCGCATGGTTTGGCTTGGGCTTAGATCCACTGACACTATTTGGTTTTGTTTTTCTTAGCGATTTGCTGGATGGCTTTTGTAAGTTCGGGCCACTTCTTCTCGAATTTTGCTTTTGCCTCGGCGATCGCTTCTTCGTCTATTGGCACTTGGCAAACATGGTTTTTTCGGTCAGGCAGCCACAATGGTTCAGGTCCCGGGCCAATGATTGTGCAATTTGGGCAGTGGCAATGGTGTCTCGCCCCTTGGATTGGCTCATTCATATTTTTATAGGGAATTTTTCCACCGCACTTAAGGCAAATTTCTGGCTCTGGTGGTGATCGGTATATGGCCATTTTAGTCTCCTTTCGTTAAGAACTCCAAATTACGAAACTCCCTTTTCCCCTCATTTACATATACAATAGAAAGGA
>CAYIFC010000043.1:0-5584 GCA_964362645.1 uncultured Candidatus Saccharibacteria bacterium
AAAGCGGACAGATTTCAAAGATCAAAAGTGTTACTAACCCGTATTATATGTACAGAGGGCTTGACAAGTAAGCAGGAGTATGCTAAGCTAGGGATAGTAAGGTCATGGATGTTGGTTAGTCAGCGCGGCTAGCCACCAAGACCTAGAGTAGCCCATTCTAGGAGCAAGTCATGATTATCAGGAAAGCATTTGAGAACGGCACCCTGGACGACCTAACGCCAGAGCAACTCACCGAACTCTTCGGAGAAGAGTAGAAACAACAAGGAAAGAAGCAAGCGGCACCAAATGTTGGGGCCGCTTTTTTCTTGTCTAAAAAATTAGGGCTAAAAAAAGTAGGCCGATAATGATCCGATAAATTCCAAATGGTTTGAAATCGTGAGTGGAAATGTATTTAAGTAACCAACGGATCGAGATCAAAGCAAAAACAAAACTTGTGACCAACCCGATAATCAATAACCAAAATTCGTTGGGAGTAAAAGTAAAACCTGTTTTCAAGAGATCATACCCAGCGGCGGCGGCAATAGTCGGCACAGCGAGCAAGAAAGAGAACTCAACAGCCGCCGCACGCGACAGACCGTTTAAACGGCTAGCCACAATAACCGCCGCCGCACGCGAAACGCCCGGCACAATCGCCAAGGCCTGTGCTAAACCAATAATCGCTGCCTGCTGGTACGATAAATCTTTAACTTCTCGCTCCCCTGCCTGTTCCCACCGCTCAAAAATAATCAACACTAAACCGCCAATTATCAAAGCCAAAACCGGAACTAGAAAATTGGTGAGAAAAACTTCTTTAATTAATTTATAAAGTACGAACCCCACTATCGCTGTGGGTAAGAAGGCGCTTAATAGCTTTAACCAAACGGTCTTGTCTTGTTTAAGTTTGCCAAAATATATCCACACCACCGCCAAGATTGCCCCAGCTTGGATCGCAATCTCGAAGGTTTTGAAAAACTCCGTGGCCGGAAGCCCAAGAAACTTCCCCGCCATCATCAAATGTGCCGTCGACGAAATCGGCAAAAACTCCGTTATCCCCTCAACTCCTCCCAAAATTACAGCCATTAACCAGGTCATCTATAAAGTTTAGCAATTTCTTTCCTTAAACAAAATTTTCTGCTACATTACTCGGTATTGCGGCTGTAGCTCAACGGTAGAGCACTCGCCTGTCACGCGAGAGGTCGTGGGGTCAGCACCCATCAGCCGCGCAAGCCAACCAAGAACGCCGATGTAGCTCAGTGGTAGAGCGAGCGTTTCATAAGCGCTAGGTCGTTGGTCCGATTCCAACCATCGGCACACAAAAACAATATTGTCCCGGGGACCGGACTCGAACCGGTGACCTCCAGGTTATGAGCCTGGCGAGCTGCCGCTGCTCTACCCCGGAATATGGGGAGAGTATACAGCAAGAAGCAAGGATTGGCAAACCCGCCGTCGCCAAAGGCTATGGCGTGGCGAAGCTAAATATAGTTAAACTCCTTAAAAACCGACTCGTAGAGCGAGATCGCTCGTCGTGCATCACGGCGCGAGAGCATAAAGCCGCTCTCGTGCGCAATACGATTGCGGATCCTATGCGCCTCCCAAGCATTCTCGAGTGTGAGAAAATCGCTGGGCTCGATCCCCTTCAAACGTTCACCCAAGTTCTCACCCGGATAATTCATCGCTTTAACCATCGTGTCCAACATTTTGTCAGCTTCGATAATGGCTAATTTCCAGTTAGACTCGTTTTCCGAATCCATGTTTTTAAGCACCTCAAGCCAGGCCGCGTTACGCACTTGCTTGTCTTCCACATTTTCCATTACCACTTGATATGCTTCCCGTAGATGCTCACGCTGCATAACAACTAATCGCACTACCAAATAAACGACTAGGATTAGCAACCCCAAAGTAATTATTGCCAACACCACCTTAATCCAAAAGAGCCACGATTCAGGGAACACCGGCACACCCGCGCTCACTAGCCAGCCATAAACCAGATTAAAAAAATATTCTAAATTGAGATAATTTGGTTCAAACGGCTCCATAAACGCGAGAAAGTTCAAATAAAATGTCTTCCCGATGAGGGGCAGCCATAAACTGGAGACCGAACGGTAGTCCCTCTTTGTCTTTACCAGAAGGGATAGAAATGGCTGGTATGCCGGCCAGATTAGCGGGGGCAGTAAAAATATCGGCCAAGTACATCTGCAAAGGATCATCTAATTTTTCACCCAAGCGAAAAGCAGTCGTCGGAGCCGTCGGCAGCATGATTGCGTCGACAACAGTAAAAGCCCTGGCAAAGTCGGCCGCGATCTGCCGCCGGACCGACACTGCGCGACGATAGTAAGCATCGTAGTAACCAGCCGAGAGCACATAGGTGCCGACCAAAATCCGACGACGAACTTCTGGACCAAAACCGATCGCGCGCGAGCGCTCATATTCTTCAAGTAAAGTCTCCCCTTCTTTATGATAACCGTAACGCAAACCGTCGAGGCGCGCCAAATTACTCGAAACTTCAGCTGGTGTCAGAATGTAGTATGCAGCGAGAGTATATTCAAGTGAGGGTAAATTGATACTAACCAACTTGATCCCCTTTTCCGCGAGTTTAGCTTTGCTCGCTTCAAAATTACTTTTAACTTCTTCACTCACTCCCTCACCAATCAATCCCTCAAGCACACCAACAACAAGTTCAGCCGGAATCGGGGGCGGAGACGGTGGCGTAACACTGGTGGAATCCAATGGATCAGCTCCACGAATAACGTTAAAAATTTTCTCAACATCTTCAACCCTTCGAGCAATCGGACCGATCTGGTCGATAGAAGAAGTCAGCGGCATTAAACCGTAACGAGAAACGGCGCCGTAAGTCGGCTTAAGCCCGATGACACCGCAAAAACTGGCCGGCTGACGAACCGAACCCGCAGTGTCGGAACCAAGCGCCGCGTCAGCAAAACCGGCCGCGACGGCCGCGGCTGAACCACCAGAAGAGCCGCCAGGCACACGCTCAAGATTATGAGGGTTCCTGGTCTTTTGAAAAGCCGAATTCTCGGTTGAGCTGCCCATAGCGAACTCATCCATATTTGTCCGGCCAATAAAAATTGCACCAGCGGCGCGTAGACGGACAATCGCGGTTGCATCGTAAGTAGCGCGATAATTAGCCAGCATCTTGGACGCCGAGGAAGCAATTTTACCCTTGATTAAAATGTTATCCTTAATGGCGATCGTCATTCCCTCCAGCGGCCGGGCGTCTTCGGTAACCTTAAATCGCTCACTGCTTGCCACCGCCTGCTCGAGGCAATCATCAAACACTTCCAAGAAAGCGCCAATCTCACTGTCGCGCTGTTTTATTTCTTCCAACTGAATCTCAATTTTACTTTTTATCATTGGTTAAAATCGGTTTGACTTCCAAAAAGCCATTGCGCCCAGACGAAAACTGCTCAACTAAAATATCGGAATACCCGCCAGAAGGATGAGGCTCACTATCTTCTCGCATTTTATTAACCGTCAGTGGGTCAGTCGGATCAAACTTAGTGTCGGACAACTTTATTTCATTCAGGCGAGCGACGTAGGCCAAAATCTTTTCCAGATCCTGACCCAGACCTGCCAACTCTTCTTCTGAGACAGCTAGCCGCGACAATGACGCCAAACGCCTTATTTCTTCCGCCTTTAACATAAATTCATCGTAACACTATTTAACCATCTGGAGAAACTGCGCCTCGGTCAGAACCGTCACGCCTAAACTTTGTGCCCGTTCGAGTTTAGAGCCTGCTTCGCTGCCGGCCACAAGATAATCAGTAGCACCCGAAACATCGGCACCCACCTTGCCTCCCAATCTCTGCACCTGCTGTTTAGCCTCCGGCCGAGAAAACTTAGTGAGTGTGCCAGTAAAGACAAAGGTCTTGCCGGTAACATTGGGCCGGCGAATAGTTTCTAGTTCACGAAAGGCTTTGAGCTTGATCTGTTCAAGCAGATTTTTTATCGTGCGCTTGTGCTCGGGTAAGCGAAACCAGTTGGCCACGGCTGCCGCTACAATTGGCCCCACACCGTCAATCTCGGCTAATTCTTCTTCGCGTGCAACTATTAACTTATCGAGTGTACGAAAACGTCGAGCCAAGAGGGTGGCCGTTTCTTCGCCCACATTCGGAATAGAGAGACCAATAAGAAAACGTGGCAGGGTTACATTACGACTCTTCTCAATCGAAGCGAGAATTTTATCAGCCAACTTCTCACCCATCCGCGGCAAATTCAAGAGATCACCCTTTTTGAGAGTAAAAAAATCAGCGTAAGAAGTGACGAGTTGGTTAGTTAAAAATAGATCAACAATTTTGGGACCAAGACCTTCAATATCAAACGCGCTCTTGCCGGCAAAATAATGAAACTTGCGGCGCACTTGAGCAAACGAACTTTTATTAACACAGCGATGCGCCGCCTGTCCTGGAATCCTTTCAATTGGCCCGCCACAGGCTTCGAGATATGTCGGGAAAATGAACGACTTTTCTTTACCAGTCCGGAACTCAACGAGAACAGACAAGATATCGGGGATAATGTCGCCCGCCTTGCGCACCACCACCGTATCGCCCACCCGCACGTCAAGACGCTTAATCTCATCTTCGTTGTGGAGCGTAGCGCGAGAAACTACCGATCCAGCCAGTAATACCGGCTTAAGCAGGGCCACCGGTGTAATTACTCCCGTCCGACCAACTTGGAGCACAATGTCTTCCACCATGGTCGCCGCCTCCTCCGCTGGGTACTTGAAGGCCACGGCGAAGCGCGGCGCCTTGCCAGTGTAGCCGATCACTTCTTGAAAGCGGCGCTCATTGACCTTAACAACGACACCATCTACCCCATAGTCTTGAGATTGGGCTAGGTCACGACTTCGTTGCCAATATTCAATAACTTCCTCAATATTCTGACAGTACTTATAGTGTGGGTTAACCTTAAACCCGAGTGTCTTGAGCAACTCCAACTCTTCAGTTTGGGCAGGTGGTATATCCAAATTCCCCGCAGCGATATCATAAGCAAAACTAGAAAGCCGCCGCGAGGCCACTATTTTAGTATTGAGTTGACGAATCGTGCCAGCGGCGCAATTGCGGGGATTGGCAAAGGTCGGCTCACCCGCCGCTTTACGCTCATTGTTAATACGCTCGAGTTCTTTCTTACCCAGCCAAATTTCGCCCTCTACCACCAGATCCACATTTTTTCTTTCTAAAACAAGTGGGATTGCCTCGATTGTTTTAACGTTGGCCGTCACATCTTCGCCCATACGACCGTCACCCCGCGTGGCGGCGCTAACGAGCAAGCTATCTTTGTATGTTAATACAATCTTGAAGCCGTCAATCTTGAGCTCGCTGACATAGGTTGGATCGGTGCCAGAGATTTTCTTCATCCTGGCGTCAAACTCTCGCATTTCTTCAGGCGTAAAAGCATCGTTAAATGACCACTGGGGCACGGTGTGGCGCAGTGGCTTAAACTCTTTAAGCACGCCCCCAGCCACCCGCTGGGTTGGCGAGTCGGGCGTTACCAATTCGGGATACTGCTTCTCCAGTTCAGCCAACTCATGTTTGAGCGAATCCAGCGCCGCCTCCGAGATCTCCTCCCGGTCCAGCACATGATACAAATA
>CAYIFC010000044.1:0-5350 GCA_964362645.1 uncultured Candidatus Saccharibacteria bacterium
TTGGAAGAAAAATTATTAGTTTAACCTAGTGTTCGGATTCGGGGGTGCGGGTAGGCTACTTACTTCATCTACTATTATATACCCTTTTATTAATCCTGTCAAGCAGTTTGCAGACCCTGAAAAGGCCCGAGAATAGGCCGAGTTTGGTTGTGTAAATAGTACTACGATCGTATTACTATTTACGACCAATCTTAACATTCAAACGGTCGTGACAAACTTAAGACTGACTTGCGGCACTGTCAAGGACGGTCCTTGACAGTAGATCTACACGCCAAAGCTCACAACAAAATCCGCCAGCACAAAAAAGTAAAAAAGTTATTGGGGTATTGATAAATTTAGCTACATCTGTATTCTATAAGTAGAATCGGTTCTCTTGAAAGGAGGAAAAAATGTGGTTATGGTGGTTCATGCTTTTGGCGGTTTCTGGTACCCTATTCCTTGTATCTTTTGTGGCCATTCTTTTCGCTAAACCGGGCCAAAAACCCTTTGTGTGCGTGATTATTCTCGGATTCAGTCTCGTTTTCGCTTGCGGTTCTTTCTTAAAATTGCTATACCCCTAAAGAAACAAAAGACCCCTTGGCAGTGTAGACTGCTAACGGGGTCATTTTATACTCGAAAATTACCCGCTCTATTTATTAAGGAGTTCTTTGATGAGTTGGTCCATGGCCTCACGAGGCAGAGCGCCTTGGAGGGCGAGACGCTTGCCGTCGGGGGTGATGACGACAGGGAAGGGGGTACCACGCGCACCGGCCGAGACCGCCTCTTGGTACTGCGCTTCTACAGCGGCGGCTGTCCGCTCCGAAGTTTGGCAGGCAACGAAAGCAGCTTTGTCTAACCCTATACCAGCGGCGAGGTCAGGCAGGGTGGCGAGATCCAAGCCGTCGTTAGAAGGCGTGACTTCAAAAATCTTGTTGGTCAAAGCCCAGAAAGCCTCGTTGCCGCCAAGTTCAAAGGCGCATTCTGTAGCCATAGCTTCCGGCCGGGCCTTATCGTGTAGTTGACCGAGGGGGAAATGGCGATAAACCCAAGCCACTTCGTTTGAGTAGGTTTTAACTACCTCAAGCATTGTCTGGTGGAAGCTCTTGCAGAATGGGCACTCCAAGTCAGAATACTCAATAATGGTAATCGGGGCATTAGGATTACCGACTAAATGATCCTTCGCCGAAACGGCCGGAATCTTTTCAAGATTAGCCTCTTGGTCGGCAACGGCGCCGGCTCCAGCTACTTGGTCGCCCGGTGCGGCTGGTCCTTTGTAGTAAATCGCGCCAGCAATAATCAATCCGGCAATCAGGATCGCTCCCGGGACGGTATAGGCAGAATTGGCTTTGTTTTCTTCCATAATAAGTAAATAATGTTTCTAAAATAACCTTGTAATACACAAGCCTAGCATACCTGCGCGCGCTATTCCAATCCAGCGGGATACTGGTAGGATGAAGATATGTATGAGCTTGTGGCCGCGATAATGAGGAAAATCAACGATTTTCCCATTATTCGTGCTATCCACGACTTTATGACTCGTCGGATTTACCCCACACTTGGTATCTTTCGCGATCCATATACTCTGCGTTCTGGTAAGCGTTTTCAGGTGGCGGCAATCGCCGTCGGTCTAGCCATTATAATCCATGTTGCTCAAGCGTATATTTTCCCCCAATCTCACTACCTTAACTCTCTCTTGGTTCTGTTTACTCTGGCGGTGGCGGTTACGGCTTGGTTGGGTGGGTTTTGGGCTGGCTTAGTCGCAATATTCTTTAGCTCGTTTTCGTCTATCGTCTTACAAAAAATGCCAAATATGGTAATGCCGGATACGGGGCATCTCCAGGGCCGGTTGGTTATTTTTGGTATTATCAATTTCGGTGTTTGTTTTTTTATTGCCACTTTAATCCGTTCGCGCGTTGAGAACGAGGAGGTTCATCGCCAATTGGAGGTGGAGAAGCGCAATCTTGACGCCGCGCACCGTAAGATAGTCCGCGTTCTTGATAGCGTCAGCGACATTTTTATCTCGCTCGATAATAGTGGTCGTTTTATTTATCTTAATCGCGCAGCCGAAAAACTTTTTGGTAAGCCGCGTTTGGAACTCGCGGGTAAGACCATGTGGCAGGAGTTTCCACCCCAATCCTTCGATAATAATTTTTATGACCAATTCCGCGAAGTGCTTAAGAAAGGTCAGCCCATCTCATTTGAACTCTTTTTCAAACGTTTCCATAAGTGGTTTATGGTTCGGATGTATCCGGCGCCCAATGCCGTGTCGATCTACTTTGCGGAGATTACCGCTCGGAAAAAAGAGGAGCAAAAAAAGGACGAATTTATTTCTCTCGCTAGTCACGAGCTCCGCGTGCCGGTAACTACGCTCCAACTCCTCTCTGATCTCTTGCGTGAGCGCCTGGAGCAGATCCCAGATCAAGAGTTACAAGAATATGCCGACGACATGCATCGGCAGGTTAGCGAACTGGTGGCCTTGGTGGTGGATCTACTTGATGCCTCACGCTTAGAACAAGATTCCATGGTCTTAGACAAGAAGCCATTTTTGCTTGATAAGGTCATTACAGATGTGTCTAATAATCTTGAATTTATTTTTGGCAGTCACAAAATTGATGTTGATCTTGGTGGCGAAATTCAAATCGTTGGTGACGAGCAGAGATTGCGTCAAGTACTGACTAATCTTACGACCAATGCTATCCACTACTCACCGGAAGCTAAATTAGTTAAGATTGGCAAAAAAGAGTCACTAACCGAAGTAATTATCGAGGTTCAAGACTATGGACACGGTGTACCCGCCAAGATCCAAAAAAAGATTTTTGAACGCTTCTACCATACCAATTCGCCGCATAGCCACCTCCATCACGGTCTTGGACTAGGTCTTTACCTTTCTAAGCAAATCGTCGAACTTCATGGCGGTCGAATTTGGGTTGAAAGTGAGGAGGGGAAGGGAGCTAGTTTCTTTTTTAGCCTGCCAAAGACTTGTTAAATTGTTCCTTCATTAAGTCTTCATCTTTATTCCATTAAGATATTAAGATATGAAAATATTAGCTATTGATGACGAAGAAATATTAGTTAAGGCGATTAAGAAGACACTTGAGAAAGAGGGGTACACCGTAGATTATTTAACTGATCCAGAGGCCGCCAAGCGGCGCCTAGAGCTCTCGCATCAGGATTACGACCTGGTGATCATGGACTGGATCATGCCAGGCTTGGAGGGCGTTGATCTGGCCAAACATTTGCGCCAGCTCGGGATCAGTATCCCTATTCTAATGCTGACGGCCAAGGTGGGGATTGATGACAAGGTTAAGGCGTTAGACATTGGCGCGGACGATTATCTCGTCAAGCCGTTTTCATCCGAAGAGTTGGCGGCGCGCGTTCGGGCTCTTTTGCGTCGACCAGTAGAGGCTCTACCGGGGGAATTGGTAGTGGACGACATTGCGATGAATTTGGTGACGCGCGAAGTGCTACGCGGTAAGCAAAAGATTGATCTCACGGTTAAAGAGTTTTCTTTATTAGAATATTTTATGCGGCACCCCAACCAAGTAGTGAGCCGTCTCCAGATTCTCGACCACTTGTGGGGCTTCGACTTTGATTCTTTCAGTAACGTTGTCGACGTCCATGTCAAAAATTTGCGGCGTAAACTTAACAAAGGTCGCAAAAAGAATATCCTCGAAACTGTCCGCGGTATCGGCTATAAGCTACGTCAGGAATCTGTCGGCAATAACTACTAGTTTAAAATGATTAAGGCCCGCTCCGATAAATCGGAACGGGCCTTTGTTATTGTGTTTAACCATACACCTCCATGCACATTTTTCGCTGTGGTGGGAGGAAGCTGTTGGAGAACATTACTCCACGATCAGCGATGGAAATAATCTCTCCCTCGTCGCCGATTTTCTTGAGGTCGCCGAGATCATCCGTGTCGACCTCGAAGAAGTGGAGTTTGTGACCACGTTTTTGCACGATCGTGATAAGACGGAATTGTCCTGGTAGGAAGATCAAGCCCGTTTCTTCCTCAACTTCACGGGCGGCGGCTTCTTCTGGAGTTTCGTTATTCTCGCTCCCGCCGCTCGGGAACTTTTTGTAAATTGGCGCTGGTTTTGATGGTTCTTCGACCACAACAATTTTCCCGTCCGGCGTATTGATCCTAACAGCGACTGCAAAATTACTAAAACCCACTTAACACCTCCAATTTGTTAAAGTTTCAAGCTAAAAAAATTCAAAGAACAGTACGCCTGTCCAACCCCCATTTTACACCTAATCTACACTCCTGTCAAGTGCACTGAGTAAACCCCTAAAATACCTAGTAATTACGGGAAGCGTTGCTTCCCGAGAATGTTATTAAATTTCACTCGTGGATTCGCATTATTAAAAAATTATTTGCATCATGTTATGGAAAAACTGGAAATGAATATTGAGGGAATGCACTACGGCGCTTGCGCCACCGGGATCCAGATGGTCACCAGTAGTCTCGACGGTGTACAGTCGGTGTTTGTGGATTACGACGGCAAAAAAGGCGTTTGGGAGATTGATCCCACTAAGATTACAAGGGAGCAGCTCTAAAAGTCCATCTCCGAGTTAGGTTATAAGGCGGCTTAGTTTTTAGAACAAAAGAGAAAGAGCGATCCAAGATGATCGCCCTTTGCTAGGTGACATTTTACGACTCTGGCCACTGTTCAATGAGAGAATCCAAAATATCCTCCATTGCCGTGCGACCACCACATCTCCCGGTCACAACAACATCGTTCACGATTCCACTCTGGACAAGCGGTTCGAGAAGGCGAAACTTTCGTCGCAAGTCGCAGTCACAAGCAAGGATCACGATCGTGGTCTGTGGTAGCTGTTTACGAATTACTTGACTGTATTCGATAGCCACATCAAAGCCATGTAAGCCAGCATACAAAACCACCATGGATTTCTGAGTGGACAGCTCAACGACGACAGTCGTTCCTTCATGTTCGACTTGTCTTTGGGCAGTAGAAGCATTCCCCCTTTTCCCCTCAGTGATTTTTTCTACCAAATCATATTGACCTGACAAAATGAAATGGTTCAGCAGTCCAATCTCAGTAAGGGTGGAGCAAGGACTACAGCCACTTTTGACATGAATGCGAAGATTTTTCTTTCCATGTTTGACCTCTCCTGCATCGTATCGACCTACTTCGTTGTAGGTACTGAAAAGGCAGGATAGTTGTCCGCCAGATCTGGCGATGATTTCCGGTAACCGCTGACGGACAAAATCTTCAACCGAAAAGTGTTCCATTTCCGTGTCTCCCAAAAAGTTGTGTTCTAAAAAATCTCAGTAGAGGATTAACAACCTCTTGTGAATTTACCTTTGAATCCGAACACTTGTAGAATGAAAATCTATGATTGGATT
>CAYIFC010000045.1:0-5130 GCA_964362645.1 uncultured Candidatus Saccharibacteria bacterium
ATAAGGTCGCGCGCTTGCTCGAGCTCCCCTACCCCGGCGGACCAGAGATTGAGAAACTTGCCGCAACCACTATCAATACGCTCGAAACTCCCCTGCCTCGACCAATGATCCATGACAAATCACTCGACTTTTCTTTCTCCGGTTTAAAAACAGCTGTGCTTTATAAACTCAAGAATGAAGCCACCACAAACAAAGCGGCACTGGCTAAAGACTTTCAGCAAGCAGTCATTGATGTGTTAATCAAAAAAACTCACAAAGCGATCAAGCAACACCAACCGCAAACTTTAATTGTTGCCGGCGGCGTCTCGGCCAATCGCGAGATCAAACGACAATTCGAAAACTATTTTAAAGAGCATGAGCCAAACCTAAAACTCCTTTGGCCGGGACTCGCGCTCTCGCTCGACAACGCTACCATGATCGGCGTCGCCGGGGCCTTACGACTGGCGGCATATGGCGCTGACGAATTCCCCTCCGATGCACCGCTTGCGGCCAAGGGCAATTTAGCCTTTAATTAACCCGTGATACCCGAAGAATTCCTCAAACCCTATAACCCGACCGAAACAGAAGGCCGGATCTATAAAGATTGGGAAGAAGGTGGTTATTTTAAACCTCACAAGAGGGCAAACCCCGACGCTAATGGTCGGGGCAAGTTCTCGATGGTTTTGCCACCACCAAATGTAACAGGCGTGCTCCACCTTGGCCATGCCGCGATGGTAACGATTGAGGATGTTATGGCTCGTTACGCGCGCTTGCGAGGGCAGGAGACACTCTGGCTCCCCGGCACCGATCACGCTGCCATCGCTACCCAAAGCAAGGTTGAAGAAATAATCTATAAAGCCGAGGGTAAAACTAGGCACGACTTGGGCCGCGAAGAATTTTTAACCCGAGTTAACACTTACGCCCAACAAAGCCACGACACAATAGTTAAACAAATTAAAAAACTTGGTGCCTCGCTTGATTGGTCGCGCGAAGCCTTTACCCTCGATGAGCAACGTGGACGGGCCGTGCGCGAAGCCTTTACTCGTCTCTACAACGGCGGATTAATCTATCGCGGCGCGCGAATTGTTAATTGGGATCCCAAGATGGCAACCACGGTCTCTGATGATGAAGTCGATTGGAAAGAAGAAAAAGCTCCCTTCTACTACCTCAAGTACGGACCATTTACGATCGGAACAGCCCGACCAGAAACTAAGTTTGGCGATAAGCACGTGGTAATGCACCCGGCCGATCCGCGCTATGCCAACTACCAGCACGGGCAGAAGATAGAGCTAGAGTGGATCAACGGTCCAGTCACGGCAACCGTCATTAAAGACGAAGCCGTTGATATCGCCTTCGGTACCGGCGTTATGACGATTACGCCGGCGCATGACGCCATCGACTTCGACATTGCCGAGCGCCACAAGCTTGAACGAGAGCAGATCATCGACCGTAGTGGCAAACTCCTACCCATCGCTGGTGAGTTTGCTGGTCTCCATATTAAGAAAGCACGACTACTCTTAGTCGAGAAACTAAAAGAGAAGGGGTTATTAGATAAAGTTGATGAAAACTATACGCACCGCCTAGCCATCAATAGCCGCGGCGGCGGCACAATCGAGCCACAAATAATGGAGCAATGGTTTATTGACGTCAATAAACCCTTCCCCTTCCCAAGCGATAAAATTCAGGGAATAAAAAAAGGTGAGGCCGTTACTTTCAAAGAATTAATGTATGAGGTTGTAGAGAGCGGCCAAATCAAAATCATCCCTGACCACTTTGGCAAAACCTATTTCCATTGGATCGATAACCTCCGCGACTGGTGCATTAGCCGGCAGATTTGGTATGGTCACCGGATTCCAGTTTGGTACCGTTCGACTGACGCTCACGGCAAGTCGGACGGTAAGTCGAGCGAAGTCGAGACTTATGTTGGAACTACAGCTCCGGCCGGCGAAGGTTGGGAGCAGGATCCCGATACGCTCGACACGTGGTTCTCTTCTGGTCTCTGGACATTCTCCACACTTGGCTGGCCGGACCATACGCCTGACCTCGAACGTTTCCACCCTACTGATATACTCGAAACCGGTTACGACATTATCTTTTTCTGGGTCGCACGAATGATTCTATTTACTGGCTACCTTCTTGGTGATGTGCCGTTCAAAACTATTTATCTTCACGGCTTGGTACGCGATAAAGATGGGCAAAAAATGAGTAAATCGAAAGGCAATGCCTTAAATCCACTAACACTCATTGAGAAATACGGCACCGACGCACTGCGCTTAGCGCTCATTATCGGCACCAGCCCCGGCACTGATCAAAAAATCTCGGAAGATAAAATTCGTGGCTATAAGCACTTCGCCAACAAGCTCTGGAATATTGCGCGCTTCGTTGCTACTAGTATTGATGATAAAAAACACGAACAAACCCCAACACCGCAAGATCAAGAAGCGATAGATGAATTTTCTAAACTAAAAACTGAAGTAACGTCAGACATGGATAACTATCGCTTCTATCTCGCTGGCGAGAAACTCTACCACTACACCTGGCACACCTTCGCCGATAAACTAATTGAGCAAAATAAAAAGGGCTTAAATACCGGAGCGACGCTAAATAAAATATTTACCGAATTATTAATTCTCCTCCACCCTTTCACCCCTTTTGTGACCGAAGAAATTTGGCGTTTATTAGGTTCCCACACCTCACTCATTGCCGGCGAGTGGCCAAAAGATTAAAATTAGGGAGTGCCTTCGCTTGAAATTGTAGCCTTCGCTCTCGCTGGCGGTATTCTGCCGGTTTTAATCTGGCTCTTCTTTTGGCTTAAAGAAGATCGCGAGCGTCCAGAACCTAAAAAGTTGATCGCCCGAATCTTCTTCGCCGGAGCACTCGCGGTAATCGCCGCCTACCCCCTCGAATTACTGTGGTGCAAATTAGGCTTCCTTTCGGGTGCTTGTGTTAGGCTATCGGCTAATCCGGTCTCAATGGTAATCGGCAGCGAAAAACTTCTTCTCGTGGCCTGGGCCTTAACCGAAGAAATTTTAAAATTTCTGGCTGCTTATGTTATTGCCCTGCGCAGTCGGCACTTCGATGAGCCCGTCGACGCGATGATCTACCTCATTACGGCCGCGCTCGGCTTTGCCGCTCTCGAGAACTCACTCTTCCTCTTTAATGCTTTGAGCGAGAGCGGCTCAAGCATTACCACCTTACTCACCGGTAACTTCCGTTTCTTAGGGGCAAACGTTATTCATGTCATTTCTTCAGCTGTAATCGGCGGTATGGTTGGTTTGTCGTTTAAACTTGGACGCGGTCAGCGTGTACTATATGTTTTAATCGGTCTCTTCACCGCTACAACCTTGCATGCCATGTTTAACTTCCTTATAATTACTACCGATAGCGGCGGAGTATTTAAAATATTTGCCATGCTCTGGTTACTGGCAATATTAATTATTCTTCTCTTTGAGCGCGTCAAAGTTAATGTTTAAAAACAAACGATCATTTTTTGAAAGGATTACTGGTAGTGTCTCTTTCGACGACAAAGACTTCGACGAAGTCCAAATGCCAGTGGAGCAAGAAACGTCAAACAAAGACGCAGCGTCTGATTGGCTAAAAGACAACGCCGAAGAAGGCGAGCTGGCCGTTGACCTCTTCCAAACTTCGAGCGAGATTGTGATCCGGGCCATGATTTCGGGCGTTAAACCTGAAGATTTAAATATTTCTATCACCCGCGAGATGGTAACGATTAAAGGCCGCCGCGACGAAACCGAACGCGTGGCCGAAAGCGACTACTTTCAAAAAGAATTATACTGGGGTGCCTTCTCGCGCACACTACTCCTCCCCTCCGAAGTGGAGCCCGATGAGTGCGAAGCCACCGAAAAGCATGGCCTCCTCACCCTCCGCCTCCCCAAGATCGACAAACAGCGCGTCCAAAAACTAAAGATTAAATCACTATAACTTCATTGTCCATTTAGTTTAATGAAGGAGTTAGAAAAATTAGTTTAATCAGTTAATTAATAAATTTATGGGAATAATTCTTTGGATCATTTTTGGTGCCTTAGTTGGCTGGATCGCCTCGATGATTATGAAAACGGATGCCCAGCAAGGGGCCGGCTTAAATATCATCGTGGGGATTATTGGTGCCGTGCTTGGTGGTTGGCTAATGAGCTTCTTTGGTAAAACTGGTGTCAGCGGTTTTAACCTCTACAGCTTTGTAGTCGCCCTAGTCGGCGCCATTGTCCTCATCGCCATCGTCAAAGCCCTCCGCCGCGTGTAGTTGTTAGTAAAATTAAACAAAAAAGGCCGCTCGGGAATCCGTAGACTCGCGAGCGGCGTTTTGTTCAGAACGAGGGGAGAGGTTCTTATCCTGATCAAAAGTCCCTAAAAAGGGAGATGACCAATTACCCTTTTGGCGGTTCTCCGTGGAAAACCAACCCTGTCGTTCTATTTTCGACCCTATTTTATTGGAGTGCCCCTTCTGTCATTTCCGATATCATTTGGCGCGTGAACGCCAAAGCTTCATCGAACTTGACGCCCAATTTTTGGGCCGCATCTCCAATTTGACGCCGAAACTCAGGAGTGAGTTTTACCCCGTCGCGACCCATTTTGTACTTAAGATAGAGTAAGGCTAACTCCCCCATGCGTTCCTTACTCAGTGGTGTTTGAGGTTGGCGCGCTCTTAATGGTTGATCAATAATCGCCCTGAACGACGAATCGACCTTACCAACTTGTTCCTGTCCCATCTACTAGATCCTTTACAAAGAACAATCTCTACGAAAAACCTCGTAGTAGGTATCACCAGAAAATTCTGACGACTCTTTAAGTGTATACTATTCTTAATAAAAAGTCAATAGCTGGACACGCCGTGTCCAAATAGGGCTCAAAATAAGGTTATTTTGTACTAAAGAAAATGTGTAACATTCTAACGATCGTTAAATATTTACACAATTATTAGTTAGCGAAAGACTTGTCGAGGTAAAATTCTACACTCAGGCCAATTGCTTCGCGCATTCGCTCTTTCAGCTCATTCAAAGTTTTGGCTTGAGTGTGGCAACCAGGCAAGGCTGGCGCTGAACCGACAAAATAGCCATCTTCATCTTGCTCGATAATAATTTTAGAGCTAATGGCAAATTGAGCAGTCTGAAAACACCATTTCGTGTTAGCCTG
>CAYIFC010000046.1:0-5124 GCA_964362645.1 uncultured Candidatus Saccharibacteria bacterium
CTTTGTTCAGGGGAGACGCGGGCATAGACGTTCAGGCGTTCGAGTGTTTGCCACTGCTCGTGTGCCGACATCGCTTCCCAGTAATCACCGGTTATAACTTGGTCGGGTGAGGTGGCAAGACCAATACTAGTTGCTACAGCACCGGCCACTTCAGCGCTATCGCCGGTGATCATCTTAACTTGAAGACCGAGAGTTTGAGCGCGAGTAACAGCGTCGGCCGCGACCGGTTTAACTTGGTCGATAAAGGAGATGGCGCCGATAAGTTCGAAGCCGGTCCGAAACTTTTTCCATTCCAATAAATTGAGAGAAACATTTTTTGTCAGTCGTTTACGGGCAATCGCGATTACGCGCCGACCGCGGCGTCCCTCGCCAGCGATCCATTGCGTAAGCGCAATACTCATTTCTGGCGGTTGGTCCTTGGGTTTGCGACAGATAGGCATGATTGCTTCCGGTGCGCCGCGCGAGATCATCCAGCGACTCTCACCAATTTCGGCGGCTACTAAGTTACGTCGCTCCTCAGGGCTGAAGGGGAGCTCCGCTAAGCGTTTAGACTTTTGGATAAGTTCTTTTTCGGCGGGGCGTAGGCGCTCCCAGAGCGCTGTGTCGAAGGAGTCACCATTGGTACCGGCGAGCGCGGAGGCAAGCAAGGCGAGGTTGGGGTTGGTGGCGTTGATCTCGGCGACTACGAGCGCGTTCTCGGTGAGAGTACCGGTTTTGTCGGTGCAGAGAATCTGGATCCCACCGAGGTGCTCTAGTGCGCCTAAACTTTTAACTACCACTCCTTGGCGGGCCAAGCGACGAGCGCCGCGAGCCAAAGCAAATTTAGTAAAGATGTTTAAACTCTCTGGCACGACTATCGCTGCCAGGGTGAGAAAAAAGATGGTAAGGGGCCCGAGCCCCGCCGGGCCCTTGATCGCCAAATTAGCCAGGAGGAAGAGAGCGAGGCCGACGGCGATAAACTTACTAAAAAATTGACCGAGCGCCACGACTCGCGACTGGAAAGGGTCAGTCGCTGGGTCGATTTTGAGTTCAGTCAGCGTCCGCTCCACTCGCCATTCTTGGTAAAAGTTGATCCCGATCCTAATCGCCAAAAAGATTAAAATGATCAAGCCGTTGCCGGCCTGGCTGGTAAAAAAGGCGATAAGTGCCGCGAGGGCGAGCGAGTAATTGAGAGGGGATTTAAGTTGGCGTTTTAAAATGTGCATAGCTTAAACGAGTGGGCGGTATAGGATTCGAACCTATGACCTTCTCGACGTCAACGAGACGCTCTACCAACTGAGCTAACCGCCCCCTTGCGTGTTTAATTTACCAGAAGGTTGGTGTTTTTGCTAGTCTGTTTTTTGAGTCGGTAAACACCAATTATTGCCAAGATAATTATTATCGGTTGTGCAAATAAAACATAATTTAGGGAGTCGGTAATGTTTTCAAGGTTTCTTTCTGCCCAACCGTCTGGGTTATCTACCGCTGCCATTGATACCCCTCCAAGCGTAGTTAAAAATGCCCAAAAAAATGTAAAAGTAACAACAAACCAAAAACCATAAATAATGAAACCACGAACGAAGTTAGATTTTGACACTTGGTCGGCTAGATAGGCTACAAACATTAGGGGGACCGGTAAAAAAGTGATGGCCAAAGAAGCCAGCGCGAGATCAATTTCGCCGGTTACTAGATTCAATAATCCACCAAGACCAAAAAAGAAAATTACTGGAATCCACAAGATGGCCAAGGGGATAAAAGCATTGAACGAATATTTAGCAAATTTTTTAATTAAAGTGACACGTTTCATTTTTTGATTTTGTTACTTATATAGTCAACTAGAAGTAGAAATATAATGCCCGGTACTACAGCATAACTTATAAAGCGATATAGCCATACAATTAATACAATAACTATACTGGTGACATGGTTACTGAAAACTCCCATTTTGTAAATAGGGTCAAAGTACTTCGCCAAGAGAAAAAAGATTATAAAAATTACCAACACTCTTAACGCAAAATTGAGTCTCCTATTTTTTATTGGGAATTTTAACTTACTTATTTCCATAGTATTTTCCAAGGTGTGGCTGTTCTCATTGCTAAAATTATTGCGTCGCCAATTACTGGAGCGGTAAGATAGTGACGCTCGTCATTTTTGGTAACACTGACACCAAAAAATTCTATAGACCCCAACAATTTTGAGAACAATTGCTCGTTATCCTCATAGCGTGCTCCAGCAATCGAAAAACCAGTTGCAGATGTGCTAAGGCCAAAAAATACCGGCCCGCTATCTCGATCGATAGCAAAAAGGGTTCCCTTGGCGTATTCTTTGAAGCCTGAAAATCCTGGTATATTTATCAACATTTTCTCTTTGAATCTCTCAAATTGTTTAGCTGCATAAACTTGGTCAATCAATGGGAGAAAGAAACTATCCCAGCCGGCATGAGAGCCTCGATAAGTTTGCAATTCTAGGCCCTTTTGACTTTCAATTTGGAAGGGGAGAAGACCGGTTTCTTCATCCTCCATTTCTTTTGTCTGTTCTAACCACTCGTTTATCAATTGGTTGTGATCTGTGCCAAGAGTCATATCAGCAATCCGTAGCGAAGCGATCGCTACAGTGTTATCAGCTATGTAGGTTTCGTTGGGGTAAGTCTCTGTGTGGCGATGAGGATATTTCTGCGCCCGTCTCCTAATTGCCTCGCTCATTTTTTGATGAACCTCTTTAAATTCTCCGTTACTAGTCAGTAAAGCGTAGGCACCCAACATAAGATTAACATGACCATAATACCCAATGTGTCCACGGTCTTTCTTGAGGACTGATTCATCCAGAGGAGCTTCGTTCCAAGCAATCGTATCAAAATCTGATACTTCTTTTCTTAGCACAATTTCAATCCACTTTTTAATTATACTACTTGCCTCATCTTTCATTTTCGGCTCCATCATGGCGATATTAGTTAGGGCGTAGGTTGCCATGGCATACGTTACGAGTGCGTATTCTCCTTTTTGCTGGGGGTCGGAGATACTCGAGAAGACTGAAGGTAGGGTACTGCTGTCGAGGGAGTGAGTGATAAAATTTTTGCGTAATAAAATATCCTCAGTGACTCCAAAGTCATTTTGGTTGCCGAGGAATAGAATAAGAGATGTATAGCCAATAGCTATCGCAATTATATAAGCGCAAATTTTCTTCACAAGGGTAATGGGATTCTTGATCCCTACGAACATCAAAAATCCTAGCAGATTTCTGCCTTCAGGCCAATGTAAGGCGAATCAATTTAAGAGAGGCGTGGGGATTATGAATCAGTGGTTTCTGAAGTTTTAGAATCTTCTTTTTTGTGTGTTTGAGTAAAGTCTTCGGCTATTTTTCTAAACGATCCCTTGCCTAAAATACTCTCAACGGTTCGAGCTAAGGGTAAGTAATTTCCCGAAAAATTGGCCTTAGCGAATTCGTCAAAAACCTCGTCTCGATTTTGGAATTTACCACCTGAATTAGTGACTATTTTATCTAGTAGTTCACATAATTTCGTTCGTTCCGTGTACCTTTCGAGAGTTTCAACTTTTTTATCTTTATGTAATGCATCGAATAAGCCAGCTGCATATGCTTGCATATCTCCCTCATTTTTATAATGGGTTACTATTTTTTTTACAAAACTTTGGGCATTAGGTATATATTTTATCTCTTTTTCAAACTCCTTAATTTTTTCTTCCGGTACTCCTCGTGTCCGGTAATAGCCCATTACCCAATTTCTAAGTTTGGCCACTGCTTGAAATTCTTCAGCGAAGGCAGGATCTTGTCTAAGTTCATCAAGAAACTTTTTTGTGCATTCAGCAACAATTGCTTCTTCGAGCACACCAAAATATTCTTTGGGCCAGTAGCCTTCTTCAGTGGTATCCTTCCTGTCGATCATCGAAAGTCCGGTGCGGTAAAGGCGGACGCCTTCTCCATGGCTGCCCACTCGACCAGATTTAAATGATTTTAAATGGAACAATTCATGAGCCAGAAAGCTGGCGAATAATAACTGGGATTCTCCTTTTTCCACCACAATTCTTTGAGTCATTGGGTAGTGAATTCCATTTTCCAGTTTTCCGTCAGTCATAGCGGAAACACTTTCCGGTTTAAGAATATGGATATGATTAAGAGGAAGTGGTTTTGACTCACCGCCATATTGGGTTGTCATTCGATCAACAATCGATTCGGTTTTAGTGATAAGCTCTAAATCTTCCGGAGTTTTTTCAAGCTCGTATTCCGCAAATTCTTCTGTTTTTTCGTCAAATAGGTCCTGGAGCTCTTGCTTTGCCGCTACCTTTTCTTCGTCGGTGCCGCCGGATATGAATTCAAAGTGGGTTTTTCCTTCCATAAATTAGATTATATCGTACCGAGTGGTTACGCGTCGACGAGGACTTGGAAGCCGCCGTAGGCCATACGCTTCATGTCGAAAGGCATCTCCATGTCCTTGTACTTATCGGCGTCTTTGCTCATTTCGGCCATTACCTTTTTGTTGACCGCGTCACGATGCGCTCGCGATTTGTAGACAATGTAAGCGAAGATTACGACTTCGTCCGGCTTAAGTTTGGTGAGCTTGGGGAAGGTGAGTAATGGCGTGTGGCCGCCCATGTTGGGCTGCATGTCTTCGCCCACGCATTCTTTGTATTCCAGTGCCCCGTGTTTCATCCAGACCTTGCTGGCTTCTTGTGCCATTTTTTTGTAAGCTTCAATATTTTTACTCTTAATCATTAATACAAACCCATCCACATACTTACCTGACTGTTTTTGGGTAGTTTTTTTCATATTTTTATTTAGTGTTTGGATCAGATTGGTGAACGCCAAAGGTGTTGCCCTCGGTATCGAGGAAGTAACCCTGCCAAGCCATGTTCATGATGGCAAATTTCGGCATCGCCACTTGGCCACCAGCGGCCGTAATTTTGGCCACTATTTCGTCGAAGTTATCGACTTGGACCGTACACACGAAAGCGTTGGTACCCCCGCCCGAACGACCGGTGTCGTCCGGTCGGGCGGGCTGCTCGAGTTTTGGCGCGGGGCAGGGGCGCTTGAGGAGGCCACCATTAATGCCTGGCTCCTTACTATCTTTCTCATCCGTCATCACTCCCCAATAGTTATCCATCGACTTGGGTAACTCCCTACCAAAATCTG
>CAYIFC010000047.1:0-4499 GCA_964362645.1 uncultured Candidatus Saccharibacteria bacterium
AAAGCGGACAGATTTCAAAGATCAAAAGTGTTACTAACCCGTATTATATGTACAGTTAAGATTAATAAACTTAATTCGGCAATAAGCCAAGGGCGACGAGGGGGGCGTTGGGGGTGGCGAGGGCGGCGTCGGTGAGAGCAACGACGAGACCGGCGTGTTCGGCGGGGATTTTGGTGTCGGTAGTTTTGTTGAGCGGGTCGAAGATGCGGGCCAACTCCTCACCAGCTTCAACAAGATCGCCGGGTTTAACGAGGAAGCGGATCAAACCTTCGCCGGGCGAATGTGTTTCGGCATAAAGCAACTCCTTGCCAATCGCTGTTGAAGGATAGGTTAGATCGGCTAGATTGTTGCGGTCATCAACCATATCAAGAGCGGCGAGCGCATTCCAGAGTGCTTGCATGCCAATGCGTACTTGGCTCTCATTAACCACTCCAGCCTCGCCGAGCTCGAGTGTGAAGGAAGGGAAGCCGGCGGCGACCAAACTACCCGAGAGCGTGTGCCGTGAGTCTTCGGCCTCGTACTCTTGCTCGCGGATCACTGGTAAGCCGGTGGCTTCGGCCAAGCGCCGCGCTTCGTCGAGCGCGGCCGGATTAGTTACCGACAGTGGGTCAAGTAAAAGGTAGGCCACGCTTTGTCGCCAGTCATTGTGCAGGTCGATAACTAATTGCGGCGCGTCGGCAGTAATAGTCGTATAAATTTTGTAGGCCAACTGCTCGGCCGCGCCACCTTCAGGAAGCCCGGGGAAGAAGTCGTTTAGGTCTTCGTTCGTCTGTGGCAAGAGACGCTGAGTCTTGTGCCAGGCGTCGGGATTGGCGACCGGTATGGCCTTAACCGTACCGCGCTTGAGCGGCTCGGATTTGAAGAGGTCAAAGAGATCATGGAGCACGGCTGTGCCGCCAACTTCGTCACCGTGGACGGCGGCGGTGAGCCAGACCGTTGGCCCAGCGACGCCACTATCGGCAACCAAGACCTCGGGCTTGTTGGGAGCATTAATCATGCTAGCCAATATACCATTCTTTCGGCCAAATGGCAGGTGTAGTAAGATAGGTAAATGATCGAATATATAAATCACCAGAAATCACAACTTAATTTCCTGCTCCTCCTACTTGCCGTCATTTTCGTTCTGGCCTTTTTTATCTTTAAACCATTTTTCTATGCGCTCATTTTGGCTTTGGTGTTCGCTACGGCATTCGCTCCTCTCCACCAAAAATTACTGACGGCAACTGCCGGGAAGAAAGGTCTGGCGGCCGTTTTGTCTACAATCGCCGTTTTGGTAGTGGTTGTTGTACCCCTATCGTTTCTTGGGACGCAAATATTCCATGAGGCATCTGGTCTCTACACTTCATTAGTGGAGAACGGTGGTACGAGCGATCTCTCAGTTAGTATCAGTAATACTCTCCAGAAGATCACCAGATTTTCGCCTGTCCCGATCGAGTTCTCGACTGACTTTAGCCAGTACTTAAAGCAGGGATTAAATTGGTTGCTCCAACACCTCGGTCCACTCTTTGCCAACATCGCTCAAGGACTCCTCGGAATTTTTGTTTTCCTTATCGCGCTCTACTATTTATTTAAAGATGGCCCCAAGCTCAAGACAGCAGTGGTGGCGTTAAGTCCTCTCCAAGACATCCATGACGAAAAGATTTTTACTAAACTTACATTAGCTATCAATTCGGTAATTAAAGGTAATCTGGCGGTGGCGATAGTGCAAGGTATCTTAACCACGATCGGGTTTGCGATTTTTGGCGTGCCTAACGCGGCGTTGTGGGGGAGTGTGGCTGTTTTCGCGGCGTTGATTCCGGGTGTTGGTACGGCTCTGGTTCTCACACCCGCCATTCTCTATCTCTTCTTTAGCGGCGAGACGCTTACCGCTATCGGTCTGCTAGTGTGGGGTATCGTAGCCGTTGGGTTAATTGATAACTTTCTTGGCCCCAAGCTCGCCAGTCGCGGCATGCGCTTGCACCCCTTCCTTATCCTCCTTTCAATCTTGGGAGGCCTCGGCTCCTTCGGCCCAATCGGATTTGTGCTCGGGCCACTCGTCCTAAGTCTCCTCTTCGCCCTCCTCGAAATCTACTTCACCCTCCGCCGCGAGCAGTAAGTTAATAGGGTTATAGTCACAGTAGCGAGAGATAAGCGTCTGTGTTAGTATGGCGTTAATTATGTCTAAAACGACCAATTTTAGTATCGAAACGGAGCAGGAGGCGGACGGCCGTTGGATTGCCGAGGTCTCGGAACTCCCGGGGGTTCTTAGTTATGGCTCCACTCAAAATGACGCTGTCGCCAAAGCCGAGGCTTTGGCCCTCCGCGTTATTGGTAGTATTTAGTCGTTGTTATAATAAACATATGTCTAAAAACATAAAATCAAAAAGAAGTGATACTTTAGTAAAAACCATAGAAAATAAATATGGTGTAGATCTGGTGTATCAATCTGATGCAGAATTGCACACTGTCCTAAAAAATGAGGGTTTACCATCATTGTCTGAACTTTTGAAGATGGTTCAAAAGCAGAACGCCTAAACAAACTTATAAGAGAAATGGACTACCTCGGCTTTATAGGTGATGTTGACCTTCGTGAGAGGCTCAGAGACTCTATCCAATATGTCTTCACTCTTTATGAATACTCGAAGTCATCTGATTTTCATAAGTTATATACTGAAGAAACCTATAGAGTGATAATCCTTTATGTAGTATCAGCGATCGAGGCCGTTTTATTGTATTTCTATAAGGAAAGAGGGGAAAAGATAGAAAATATTGAATACAAATTTGTACAAGAACTTTCACCACAGTACGAGCACAATCAAAGAAAAGGTCTTCCAGTAGTAATCGCTGTCCAAGAAAGGGTTAACAAAAAAGAGCATCAGCTCGGATTACGCGAACTAGTTACCTTCTTTAAAGATAAGAAGTTAATCAGAGAAGCAACAGCAGATGGTATTCTCGATATGAATGAAGTAAGAAATACTTTTCATTTTAATAAACAACGTGAAAAGAAATGCGATTTAGACTTAGTGGAGAAAGCTTTAAATTTACTTAAACATACTATTGAAAATGCTCCCAAGGCTTTAATGCAAAAAAGTAAAACCTAAGACCACAAAACCCGCCTGGTGGCGGGTGCTCTGGTGGTGTTTGGTTGCAGCTTATTTCTAGCCGTGAGAGGGCGAACCCTCCAAACACCATAGTTAAGTTAACACATCTTAAATTAAAAGACAATGAGAAAAAGTTATAGAAATACAATATTACCAGGGATAAATTTAAAGTATTTTAAGCGACCAGATGTTAACTCGCCGGATTTTCCTGGTACAAATTATATATGTTACAAATGTGGCTTAATTAATATACCGATAATTGGTTCTATTCTTGATGCCTATTCTGATAAGCCTAAATATTATTGCGAGAACTGCGCTGTAAATAATTATATGTTTGAATTTGGTTTCAAATCACGAGAAGCTGCCGCTTCCTGGCGAAGAAGAATATTTGATGTTGGTTACCTTTTCAACGAGTTGATAATAGAAAAATATCTCAAAGAAAAAAATAAAAGTTACGAAAGTTTAAGTAATCAAGAATCTGAAATGTTAAATCTTTTATCTCGCGACCAGTACAATAAGGTTTCCAGGATCAAGAAAATGGATTTAGAAGCAATACTACTACAAGTAGATTTAGAAAATGAGCTTAAGAAATATATAAAAAAAGTAAAATTTTGAACAAATCATCATCAACCCCAAGCTCGAAAAAGTCCAACAAAAGTTTGCGAATTTATTGAAAGAGAAAACGGAGCAATAAAATAGCCCCATTTCGACTTGCCGTGATGACAAACCAAAAAGGGGCTATTTGAGCGCGGCCGCGCCGAGAAGCTAGTTTTGTGGGACAATGAACGCGAAACCGCCGCAGTTGAGCAACCGACCACCCTCCTGGCCTAAGGGAACCCAACGGCCAGAGTCAGGGAGGCGGGGACTAATACCAAAACCATCATCTGGTCGCGCAAAGCCAAGCAGTGGTATGCGTCCAGGAAGCTGACGGCCAAAGGAGCACATAAAAGAAGAACCAGCGACAGACTTATGCGCTGTAACGATGTACCACACACCCGTTTGGTCATCAAGATCGGCCATTTTTTCTTTTGTGAAGTAATCGCGTAAGAGGAAGGCCACTTCCCAAGGAGGTTTGACCCATCCATACCTTTTGGCCACGGTGTAGACCTTCCTTTCGGAGACAAGAAGCTCATCATCAACTTTCTTGGTCGGAATAATTACAACGTGTTAAGTCACTCCATTTGTTGTTGGTTCTTTTTTAAGTTTGCCGAGCAACCTTTCCACTCCGCGGGCGAGATGTTCGCCATAACGCTCCAGGTATTGTTGCCGGGTCTCACCCTTGCTAGTGAGAGTGAGGTAAATATTACCTTTTTTGTCCACTTTATACTGAGTAGTATTTCGCGCCACGTTTAACCTCCTTAACAAACTCCAAATTACGAAACTCCCTTTTCCCCTCATTTACATATACAATAGAAAGGA
>CAYIFC010000048.1:0-4444 GCA_964362645.1 uncultured Candidatus Saccharibacteria bacterium
AAGCGATAGGCTGTGACTGGAATTCTTTACTAGAAGCCTCCTGAACCTGACTGAATCGATAAGACCCGGACCAAAATCCCAGAGCCCCGCCAACACAACAAGCAGACACGATACCCCAAAGCACAAACCGCATTGATGCCGATTTTGTTTGTCCAGTTTGCATATTTTTCCTCCATTTCAAGGGCCTATTGTTTATTGATATACGATTCCAAACGTCTGGTTATATTATATATATTTTTTCTGACTCGTCAAGGTTTAAAGATTACAACTCGCCCCAGGTGTGGCCGGTGGCGGAGGAGAATATTTATTATGTGGATAACATTGAAATTTCATTGGGGTTCGTGTATATTAAGGTTCAAGCAAGTAAATCCCCGAACGTGAGGCTCCGTATGGTTCCTCTATATAGCGTTCGGGGTTTTGCTTTATCTACACTTGGAAAGTTCATAATCGGGTGGTAGGATAGCAAACATGAATACGAAAGTGGCTACAAAAAAGAGCTTGGCTACCAAACGCCGCGTCACGGTTAACCGTTACTGGAGCCAGGCTCAAGGCTTACTCGCCAACCGGAATGTTGGCAAACTTTTGCGCGAGCAAAAAAAACTACGGAAAGAACTCCACTAACCATCCCCACAATTTTATGCGTTTTCTCCTGGACACGAATATTCTCATTAGATTTCTCGCTAATGACGCTGCAGTAGTTGAACAACTAAATATTTGGCGAGACAACTTAGTTTTGTTATCTATCTCGACAATTACTGTTGCTGAGATATTGGCTCAACCTTCTTTAACTGGACAGGAACAAATTATTATCAGGGGCTTTCTAGACGATTTCTTAATTATTCCTGTTGATACACTTGTGGCCGAGAAAACTGCCGAACTCCGTCGCGCCAACAAAATATCTCTCGGGGATAGTATTATTACCGCCACCGCTATTTACACTCAATCTGTTTTAGTCACCAACGACAAACCGTTAATTAAAAATGTTAGCAATCTAGTTAAGGTCCAGTCGATTAATTAAAATTACAGCTCGCCCCATGTGTGGCCAGTGGCGGAACTAGTAACCAAGGGGATGGGCCACCCGCCACCTGCGGATTCGGGCAGGCTCGTCATAACATTCTCCATTCCGGCTTTAATTATCGGCAAAACTTTTTCTACTATTCCTTCTTCAACTTCATATAAAAGTTCGTCGTGAACCTGTAAAAGCAAATGGGCTTGAGCGAGGAGATTTTCTTTCTTCAGCCGTTCGTCAACCTTAATCATCGCTAATTTAATAATGTCAGCGGCCGTGCCTTGGATCGGCGCGTTCATCGCCGCGCGCTCCGCCGCGGCTCTAATAAATGGGATCGGAGAAGAAAGACCGGGAAGATAACGCCGACGGCCGAAATAGGTTTCAGTATACCCACGCTTTTTCGCTTGCAACTTAACTTCGTCAAAATAAGTATTGATGGTGGGGAAGGTAGCGAAGTAGCGATCATAAAAGTCGCTCGCCTCTTGCCGTGTCGAACCAAGATTCGCTTTGAGCGCATTAACGCCCATGCCGTAAATAATGCCGAAGTTAATAACCTTGGCTTTGCGGCGCATATCTTTCGTCACTTCTTTTTCTGGCACACTAAACACGCGCGAGGCCACACCAGTATGGATATCACCGCCAGTATGGAAAATTTCCAACAAATCTTTGTCGCCCGAGAGTACGGCAAGCACCCGCATCTCGATTTGCGAATAGTCGAGAGCCAAGAGTAAGTGCCCCGGCCGTGCCAAGAAAGCTTGGCGGATCGCCTTGCCTCGGCCGCTGTCGGCTGGAATGTTTTGGAGGTTCGGATCACGCGACGACATACGACCCGTGGCCGCCCCCGTTTGCTCCAGCGTGCTATGGAGAGCGTCTTCACTATCGGCGAGCCTCGGTAAACTATCAATATAAGTCGACAGCAGTTTTTGGAGTTCACGATAAGCGAGAATGTCTTTAACCACCGGGTACTCGTCTTGGAGTTTAAGCAGTTCGGACTCGCGAGTGGAACGCGCACCACCGGCCGTCTTCTTGAGCCCCTTCATCGGCAGGGCCAATTTATCAAACAGGATTTCACCCAATTGCTTCGGTGAATTGAGATTAAACTTCTCGCCCACTTGCTCATAAATTTTGTTTTCCAGGGCAGTTAATTCTTGATGATACTCAACACCGAGTTTGGCCAAATACTTTTTATCAAGCACGATCCCCCGCTCGCGCGCTTGGTTTAAAATTGGAATCAGAGGTTGTTCAATTTCTTTAAATACTTTCTCCAACCCGGCATGCTCAACTTCGCCCAGTAGTACAGGGTGCGCTTCTTTCACCGACCCCGACCGAGCATGAGTCAACACATCTTCAGTCGTGGGATTAGTAATTTCGGAATTTAAGAGCCAAGCCAGTATCCGCGCTTCGGCTAAAATTTGCGGGTCTACCCCGTTAGAGACAGAGGCACGCTGCGTGCCCTCGCGGTCTCTAACGGGGTCTTCCATCAATTCCCCAACGCGATCTTTGAGCGACCGGAACTCCAGCGCGGCAAAGAGCGCACGCAGTGGCTCTGGATTAAAGCCCTCGCGCCATGAGCGCTCGGGTAAGGCAAACTTAATCGGCACATCGCGGCGGATCGTCGCGAGCGTTTTCGAAAACAAAGCCTCTTCCTCACCTTCTTCCAGTAATTTGAGCACGCGCTCTTTAACGCCGGCGGCTAAAAATTCTTTCTTAACTTTCTTTAACTTTTGGTAAATATTTTCGAGTGTTCCGAACTGGCCGACCAAGAGCGACGCCGACTTCTCACCAATGCCTTTGATACCAATGATATTGTCGGACTGGTCACCAGCCAAACCTTTGTAGTCCGGTAAAAGTTTAGGAGCAAAACCGTAGCGCTCTTTAACCTTTTCTTCGTCGTACAAAATTACATCGCTCAAACCTTTGCGGAGCGTGTAGACCATCACTTTTTTATCATCCACCAACTGGAGCGTATCGTGATCACCGGAGGCAATAATTATTGTGAGATTCTTTTCTTTTTTAGCGACCTCGGCCACGGTACCGATTATGTCGTCGGCCTCGAAACCCGGCATGTCATAGATTGGGATACCGAAGCCATCGAAAATTTCGCGCGAGCGGATAATCTGGGCAATGAGTGCTTCGTCGGCCGCCTTGCGTCCGGCCTTGTACTCATCGTAAACCGCCTTACGGAATGTGGGTTCGGGCCGATCGTAGCAGGCGGCGAGATAGTCAGGCTTAAGATCCTTAATAATCCGCATCAGCATTGTGGAGAGGCCATAGAGACCACCCGTCGGCACGCCGGCGCTGGTGGCAAAGTCGGGCAGAGCGTGGTACGCCCGATGCAAAATGGCGTGCACGTCGAGGAGAACTAATTTCCCGCCCCTATCGGTTCGGGCAGGCTTATTTTCTGTTTTTTTAGTCATGAAAAGTAATCTCTCTGGTATTCTCGTCAATAAATTTAAAATCCAGGTAGATAGTATCGGCCGGCAAAACCTCTTTCACAATCTCCGGCCATTCTAAGAAAATTATATTCTCTTTATCACCTACTCGCTTCTGCCAATCTAATTTTTGTAAATCTTCGGCATTTTTTAATCTGTAGCAATCGTAGTGAACTAATCTTTTTTTGTTAGGCAAAATTTGCTGATTACTTAAATCATAAACCTGCTCTATCACAAAAGTTGGACTCGTCACTCGCCCCTCCACTCCCAACTCCCTCGCCACCGCCTGCAAAAACGTCGTCTTCCCCGACCCTAGATCGCCTCTTAATCCAACAACCCTTACTGCGTGCGGCAATTTAGCCAAAAATTCCTTGGCCGCCGCCCTTGTTTCCTCCAAACTTTTACTTAAAACCTCCATTTCCTAATCCTAGCACACCTTGACAAAACAATAATAAAAATGCTATGGATGAATCAGGTTTCTGATAAACAAAGTTCTTTTTACGAAAGGCGGTGTATTGTGACGTTTAATCAATTTTTGAATGGCCTCTCGAAACTCCCAATGGAAGGCTGGAAAGCAAGGCTTTCTCCAGTAAATATCATCCACGAAGAGTTCTGTTGCCGTATTCAGCTTAAAGCTCCGGGTGACAGAAAATATTGTCATACCCCAGTAACAGCTCTACACAAGGTAAGAACAAGAACAGGCAAGCATTACCAGAGCGGCGATTCTCATCCGGCAGCAAAAGCTCTTGGTCTCCATCATGGGGTTAAGGATTCAATTTTTGATACATGTGAGTTCCTCTATCCCCACACAAAGATGAACAAAGTTCGGCGCCGGCTAATACTCCGCGCCTTAGGCCTCAAAGAGATGAAGTACAATTCTGAAACTTTTACATTTTCTAATGAGAGGTGAGGAATGGTGGTGTTTTTGTTCACCAAACCACTCCACACACCCCGCTGTCGCAAGATGGCGGGTTTTTTGTTTTTCTAGCAGTCTTAACATTTC
>CAYIFC010000049.1:0-4218 GCA_964362645.1 uncultured Candidatus Saccharibacteria bacterium
TATTCCAAGTTTTCTAAAAAGTTTAAAAACCTACGATTCTTTTTCTTTCCACGATAGCTCACATCAGTAATTGATGGGTCGATTTGCAAGCCAACCACAAGATGATCACATTTGCTCCTGGCATCTTTGAGCATGAGCATGTGGCCGGCGTGCAACAAGTCAAAAGCGCTACACACCAAGCCTTTTTTCATTGTTTTCTCTTCTCCCATTTTGGCGGAGGGGGTGAGATTCGAACTCACGGTCCCCGTAAAGGGACTCCGCATTTCAAGTGCGGCGCGATAGACCTCTCTGCCACCCCTCCAGTATCTATATTAAACACTCGAGAGGTTAAAGTAAAATTTAGTTTTCGATTTTTGGTTCCGAATTTTTGGCGCGGTCTTTGAAGGGGATGATGATGAGGAGGTAGATAATTTCGAGGATGCCGGCGAAATTAATGATGAGGATGGCGACAAACCAGTTGCGGTCGGAGCGCTTGGCGGCCTGCCACAGTGCGGCGCCTTTCCAGGCCAGCGACCAGATTACGACGAGAGCAAAAAAGAGGGGGTGGGAGTCAACCCACTGGCTTAGTTCGGCAACGGTCATGGTCAAATCGTAGCAGAACGATTATGATTGGTAAATGCGTTATCTTGGTATTGATTACGGACCACAGAAAGTCGGCTTGGCTATCTCGGACGAAACGGCAACGATCGCTTCGCCCTACGACGTTTGGCCGAACGACAATAATTTATTGCGCCGACTGATTGAATTGTGCCGCGATAAAACGGTTATTGGCGTTGTCCTCGGCGAGTCGCTTGACTACCGCCGCGAGCCGAACGCGGTAATGAAGCAGGTTCACACCTTCCGCGACAAATTTACCAACGAAAGTGGTTTGCCGGTCGTGCTACACGATGAGGTACTCTCAAGTGCCGAGGCGCGCCGCGTTGATGGGCCCAATACCGAGGTCGACGCGCGTGCCGCGTCTCTCATTTTGCAAAGTTATCTAGAACGACTCCATCATGCTTGAATTTTTAAACCCACAGACGATTATCCAAACCCTCGGCTTGGCTGGGGTAGTAGCAATTATTTTTGCTGAGTCCGGTTTGTTTTTCGGCTTTTTCCTCCCGGGCGATTCGCTCCTTTTTACGGCCGGCGTGGCCGCCGCCGCCGGACTCCTCAATATTTGGTGGTTGGTATTGGGCGCGATTGTTGCGGCGATCCTTGGTGACTCGGTTGGCTATGCATTCGGTCGTCGCGTAGGATCAAAGATTTTTTCTCGCCCGGATTCGCGCTTTTTTAAGAAGAAATATTTAGAGCAAACCAAAGAATTTTATTCCAAGCACGGCAAGCAGGCGATAATTCTCGCCCGCTTCGTGCCGGTTGTTCGGACTTTTACACCCATTCTCGCCGGCGTTGGAACTATGCCTTATCGTCAGTTTGTTCTTTACAACATTGTCGGCGGCGTAATTTGGGGTGGGGGATTGCCAATTTTGGGCTACTTTTTCGGTCAACTAATTCCTAATCCTGATCGTTACTTACTGCCAGTGGTTGTAGTTATCATCATTATCTCGTTTATTCCGGTTTTCCGTCACGCACTCTCGCGCTATAATAAGAAGGATGAGCGTTCGTTCCACCAGCCGCAATAATTTTTTTTTCCGTCTCTTCCCGCCGCCTAAATATTTGGCGATGCCTGCCGCCGGTCTTGATGTTTCCGACCAGTCGGTTAAGTTTTCTGTCCTTGAGCGAACGCGTCATGGTTTAGGGCTTACTCACTATGGCGAAAAAAGTATCCCATTAGGAACAATCGATTCGGGGGTAATCAAAGATCCAGATACCCTCGTTACCATTCTCAAAACCTTAGCAACTGAGTTCAATCTTCGGTATATCGTGGCTTCTTTGCCAGAAGAAGAGTCATACATCGTCCGCCTTAAATTGCCGCCAATGAAGATTGATCAAATCCGGGAAAGTCTAGAACTTCAGCTCGAAGAGCATGTGCCCATTCCACCAACTGAAGCCGTTTTTGACTACGAGGTCTCTGGTGCTCTTAATCGGCCAGATAAGGGTTTAGATGTGGGGGTGTCGGTGTTGCCAGCCAAAACCGTCGAGGCTTACAGCGAGATCTTTCAGGCGGCGGGGATGCTACCGCTCGCCTTTGAGATTGAGGCTCAAGCCATTGCGCGGGCGGTGGTGCCGGAGGGTGACGAGCGCGTTTCTTTGATCGTTGACTTCGGCAAAACGCGGACCAGTTTCTTTATCGCTAGTGGTTGGACCGTGCTCTTTACCGCCACGGCTCAAAACATTGGGGGCGAAGATATTACCCGGTCGATCCAAAAACATCTCAAACTTGATTATGCTTCGGCCGAAAAATTAAAGATTGAGCAAGGTCTCCTCGTGTCAAAAAAGAATCAAGAAGTTTTTTCTTCAATTGTTCCACTCGTTTCAGTCTTGAGGGATGAGATTAAAAAACAATATGAGTATTGGGAGGCGCACCAGCAGGAGGTTGGAGAAGTTGATCAAGCAATAAGTCGTATTATCCTTTGTGGTGGCCAATCTACCTTGCCAGGGTTGGTCGACTATCTTTCTGGTAGTGTTGGTGCCCCGGTCGAGCTCGGAAATCCTTGGACCAATGTTTTATCCTTTGACGAAAAAATTCCAGATTTAAATTTAAATCAGGCTCTTCGCTACACCACCGCTTTGGGTTTGGCCTTGCGCCGTTTCAAAGACTAATTTTATGATTAATCTCTTAGCCCCAGAAGACAAAAAGGTTCTCGTTGGAGAATATCGTCGCCACAAGTTAGTGGTCGGCGGAGTGCTTTGGTTTTTTGTGAGTAGTGCCGCGGTGATTATTTTCACCTCGCTTTATATAGTTCTCTATTTTGACCAACGAGAGGTAGTGTTAAATTTGGCAAAAATTAAACAAGAGTACGAGGCGGTGGCCTCGGATGTTTCAGAACGATCAATCACGACCGTTAATCAACAAGCGGAACTTTTACTTTCCCCCGCTTCTTTGCTCCCGACGGTGTTGCTCGACAAATTGGTTTCCCTCCGTCCGACTGGTGTTTTGATTAGTAATATTGCCTACAAACCAGCCGGGGAAGAGATAATAGTTAATCTTAATGGTCAAGCTAATTCACGCCAAGATTTTTTACGCTTGCTAAGTAATCTCCAGTCAGAATCAACTTTTACCACCGTTGATTCGCCGGTCGACAATTTAATCCGTGAACGCAATGTCCAATTTAGTTTAGTTATTCACTTAAAATCATGAACGCCAATCTTTTTGCCCAAAGCAAACGCCGTCTAGTGATTACTGGTTTAATTAGTCTCCTCAGTCTGATTCTCCTCGTTGGGTCGATTGGGATTATCGGTTGGCAAACCACAAAACTTGAATTGCTCTATCAAGATCTCTATTCAACGGCGCGACAGAAAGAGAATTTACTGATCACCATTGATTCGGGTCGAACGGTTGTCGGAGCTCGAGAGCGTTTAGCTTCGGCCTTTGTGGCGAGTAGTGATTTGGCCAAGATGATCGAGCGCCTAGAGTCAACTGGCCGGTCGGCAAAAATTAATCTTGAGATTACTGGTGCCGACGTGGGGGTTGAAGTGGGCAGTGGTGTTAATTTAAGTTTACAATTAAACGGATCGTTCGTGAACATTTATCGCTTTTTGCGCTTACTCGAAGTTTTACCATATAAATTGCGTTTTGATGATCTGTCTATTTCGGCCACGGGGGTAGATTGGTCGGGGAATTTAAATCTTACTTTGCTGAGCTTTTTACCTAATCATGTTGAAAATTAAAAAAACTAGAACTAGGGTGCGCGCGACTTGGCGCAATATGATAATTTTGGCGGCATTAATTCTTGTGGCGGCCGTTGGTTATTATGTTTACTTACTTAAACATATTCAAGATACGGCTTCGCGAGCGGTGGCCAATTTGCCGCCGATTAATCCCGCGCGTTTGGATGAAAAAAAGTTAACCGAGGTACTAAAGTTCTTAGATGACAAGGAAGCAAGTTTTAGCCGTCTTTTGGCCGAGCCACCAGTCATCATTGACCCCGCCCGCTAATAATGAGTAGATTAAATAAGGGTTGTTATATAATAGGTTGTGTCTTACTGCCCCTGTAGTTTAATGGATAGAACTCCGGACTTCTAAGCCGGATATGGAGGTTCGATTCCTCCCGGGGGCACCATGTACATATAATACGGGTTAGTAACACTTTTGATCTTTGAAATCTGTCCGCTTTT
>CAYIFC010000050.1:0-3935 GCA_964362645.1 uncultured Candidatus Saccharibacteria bacterium
TTTAGAAGCGCTCGGTTTTGCAAACGAAGAAACAGGGGATAGGCAATTGCCTTTTATGACTCCCGATGAGCAGGCGATTGCCGAACTCTTGAGTGTAGAGGCCATACCGCGCGACGAGATTATCCGTCAGCTTGGTAAGTCCGCGAGCGAAGTAAGCGTTCTGCTGGCCGCCATGGAGATTAAAGGTTTGATCAAAGAGACTTTCGGCGAAGTGCGACTCGCCTACTGATTCCCCTACTAAAAAGTTATCCACAGGTGCCTAAAAAAGCATTGTAACCACTCAAACTTGGGTATACCATTAATTGTGGACGACATGGTTTTGTAGAAGTGGCCTCAGTGGGAGTGTCCACATAAACAAAGCTGATAAGATTTTTGCAAGGAGTGCAAAGAATGCGTCCGTATAACGCACTTCCCCGATGTCCTTGTAAATCCTAACGCGCATAGATCTTTGTTAAGCCATCTGGCAATCTGACCTACCCTCATTGGGCGGTCAACAAAAAGCGAGCTCCGGCCCTCAACCGCTAACCTAGTTAGTCGTGTCGGCCGGGCTCTTTTTTTGTCTAAAAATTTAGCGAAAAACTTTCTTGTACACAGTTTGTAAATTTGCATATTAATTCTGTCCGTAGTACAAATTGACGGAATGAGCCTTAAACATAGTCAGGTAAATAAAAAACTAATGATCGTTGAGTCGCCAGCGAAAGCAAAAACGATTTCTAAATATCTTGATGGCGAATACAATGTGCTCGCCAGTGTCGGCCACATCCGCGATCTCCCCAAGTCGAGCAAGAACGCGATCGATATTGAAGGCGGTTTCATCCCCCACTACGAAATTAGCAAAGGAAAAGAAAAAGTGGTGGCTGAACTTACTCGCGCCGCGCGTGGGGCCGAGCAGATTCTGCTTGCGACTGACCCTGACCGCGAAGGCGAAGCGATCGCCTGGCACATTGCTGAGGCGCTAGAACTCCCCCATTCCCGCTACAAGCGCGTTGTCTTCCACGAAATTACCAAGGACGCTATCGCTGAAGCGCTCAAACATCCGCGCGCTATCGACGAAAATTTACGCCGGGCTCAAGAAGCACGCCGCGTGCTTGATCGACTCTTTGGTTACGATCTATCTGGTCTGATTTGGCGCAAACTCCGCTACGGTCTCTCGGCCGGGCGCGTCCAGTCCCCCGCTCTCCGAATATTAGTTGACCGCGAAAAAGAAATCCGCGCTTTTATCCCAGAAAAGTTTTGGGTCGTCACCGCCAAACTCCAAACGCCAAAGAAAGAAGAAATTATTTTTACTTCCTCCGTTGAACCAAAGACCGAAGTGGAGGCTAACAAAATTTTAGAGGCAGGGAAGAAAGCGGCTTGGCAGGTAGCCGATGTGGTTGAAAGCGAAGCCTTGCGTCGACCACGACCACCCTTCACCACTTCCACCCTCCAGCAGGCGGCCTCATCGCGCCTTGGTCTCTCCCCATCAATGGCGATGCGCCACGCGCAAAAGCTCTACGAAGAGGGTCACATTACCTATATGCGAACCGACAGTACCAACCTCGGGAGCGCCGCGATTAACGAGATTATCGCCGTCGCTCGCCAGACTTATGGCGAGAAATATGTGGGCGCACCGAGAATTTATAAAACTAATAGCAAGAATGCACAGGAAGCACACGAAGCGATCCGGCCCACAAGTATGGCTCGTAAAGAGGCCGGCAAAAACGAGGGCGAGCAAAAGCTCTATCGTCTGATCTGGCGCCGAGCCATGGCTTCACAAATGGCTGATGCCCAAACTTTAAAAACGAAAATTGTGGCAACGACCGACAATAAAGAAGTGCCAGAGTTCCACGCCACCGGCACCCGTATTACCTTTGACGGCTGGCTCGCCGCCGACACCGCCGCCCGCGGCGAAGAAGTTGAGTTACCAAAGGTAGCCAAAGGTGAGGCACTTAAGCTTTTGGAATTACTGAGCGAAGGCAAAGAAACTTCTCCACCTAATCGCAACAGCTTGGCCGGCATAGTAAAAGAGCTTCAAAAGCGCGGCATCGGCGGGCGTAGCACCTACGCGTCAACAATTAAAACAATTATCGACCGCGGCTATGTCGACAAGATCCAGCGTGCACTCCAACCCACAGCCACTGGCGAAGTGGTGAGTGATTTCTTAGATAAAAACTTCCACGACTACATCTCCGACACCTTTACCGCCCAAATGGAGGATGAGCTCGATGACATCGCTAGCGGCAAACTCGAATATATAAAGTCACTCAAACAATTTTATGGACCGTTTAAAAAAGCCGTGGCTGATAAAAAAGATCTACCCAAAATTTCGAACTTGGGCGTTGGCCCGGCAGGACTCCTCTGCCCCAAGTGTAATGCCAAAATGGTTTGGAAGCTCGGCAAGGCGGGTAAGTTCTTAAGTTGTGAGCGCTTCCCCGACTGCCCCGGCGCGCGGACGGCTGAAGGCGTGGAACTGGCCGGACCGAAAGAAACGGGCGATCTGTGTCCGGATTGCGGCGGAAACTTAGTCGAGCGCGATGGCCGCTTTGGCCGCTTCGTCGCCTGTGGCAACTATCCTAAATGCAAATATATTAAAAAAGATACGAATGGTTCACAAATAAATCCGAATGATACGAATGTGCAATGCCCGATTTGTAAGAAAGGTATGATGAGTCAAAAAAAAGGAAAATACGGAATCTTCTACGGTTGCTCTAATTACCCCACTTGTAAAAATATCATCAAAACCAAACCCACCGGCGCCCTCTGCCCCATGTGCAGTTCGCTAATGATGGAGGGAACTAAAACCATCCCCGACCGTTGCTCAAACAAAGCCTGCCCAATGCATAACCCCCACAAACTCCTAAAATAATTTAAACGGTAAAGTTGTTGGTGTTGTAGAGAGTGTCGTCGGGTGTGTTGTCTGATTGAGACTCTGGAGCTACTTCGAATACAACTTCGGGCACGGCGGCGACACTTTCTTCCAGTTTTTCTTGCCGTACCGACACTGACTCGGACGATAATTGCTCAATGATCTTTTGGAGATCGTCGTTGGTAAAGAAATCGATCGTGACCTTGCCGCCGATTTGCTTGCGCTCAATGTGCACTCGCGTGCCGAACTTCTCGCCAATTATTTTCTCCATTTCCATAATCGATGGATCTAAGAAACGATCCTTCTTGCGCACCTTATCGAAAGCGATCCGCCGCGCAATCGCCTCGGCCTCGCGCACCGTGAGCTTGCGGGTTGTAATCTCTTGAAAGAGCACTTTCTGCTCCTCCGGCCGGTCGATCAGCATTAAAATTGGCTTGGCGTGACCTTCGGTGATCTGCCCTTGATTGAGCGCCTCGAGCACTTCTTCGGTTAGGCCCAATAAACGAATTGAGTTGGAAACATACTCACGACTGCGTCCAATCTTCCTAGCGATCTCGCCGTGCTTGAGTTTAAAATCGGCCGCTAATTGATTAAAAGCCTTCGCCCGCTCGACTGGGTTAAGATCCTCACGCTGGAGGTTCTCGATGATGGCCATCTCGAGCTTGAGCTTGTCGCTCTGCTCGCCGTTGCGAATAACCACCGGTACTTGCGAGAGTCCAGCGAGTTGGGAAGCACGCCAACGGCGCTCACCAGCGATCAACTCGTACTCGGCGAAGATACTGCCATCTTCGCGCTGGGTTTCGCGCCTAGTGACGACTAGGGGCTGAAGTACGCCGTATTGGCGAATTGAATCAGACAGATCGCGCAAGCGATCCTGGTCGAACTCGTGCCGTGGTTGGAAAGGGTTGGGCTTAATCTTGCCCACCTCGATCCAAAATATTGAATCTCCGACTATCTCAGACATACAACTAGTTTAACACAACTTTCTGTGATACAAATAAGTTGAAGTTTTTTAGCCAGAGTGATGAAATTGGCAAACATGCGCGACTCAAAATCGCGTGCCGCAAGGCTTGTGGGTTCAAGTCCCACC
>CAYIFC010000051.1:0-3814 GCA_964362645.1 uncultured Candidatus Saccharibacteria bacterium
ACGCGGACGCGGCCACCAACCACCTCCTCACCTTTTTTAATCTGGGCAATGCGGCGAATGTCGAGTCGGACAGAAGAGTAGAACTTAAGCGCCTTGCCACCCGGAGTGGTTTCCGGATTGCCGAACATTACGCCAATCTGCATCCGGATTTGGTTGATAAAGATCACAACTGTTTTGCTCTTGGCCACGATCGCCGTCATTTTCCGGAGCGCTTGCGACATTAGGCGTGCCTGCTTGCCCACATGGTATTCGCCCACATCACCTTCAATTTCGTCTTTCGGCGTCAACGCCGCGACCGAGTCGATAACAATGACGTCAATTTTGCCGGAACGGATCAAGCTCTCGGAGATTTCGAGCGCTTGTTCACCGTAGTCAGGCTGGGAGATGAGCAGTTGATCAATTTTGACCCCAATTCGTTTGGAGTACTCCGGATCTAGTGCGTGCTCGGCGTCGATAAAGGCGCAGATGCCGCCATGTTTTTGCGCTTGAGCTACCACATGGAGGGCGAGTGTGGTTTTGCCGGACGACTCGGGACCATAGATCTCAATGATTCGACCGCGGGGGAGACCGCCAATGCCGAGCGCCATGTCTAAGCCGATCGAGCCGGTGCTGATGGCGCCAATGCCAACCTTGGGTCGCGAATCGAGAGTCATTATGGAACCCTCGCCGAAGCGGGATTGGATCGATTTAATCGTGTCGTCAATGTTGGTGCCGGACGGTTTTTCCTCGCGGACTTTTTTGGTTTTATTCATGATTGCTCAATACTACCGGCAGTTTAACTTCCGTCAAGCGACCGAAACGGTCTTCGGCTGTAACCTCAATTACATTGTAGCCTTCGGCGAGTATTAGCTTCTCGCTAAAGTGGCCGTTTTCTTCGGGCAAAATTTTGTGATCATCGATGTGGATCTTGTCGGCGCGGAAGGCTTGGCCCGTGATCAGTAAAATTGGGTCGCTTAGGGTCTGGCCGGCATACGGCGTGGCCACCACCAGCCTTGGCCCCTGCCACACGCCGCGGAGTTGGTAGGCGGCGTAGCCGGCAATGGTTAAGAAGAGGAGGACGAGAATCAGGCGCTTAAGAGTTGTGGGCATTTAGAAAACTTCTTTTTCAGGTTCTGGAGCGGGTTCAGGCGGGCTTGCCCCGCGAAGCCCTGGCGAAGTGAGGTATACTTCGCGGGGCTTCGCGCCGTCGCCGGGTCCGATCACCCCGCGCTCTTCTAATATATCAAGTAAGCGCGCTGCTCGGGCATAACCCACCTTAAGGCGGCGTTGGAGGAGGGAGGCCGAGGCCTTACCCGCTTCAAAGACTACTTCTTTGGCGTCGTTATATAAATCGTCACCATTGTCGTCCATTGAGTCGCCACCAATACTAACGCTGTTGCTGTCACTTAAAGCAATATCGCTGGGAATAAAGTCACCATAATGCTCGATTAGCCATTTAACCACTTTTTTAACTTCTGCTTCCGATACATAGGCCGCTTGTAAGCGCAGAGGTTTCGACATGTCGCCGGAGAGGTAGAGCATGTCGCCAGCGCCTAGTAGCTTTTCGGCTCCACCCATATCAAGGATCGTACGCGAATCGATTTGCGAGGCCACTTGGAGCGCCACGCGCGTAGGGATGTTGGCCTTGATTAGACCGGTAATAACTTCCACGCTCGGCCGCTGGGTCGAGAGTACGAGATGGATACCGACGGCCCGCGACATTTGCGCCAAACGCACGATCGCTGCTTCCAGCTCGCGCGGGTAGGAGGTCATGATGTCGGCCAACTCGTCTATGATGATTACGATGTATGGCATCGTTTCTTCTTCGTCATCAGTCATTTGTTCGTGGAAGGATTTAATGTCGCGGACTTGTCGTTCTTCTAGTACGGCGTAGCGACGTTCCATCTCGCCAATTGCCCATTTGAGTACTAGGATCGCTTTTTTAGGATCCGTTACGACTGGTGTGAGTAGATGGGGGATCTTATTGTAGATGGTGAGTTCGACGCGTTTGGGATCAATCATAATGAAGCGCAGGCGGTCGGGCGGTTGACGGTAGAGGAGCGACATGAGGAAGGTGTGGATCACTACCGACTTGCCCGAGCCGGTGGCTCCCGCGATCAGCATGTGCGGTGCACGGCTGGCGCTGGCGAAGTGGCTGGTACCCGAGACTCCGCGCCCGAGCGATACTAGCAAAGGATCGGCCGAAGAAGTGTATTCATTGGAGCCGAGTAGGGCAGACAGACCGACGGTCGTTTTTTGCGAGTTGGGAATTTCGATACCCACGAGTGACTTGCCCGGGATTGGGGCCTCGATGCGCAGAGGGTGCGCGGCGAGTGCAAGTGAAAGATTGTCTTGTAAACTTATAATTTTAGACAACTTAACCCCTTCGGCTGGTTTGAGAGCATAGCGAGTAATCGACGGTCCGATTGAAACCTCATCCATTTCCACCATAATGCCGAAGTTGGCGAGGGTGCGTTTGATGATGTTAGCGTTGGCTTTAATGTCGCCAGCGGCGGGTTTGCCGCTGTCGCCGCCTAAGAGTGAGAGCGGTGGGGGAGTGAAGGTTTCGTCACCCTGGCGGCGCGCGAAGCGAACGGGGACGAAGCCACTTTCTTTTTCTAAATTAAAATTTTGAGCAACCCGTGGTTCAGGATCTTCTTCAACTTCTTCTGCTGATGTAACGACGGCTGGTAATGGTGGTTCGGCGAGAAGTGCAACACTTTCACCGGTTTCGTTTAATTCTGTTTGCTTCCGGCGGAAACTAGGCCGCCACTTGAACAAAGTAAAGTCGAGCGTGATTTGAGTTTCAAAAAGAAGGAGGACGCTAATCACAACTAGGGCAGACAAGATAATAATACTTAAGGCAGAGTTAAAGAGTGATTCTAAGGGTCGACTAACAACCGAGCCGATTAAGCCACCCGTTTCATTACCCACTATCAGTTCTAATAGCCCGAGACCAGCAACTAAGAACAGTAGGCCGCCAATAATCTTGGTTCTAATTAAGTTCGGACGCATGGGTTGGAGGAAGGAGAAGCCGAGGAGAGCGGTGGTGATAGGGAAGAGGGTAAAGCCATAGCCAACGACTCCTTTTAGCACCTTATACACCGTCCGTCCGGCTGGCCCCGCCCAGCCAACGTTAGCGAAGAAAAGGAAGACAGCGAGGACGAATAAAATGATCGCCCAGACGCCGTGCTTGGTCTCGGCTTTTAGGTCGAGGACCGGACGCCGTTCTTTTACTATCTTCCTAGCCATTAGGGGATTATAGCAGACTCGGACTGGACATTTCAGCTTGTCCTATATATAGTAAAGGACAATGGTTACGGACAATATAGGACAGGTAAAAGACATAGCGTTAAGGACAGAACGCCTGGCCTCCGCCACTTATCTCGTAAGTGGCTATTTACCCGATGCCGAACCACTTAAGTGGTCTCTTCGAGAACGGGTTATCCAGTTGGCAACACTTACCGCCTCACTAAACTCCGACTTTGTCCCCGCCAAGGTTACCCAATTGATAGATGAGGTTATCTTGCTTTTAAATCTGGCCTTATTAAACCCGGGTGTGTCTGAAATGAATTTCTCTTTACTTCGTCATGAATATATAGGACTCCGGCAAAGGCTCGAAAATCGCAAAATTGACCTTTTACCCCCCATTCCTGAAGTGCCCAGGATTGAGTTAAGGCCTAAAGAAATCATTAAAGACAAGAAACATGTTCCGTCGCCACACTCGAACTCTCGTCGCGACCTTATCTTGCAGTATATTCGCACTACCGGTGGCTCACCCTCCATTAAGGACATTGCCGAAGCGATACCCAGCGTTAGTACCAAAACTGTACAA
>CAYIFC010000052.1:0-3659 GCA_964362645.1 uncultured Candidatus Saccharibacteria bacterium
TGACATTACTATTTACTTTTTAGTTCTGCCGTGGTAGGAATGGGGTTGGATAACAAGGTTCTTTGAGGAGAAAAGAAATGGATAATATGAGGTTGGCCAAGATCGTACTGGGGACCGAACTTTGCGATTTGACCGAAGTAAAGATTGTTCTTGGTGCGAGCGAGTTGTTTGGTGGCAAGCTCGACGATAGGATTATTAGAGAACTAGTACTTTTCTTTCGCCGGAGGAGTCAGGAGGAGCAAAAACCGGAGGTTGGTGGGGGAGTTGATCCTAGTAAGGCACTCAAGCTTAAGCAGATAAAAAACCGGAGTTACGAAATGGTTCGGCCGGCAGTGCTCAGCGCGGATGAGGTGGAGGAACTAATCGGCAAGTTCTCTGGAGAGAGTCATCGAGCGATGTCGATACTTTTGATTGATAAGAAGAACGAACCATATTTAGAGGCACCTACCGACAATACGGGAGAGAAACTTGAGCGCTCCTTACCACTCTGGTTTCAAAAGCGGGAAATTGGCGATGTTTTGGAATCGGTTGTGATCGGTGGAAAATGTTTTCGCTTGTTAGGTTTTCGCGCGAAAGGGTGTAACGGTCACCACAACAACTTCCAACTTTGGGAGGTGAAGCCGAAATTGAAGTAGTAAAAACAAGTCTCACCCAAAAGCGCCGAGCCAAGATGGTCCGGCGCTTTTTTTATATTTTACTCCGGCGCTGCTTCTAAAGTAAGTTTAATTGTTTTTTCGGAGCCACGGTGGAGGAGTTTGAGGGTGATTTCGTCGCCGACTTTTTTCTGGCGGATGAGGGAGGCGAGACTTTGGTCATCATCAAGTTTATTATCGTCAATTTCTAAAATAATATCGTTCTCGACGATGCCGACCTTGTCGGCCGGAGAGCCGGGGATGACGGCTAGGTCTTCAGGCGTTTCGCCACGGGCTACAAGGGCACCGTAATCAACAGATAATTTATTTTTTTCTTTTAATGCCTTAGTAATCATTTGATAACGAACGCCGATGTATGGCCTTACAATTTTGCCGGTTGCTTTAACCGAATCCACGGCGCTTTTAACTAAGTTGATCGGCAGAGCAAAGCCGATGTTTTCCGAACCGCGGGCGACGGCGACGTTGACGCCAATGACGCGGCCAGCCAGATCGAGGAGCGGACCACCGGAGTTGCCCGGATTGATCGCGGCGTCGGTTTGGATAACCTCGTCGAGCACTTCGGGTTGGCCGCCCTCACCGGAGGCAATGATTGAACGCGAGAGGCCGGAGACCACACCAACAGAAACCGTGTTGCCGAACTCACCTAAAGCGTTCCCGATTGCAATAGCCGACTGACCAACTTGCACCTTATCGGAATCACCGAAAGTGAGGAAAGGGAAGCTTTGCCCGACTGCCGGCGGGGTACCCTCGCCTTTTACCTTAATGATCGCGATATCCAACACCGGATCAATCGCCACGACTTCGGCCTCATGACGCTCATCGTCACTAGTGATAACGGTATATGTCGCTTCTTCATCTTCCACCACATGTCGGTTGGTTACGATTAAGCCATCAGCGGAAACAAAGAAGCCGCTACCACCACCAATTTGCCTCTCTTCAGTCTCGCCAGAGTTGTTACGACCAGGTTGACGAAAAAAGAATGGGAAAAAGTCGAAGTCGTCGAGCACTGGTACGTCCTTGGTAATAATAATGGAAACAACGGCGGGGCTAGCTTGTTTAACAGTTTCTACCACCGCTGCTTCTTCTGTTGTCGCCGGCGTGAAGACGCTGTCGGTGGTTGTAATTGGTGAGGGCGCTCTTTGGGTGGGGGCAATAAAGGAATAGACTGCCACTACCAAAGCCCCACCGATAATGCCGGCGGCTAAACTGGTTATCAACTGTTGATAGCGTCCAAGCATGCGATTAATAGTGCTATAATTTTAGGGCAACAATTTGCCGCGCGCAAGTGGTATTTTGCTTTTAATGAAGGGACCAAAAGTTTTAATGTTTGGTTGGGAGTTCCCGCCGCACAACAGCGGCGGCTTGGGCACGGCTTGCCTGGGTATCGTGCGGGCGCTCGCTGACCTCGGCACGCGTGTGACCTTTGTTTTACCCCGACGCGTCCCTGTCGATTTCGGTGGCGCGAAATTTGTTTTTGCAGGCTTAGAGAAAGTAAATTTTAAAACTATTAACTCGCCGCTTTACGGTTACATCACGGCTGAAAAATATAGCCATTTAAGAGAGCAGGGAGGTTTAAGTAATTATGGCGCGACTTTGTTTGAAGAAGTGGAGCGTTATGGTGTAGAAGGTGCTGCGATTGCCGCCGCGGAGGCACATGATGTAATCCATGCTCACGACTGGCTGGCTTACCCAGCGGGTTTGGCGGCCAAGAGCGTGTCGGGTAAGCCGTTGGTGGTGCATGTCCACGCCACCGAATTCGATCGCACCGGCGGCACTGGCGTTAATGAAGCTGTTTATAAAATTGAACGTGAGGGAATGGAGAAGGCCGATCAGATTGTGGCCGTGAGTAATTGGACGAAGCAAGTGATCGTAAATAAGTACGGTATTGATCCGGATAAGATCAAGGTGGTGCACAACGGCGTTGATGCTGATGAGTATCAAGCTCTACCAAGCAAACTTTTAGAAATAAAAAAATTAGGGTACAGGATAGTTTTGTTTGTTGGTCGGATCACAATCCAGAAGGGTCCGGATTATTTTATCCGCGCGGCTAAAAGAGTGCTTCAGCATAATCCGAAAGTTTATTTTGTGATCGTTGGTTCGGGCGATATGGAGCGGCAGATCATGCGTGAGGCGGCGGGGCTCGGCATTGCCGACCGCGTGCTCTTTGCCGGCTTCTTGCGCGGCAAGGAACTCGATGCGCTTTACCAGTCAGCTGATCTGTATGTCTTGCCGTCCGTTTCCGAGCCGTTCGGCATTACGCCGCTGGAGTCGCTGGTCAACGGCACGCCGGTCATTATTTCTAAACAGTCGGGCGTGGCGGAGGTCCTGCGTCACGCCCTCAAAGTAGACTTCTGGGACGTGGAAGAAATGGCCAATCAAATTATCTCCGTCCTTGCTTACCCTTCCCTCCACCGTCTATTAAAGGAGCACGGTCAGCACGAAGCCCGTCACATCACCTGGCACGCCGCCGGCGAAAAACTCCTCAACCTATACCGCTCGTTAGTGCCTCATGCTGCCGCTTGACTAAATAGGTCAGAGTGTGCTAGTGTCTAAATGGACATATCGGCAGTGGGCTGATCTAAGAAATAAAGGAGATCTTTGATCTTGGGAGGTGTGGTTTGGATAAATTTCTGTGGGTGATGGATATTGTTTCTCAGATTGCTATACCAATCCTTGGCTTACCGGCCATTTTTATGGTTGCCAAGAAAAAACGTTGGGGTTTTGTGGTTGGTTTATCGCAACAACCATTTTGGTTTTTTACGACCATCTACAATCACCAGTGGGGGATTACTCTGTTGAGCGTCGGCTATACAATCTCTTGGATCATGGGTATCTACGAATGGTTTTGGAAGGAACCCTATGTGGATCCTGATCTAGTTGCGGATGCCGAGTTAATGATGAGGTCGTATGAGAGGTAAATCCTCGGGTTCCAGGTTAGAATGTAGGGGTGATGTTTTAGGCACAGACATTTGGCGGGTTGATTAATTTGTAATTAGCCAAAAATTC
>CAYIFC010000053.1:0-3314 GCA_964362645.1 uncultured Candidatus Saccharibacteria bacterium
TGGCCAAGGAGATTCTAAGAAAACAGACTGCTTAAATTACCATTAGACCTAATTTTAAAATTGCGCTTCGACATATTTGTAACTTCACCCTAGCATAACTTGTCGATAATGAAAATATGCCGATTAATAAGGTGCCGAGGGGCGGATTCGAACCGCCGACCTACCGCTCTTCAGGCGGACGCTCTAACCAACTGAGCTACCTCGGCATTATATTTCAATCACTAAACAAACGCTTATCTGGGCGTGGTTGATGAAGTGCTGCCCCAACCAGGAATCGGTAGGCTTTTAAACGTTCCCTCAAGTTGAGGAACAACCTTCTGTAAACTCTCTACAAACGGCTGAAGATAATAGTAGGCACCGGCGGCAAAAGCGATAATCACGACCCATTTAACGACCCAAAAAAAGGAGCTGAATCGTCGAGCGCGCTGCATCCGCTTGAGCATTACATTATTCTCTTGAGCCAGGCCCAGCAGTTCGTTTATCTTCTTGCCGTCTTCATACATATCTACGCTATTTTAACCAAAAATACAACCGAGGGGAAGCCTGTGCCCCCAGCAGCCCGCCCGTACCGAACGGCTTTCGGCACGTTCGGGCGGGGAATTGATTTGTGCCCCTGGGCTGAATCGAACAGCCATTTAGGGCTTAGGAGTCCCTCGTTCTATCCATTGAACTACAGGAGCGAAATCTTTAATCTTACAGACCAAGAAGAGTGGAGAGTTGGGGTTCGTCGAAGCCGATGACAAACTTCTCATTTGAGCCATCAGACTCGCTAATGGTAATGACTGGCACGCCCATCTGACCACTCTTATCAAACATCTCTTGCCGCCTCGCGAGATCGGCGGCCACATCGTGATCTTCGTAAACTACTTTATTAGCCGTAAAAAACTCTTTTGTGGCATGGCAAAAATGGCAGGAGGGAGTGCTATAGATAGTCACTTTTTTGTTATTCATGGCGCTATTGTACCAGCGTCGCCAAGTACCGGTCAATCTGATCTTTTTCGGCCAGCCGATTAGGTCTTTCTAAACCACACTTCTCGCACTCATGGATCAAACGCAGGTTATCGGCCGACCCTTCGAGTCTTAATGGGGGCATCAAACCACCGCAGACAGCCGCCCTGTCTCCAGGGTTAATATCAACATGCCGACTCCACAAGCACTCCGGGCAATGATTGGTATACCCATCCCCGACCACCTCCACCCCACAATGGAGGCACTTAAAATCCTCTTTGTTGCGCTTGAAAACTGAACTCATTTTTAGAATATAACATATTTCAAAAATTTATTGACTTACACATCATGAGTGTGTACCATAATAAATATGGAAACTAAAACTAGTTATCGCAGAATAAACATTAGCTTACCCGAAGAAACGTACCAGTTGCTTGGGCAAGCGAGCAAAAAAGGTAATCGCAGTCGGTTGATTGATCAAGCAGTCAGACATTATGTTGGATCTTTGGGTCGGACCAAATTGCGCGCGGCAATAAAAGAAGGGGCCATAAAACGAGCCGCTAGGAATCTACAAATGAGTAAAGACTGGTTCCATCTGGAAGAAGAGGCATGGCAAATAGGAAACCGATCTTAGACTGGCCGCGGCGCGGTGAGATTTATCTTGTAAATTTCGATCCGGCCTTTGGCGCCGAGATTAAGAAAACTCGCCCAGCAATAGTTATCCAGAACGATGTTGCTAATCACTGGAGTCCAATCACCATTGTTGCGGCAATTACTAGTGATGACGGTTCTCAAAAATATCCTACCGAAGTAGCGATTCAACCACCAGAAGGTGGTCTAAAAAAATTATCGATTGTTTGTCTCGATCAAATTCGCTCAGTTGATAAACAAAAATTAATCCACCGCTTGGGCAAGGTCGGTGATCAAACAATGGCAGCCATCAATCAAGCGTTAATTATCAGCCTAGGTTTGATAGAATTGTGATTAGTGCGGGATTGGTTCAGTGGTAGAACAATTGCTTCCCAAGCAATAGACGGGGGTCCGATTCCCCCATCCCGCATAGTTTATTATTCCCATAATCCGGCGATTGAATCAATAAGTCGTCCGAACCAACTCTTGTTCTCAACCACCTTAACCTCCGAACCGGCTTCTGGTCCAATGACCGTAATTACCCCCTCATCCGGCAGGGCCAAACCCAACTTTTCTCTGATCTCCTCTTCTTGACCGCGCTCGGTCGACAGGCGCTCAATTTCTGACTCCAGTTCAACCCGCCGAGCCTCCAGCCGCGTTAGCTCACTCAAGAGAGCTTGTCGCTCCAGGTCAGCAACGTGCTCCTTACGGTAGAGCTTAAAGACCGAAAAGCCAATTAGTAAGATAACGACCACCAACAAGATCAAAACCTGTCGCGAGTAGAGCGCTTGGCGAAAGAGTCGACGGCCTTGAAATTCTCTCATATTTTAGATTATAATCCTTACTACCTAATTATGCTTTTAAATCCCAAACACAAGAAGGCGGTACAGTTGATCTGGATGATTGCCAGCGCTATCGTGATCGTGGGCATGGTCCTACTCTACATTCCCGCTCTCTTTTAGTTCGCCTAATCCCGCGGTCTCGAGTCGATCATCTCTAAAAAGACCTGGGCCGGGATATTAACTGTGCCGCGTGCTTGCATCTTCTTTTTGCCGCGCTTTTGCTTCTCGCGGAGTTTCATCTTGCGCGTAATATCACCGCCATAAAGGTAACCGGTCACATCTTTCTTAAGCGCCGAGATCGAGCGAGAGGAAATGATCCGCCCCATCGACTGGGCTTGAATCTTAACCACGAAGAGTTGGCGGGGCAAAATATCTTTTAGCCGATCGACCAAGTCGATCGCTTCGCGCTCCAACCGTCGGCGCGACACCACGCGACAGAAGGCCGCTACTGGCTCCTCGGCCACCAGCACATCCAGTCGCACCACATCGGCCGGCGCTGGATCGGTTAAACGATAAGCGAGCGAAGCATAGCCCGAAGACACTCGCTTTAGCTCGTCAAAAAGTTGGCGCATCAGCTCACGCAGAGGCAAATTAATAATCATCTTTACCCGAGTCGTACTCACCGTCTCCGTATTGACCACCACGGCTTCGTGCTCGTTTAAAATTTTTAAAATCGCGCCCAAGTAATCGGGTGGGGCCATAATCGTCGCCTCAACCCATGGCTCAAGCACCGTCTTGCCTTTTAGATCTTCGGGAAAACGGTGAGGAGTGTAAACCACTTCGCGCTCCCCCGTGCGATCATCAACGATTTCGTAACTCGTCGAAGGCGCGGCGATCACCAACGAGAGCGAGAACTCGCGCTTAAGTCGCTCGGTGATAATTTCTAAATGGAGC
>CAYIFC010000054.1:0-3179 GCA_964362645.1 uncultured Candidatus Saccharibacteria bacterium
TCCTAATTCTTTTGAATATAAGGTCTAAAATACCACCTGTGGATAACTTTTTAGCAGGGGAATCAGTAGGCGAGTCGCACTTCGCCGAAAGTTTCTTTAATTAAACCTTTAATCTCCATTGCCGCCAGCGTTACACTTACTTCGCTCGCAGACTTACCAAGCTGACGGATAATCTCGTCGCGCGGTATGGCTTCTACACTCAAGAGTTCGGCAATCGCCTGCTCGTCGAGAGTCATTAAAGGCAATTGCCTATCCCCTGTTTCTTCGTTTGCAAAACCGAGCGCTTCTAAAATCTCGTTGCTACTCGTTATAGCGGTAGCGCCTTGGCGGATTAAGCTGTTGGTGCCATAAGATTGGGCGGAGATGATGGAGCCGGGTACGGCGAGTACTTCGCGGTTGTAGTCGAGCGCGAGGCGCGAGGTAATTAAAGTGCCCGACTTCTCCCCTGCTTCAATTACTAAAATTGCTTTAGCGAGTCCGGCCATAATGCGATTGCGTTTAGGGAAGGTGTGGATGCCAGCTGGCGCAGTGGGGGCAAATTCGGAAAGCAACGCTCCCCCATTCTCTACAATTTCGTCCGCGAGCGCGCGGTTAGATGGTGGGTGGAGTACCGAGCGATCGAGGCCGGAGCCGGGCACGGCGATAGTGGGGAGACCGGCGGCGAGCGCTTGGCGGTGGGCCTGCGTGTCGGTGCCGATCGCGAGACCCGAGACGATCGCGAGCGGGTAGCCGCTCAAGCCGGAAATTAGTTTCTCCATCACATCGCGGCCGTAGGTAGTGGCGCGGCGCGAGCCAACAACCGTGAGGTAGGTTAGCTCATTCGAGTCCGGCAACACGCCTTCCAGATAGAGTGCCTTCGGCGGGTCGGCGATCTCGTTTAATAGGGGAGGGAACTCCTCCGGCTTCAACTTTCTAATCTCATTCTTCATCATTCCGCGATTCTAGCAGGCCTCCCCATTTTCCTCAATTTTTTAGCAGAGAAGTATGTGTAAATAGTACTACGATCGTGACACTATTTACGGATGGGCAAATTGTTAAACACCGAGTGTTCAACATGTTTAATAAAAAGCGTCTTAAGTTTGTCACGGTCGTATGAATGTTAAGACGGCAGAAAATTTAATTATGCAAAGAAAAAAGCCCGCGTGCACCATTATTATGGATACACGCGGACTTTGGTGTTGATCTTTAGTTCATGAGAACCTAGATACCACTGGGTGCCAAGAAAGCTGAGATTTCATCCTGATCGTCCTGGTGTGGAACGAAAACAAACTTCACCAGTTGGCCCTCTTTGAGTTGTGCGAACTTGTAGAAGAGTTTGTGAGACTTGTACACAAACAGCTTGAACTTGTGTTGGTCAGGAGTTGTTTCGAAAATGGAAATTATGAGTCGACTGTTCATATCGGTAATACCCAAGACCTTCCACTCTCGAGGTGTATCGCTCGGTCCGGCTATCGCCTTGGCGATCTGCTCTATGTTTCGTGTGGCGGTATCCTGGTCCGCCTTTTCCCTCAGCCCAGTGATGGCGCCGAGAACAATAACAATGATCAAGGCGGCAATCACTTCCAATTTTGTGGCCGTAAGAAATCCACGACGCTGAAACTTGTTCTGGCACATCCCACTATCTCCTTGTTTCTAGGTTTTCGATTGGTGGCTGGTAGCAACAAGCTATCTGCCAAGAACTGTCTAATACTAGCTTAGCATATTAGAAGGCGTTTGTCAAGCGTTAAAGTAGGCCGTTTTTTGGTATCCTTTAGCATATGTTAGATATTAAGTTCATTCGTGAGAATCAGGGGCTCATTCGCGATGCGATCAAGAACAAGCGCGTGGAGTGTGATCTCGATAAGCTCTTGCAAGTTGATGCGCGGCGTCTCGAACTCATGGCGGCCGTCGAAGCCGGTCGCGCGCGTCAGAATGAAGCCAGCAAGAAAGTTGTTTCCGTTAGTGAAGCGGAGCGCTCTGCTCTTATTGCTGAAATGCAAACGCTCAAAGATTCTCTCAAGGCCCAAGATAACGAACTACCGAAGGTTGTGAAAGAGTGGCAAGAACTCATGCTGATGGTGCCAAATATTCCGGATATCACCGTACCAAAGGGTGGTGGAGAGGAAGACAATGTCACAGTCAAAGAATGGGGAGAAAAACCTAAATTTGATTTTTCTCCTAAGGACCACATGGAGATCATGGCTAATCTTGAGATGGCCGATTTTGAACGGGGCACTAAAGTCCATGGCTTTAGAGGTTATTTCCTTAAAAATGAGGGGGCTTTGTTGTCTTGGGCGATTTGGAATTATGCTCAAAAGTTTTTTCTTGCGAAAAATTTTAATCCTTTTATCGCCCCAGCAATCGTGAGGAAAAATTATTTTTACGGCACCGGACATTTACCAGGTGATGCTGAAGACCTTTATAAAACTCAGGATGATGATTATCTTTCCGGTACGGCGGAAGTGCCAATGATGGCTTATCACTCGGAAGAGATATTGAAAAAGTCTGAACTACCAAAACGCTACCTAGCTTTTTCTCCCTGTTATCGCCGCGAAGCGGGAAGTCATAGTAAAGATACTAAGGGTCTCATCCGTGTTCACGAGTTTTATAAACTAGAACAGCTAGTACTTTGCGAATCCGATCATACTGAATCAGCTCGTATTCACGAGGAGTTAAACAGGAATACCGAAGAATTTATCGAGTCCTTAGAGATCCCTTACCGTCAGTTGGCAATATGTGTCGGTGATTTAAAAAGGGCTCATGTTAAGTCTTATGATACTGAGTTGTGGGTGCCTTCACAGAACACTTATCGCGAAATTGCGAGCGCCTCTTATTACCATGATTTCCAAACTCGGCGTTTCAATATCCGCTACGACGATGGTGGCACTAAGCGCTATGTCCACTCTCTGAATGCGACCGCTATTCCGACCCCACGCATCTTGGTGTCACTTGTGGAAAATTACCAGCAGGCTGATGGCACAGTGCGCGTGCCGACGGTATTGCAACCTTATCTCGGTGGACTGAAAGTCATTGAGGCGAAGAAATAGTTTCTCATGCCCACGCGCGCCGATGTTCTCCGCGAAGTTAGGCACTCGCGCCAGCGGAGGCAGCGAGTGCGTCTCATCTCGTTTTTAGTTTTGCTTTTACTAATCTTGGTGGGAGTAATATTTTTCCTAAATAGCTATTTTTTAATCTCTAAA
>CAYIFC010000055.1:0-3020 GCA_964362645.1 uncultured Candidatus Saccharibacteria bacterium
GATTATTTTTTCATTGAAGATGACGAATTTTATGAACATAGGGGGGTTAAACCAATGGCGATCCTGCGAGCTTTTTTGGTTGATGTTGGATCAGGAGAACTAAAACAAGGCGGGTCCACAATCACCCAACAATTAGTTAAAAACTCACTTCTTACTCAAGAAAAAAAGATCACGCGCAAAATTAAGGAAATGGTTTTAGCTCTCAAAATTGAGAGAGTTTTAACTAAAGAACAAATTTTAAATCTCTACCTAAACGAAGCGCCCTATGGTGGAGCTATGTACGGCGTGGAGGAAGCGACGCAAACTTTTTTTAGCAAAGCCGCTAAGGATGTAACCCTCGCTGAGGCCGCCTATATTGCCGCCATCCCTAAAGCACCAACCTTCTACTCTCCTTACGGCAACAATCGCGAACTACTTGATAAACGCCAAAAGGTTGTGTTGGCGCGAATGACGGAACTCAACTTTATCACCGCCGACGAGTACAAAACGGCGGTGGTTGAAGTGGTTAAATTTGCCCCGCCGTCTGATCGAGGAATTAAGGCTCCCCACTTTGTGCTTTGGGTTCGTGATTATTTGGAAAATAAATATGGGAAAGAAATGGTTCGCACGCGTGGCCTCAAGGTTATCACCACCCTCGACGCCGAGCTCCAACTTGAAGCGGAAACAATCGTGGCTAAATACGGCGAGACGAACGCCAAACAGTTTAATGCTAATAACGCCGGTATGGTGGCCGTCGATCCTAAAACGGGCGAAATCTTAGTGATGGTTGGTTCACGGGATTATTTTGACATTGAAAATGATGGCAATTTTAACCTTACCCTTTCCCACCGTCAGCCCGGCTCTTCCTTCAAACCTTTTGTTTATGCCACCGCGTTTAATAAAGGCTATGCGCCTGAGACTGTGGTCTTCGATCTCAAAACACAGTTTGATACTAATTGCGCTAGTAATCCGGCCAGTTGTTATACCCCGGAGAACTACGATCTTAAATATCGCGGACCAATGACTTTGCGTAATGCTCTCGCCCAATCGGTAAACATCCCAGCAGTTAAGGTTTTGTATTTAGTCGGCATTCGCGACGCGATTAAGACTGCCCAACTAATGGGTATTACGAGCCTAACCGACCCAACTAAGTATGGCTTGCCGTTAGTTCTTGGTGGCGGTGAAGTCTCGCTCCTTGATATGGCGAGTGCTTACGGCGTCTTTGCTAACGACGGTATCCGCTTACCGTATTCGAGCATACTCACGATTGAAGATAGTGATGGTAATATTTTAGAAAAGGCGACAACCAACGCCACTCGAGCGATCCCAGCTAACACCGCGCGACAGATTAGCTCCATCTTGTCCGACAACGCCGCGCGCGCACCAGCTTTCGATTTCAACTCTCCACTCCACTTCCCTGGCCGAGAAGTTGCCGCTAAAACTGGTACGACCAACAATTATCGCGACGCCTGGATCCTAGGCTACACCCCCAACCTCGCCGTCGGCGCTTGGGCTGGTAATAACGATAATACTCCGATGGAGAAGCGAGTCGCTGGTTTTATTGTCGCGCCGATGTGGCACGCCTTTATGGAGAAGGCGTTAGCTAAACGCCCCGTCGAAAACTTTATCCCACCCGAGCCGACCCCTAACGACATCAAACCGATTCTTCGCGGCTTGTGGCAGGGCGGGCAAAGTTATTTTATCGACAAAATCTCCGGTAAACTCGCCACCGAAAACACGCCGCCCGATTTGCGCGAGGAGCGTGTGGTGAGATCAGTCCACTCGATCCTCTATTGGGTTAACCGTGCTGATCCTCGTGGTCCAGCACCCACCAATCCGCAATCAGATAGTCAGTTTGAGTTCTGGGAAGGTCCAGTGAGACAGTGGGCGGCTAGTCAGGGCCTGATCGATGAAAACGACAGTGTAATCCCCACTGAAATTGATGATGTGCACCAAAACGAAAATCGCCCAGAAGTCGACATTACTTCCCCGCGCGCTAATCGCGAAGTGGATAAAAATAAACCACTAACAGTAAATGTGCGTCTTGATAGTCGCTACCCAATAGAGCAGGTTGATTACTTCCTCAACGGCGCCTTCTTGGGCACAAGCCGATCGTCACCCTACTCCTTCACCTTCACCCCCGAAGATATTAATAATATTAAGCGCCGCAATGAGCTCCGCGTAGTTGCCTACGACACCGCCCGCAATCAAGGTGAAGACACCATCACCCTAGAGGTAGACTAGGTATCAAATATAAAAAATTGGCCCCACTCCGTAGAGTGAGGCCGTACATGGAACTGTTTTGCTAGGATACTGATGCCCTAGCAGTTCCCAGAGACTGCGCCGTCTTGGTTCGCTGTGTTGCTGTTGACAACAGCCGTGGGATCGTGAATTCTCATTTCGATTCTCCTTATGAAGAACAGGGTGGTAATTGTGGCCACGAGCCAAAACTACCTTCATCATTATTATAATCCTGCTCTATTTAAAAAGCAATGATTCCACCAACCATTTGTGAATGGTATTTAAACAATCTCCTTAGGGGCTTCGCGGCCGAGGGAGGAGGAGAGGAGGGAGAGGATGGCTTCGCGTTTGATATAGATGGCGCTGTGGGCGCTAGAGGACACAGAGAGGTAGAGAGTGCTGTTGGTGATTTTAAATTCTCCGTCTTTTAGGGTGTAACCGGTTTTTTGGGCGACAGCATCTTTAATTTTATTATTAAATTCCTGCTGACTGTTTTCTATTTTTTTAAACCGATCTAAAAAATTACCAAGATCTAAACTCATAATTAGCGATTTACGGGCATGATGAGGTAGGTAAATGATGATTCCCCCACCCCACGCACTAAGAGTGGCTTCCTGGGCCCATTGAGACCGATCTGGACGCTGTCGGACGGTAGAGACTGGAAGCAATCAATAAAATATTTAGCGTTAAAAGAAACTTGGGCATCATTACCCTCAACCGTCGCCGCGATTTGGGCTGAACTCTCACCTAAATCTCCTCTGGATTTAAGTTCTACGACCCCCTCTTTTTTTTGAACACTT
>CAYIFC010000056.1:0-2723 GCA_964362645.1 uncultured Candidatus Saccharibacteria bacterium
ATTCTTTAGTCATATTTAAATTAAACGCGAGTGACGACCTTAGTTTTAAAAGGCAACTTTGAGGCCGCCTTATGGAGCGTAACGCGAGCCAAAGCGTCATCGATACCATCGACTTCAAAGATTACGCGGCCCGGCCAAACGATAAACTCGTAGCCCTGCGGATCACCTTTACCCTTACCCATGCCCACTTCAGCCGGCTTGCCCGTATAAGGCTTGTCGGGGAAAACGCGGATCCAGAGCTTACCACTCTTCTTGAGTTGATGGGAAATGGCTTTACGCGCGGCCTCCAAGTGCTTGGAGCGTACGCGACCCGGTGTCTGAGCCTTGAGACCGTGCGAACCGAAAGCCAAAGTTAAACCGCGGGTATCGCTCTTAGGCTTAGCGGGGTTGTGCCGCATCGTGTGCCACTTTCTAAATTTTACTTTTTTAGGGACTAACATATTAGTTTTGAGGGAGACGGAAAATCCAAACCTTAACGCCGATTACACCGTAAGACAGGAGGGCTTCCCGCTTGGCAAAATCGATATCGGCCTTAAAGGTCTGGAGCGGCAAGCGGCCCTTCTTGATCGTTTCGACGCGCGCAATTTCGTTGCCACCCAAACGACCACTGATCACAATCTTAACTCCCCCAACGCCGCGGTTGGCCATTACCTTCTCGGCCGTTTGCTTGATCGCGCGCTTGTAGGGCAGACGCTTCTCCAAAGTTTCGACAATCATGTGCGCGGCGATGGCGGCGTGTGTTTCTGGCTGTTTAACCTCTTCAATATCGAGCTTAACGTCTTTGGTGATAGGGGCCTTAATTTTGGCCAAAAGTTTGAGGAGGTCGGCGCGAATTTTGGCTGAGCCTTCGCCACTGCGACCGATGATCATACCGGGGCGGGAGGTCTTAACGATAATACGATAAATGCCGGCACCGCGCTCGATCTCAACTTTCTGGACATGGAAGGTGCGGAGGACTTTAGCCAAGTGCTCGCGGACGGCTACATCGGTGCGCAAGAACTCGGTGTACTCGCGCCCACGACCAAACCAGCGAGACTGCCAATCCCTAATAATGCCGAGGCGGTGTGAATATGGATGAACGGTATGGGTCATATTAAAATTATTTCTTCTCGCTTAAGAGTACTACTACATGGCTAGAGCGCTTACGTACAGGGTGCGCGCTACCACGGGCGGCAGGTTGGAAGCGCTTAAGCGTGCGGCCCTGATTAACCGTCAACTCTTTAACGATCAACTGATCAGCATCAGTAGTTGTGGCCGCCGCACTAGCGCGGGCCGAGCGCAGGAGCTTGGCTACCGGGGCGCCGGCGCGTTTAGGCAAACGCTCCAAAATAGTGATGGCCTCCCCTACCTTCTTGCCGCGCACAAGGTTAGTAACAAGGCGAACCTTGCGGGGTGATTGGCGATAATTGGAGAGTGAAGCTTTCATTTATGGTGAGTTTTTATCGAACCATTATTTCTTAGTTTCGATCGTTTCTTTAGCGGCCTTGGCGGCGGCGATCTCGGACTCTTTCTTCTTAATTTCTAACTCCTTCTGCATCTTACCGCCATGGCGAGTAAACTTGCGGGTCGGGGAAAATTCGCCCAAACGATGACCAACCATCTCTTCAGTAACCAAAACTTCGGTGTGTGCCCGACCGTTATGAACGCCAAAAATAAAGCCGACCATCTCGGGCGAGATCTGACTGCGGCGAGCCCACGTTTTAATAACCCCGGTTTGGGTGGGCTTTTTGCCTTCAATCTTTTTGAGCAATTTGGGGTCCAAGTAGGGCCCCTTTTTAAGCGAACGCGTCATAATGAAAGGATAAAGAATCCTAGCACACCCTTACTAGAAGGGGCAAGTCCTCGAGATCAAGCCTTAAATATGGTTTTAATCAGGATCGATAGATATTCTTCGTAAAGCAGAGTGAACTTTTTAACCAGCTCGACCATCGCTAGATCTTGGATTTTCTCGTACTCGTGGACAATCTGATTGCGGAGTTTGGCCGACTCGGAAATCCGATCAACGAAACTTCGCTCAAGGATTTTTAAATCGTTTAAACTATAGAAAGTAGAGCGATAATTTTCTGGACTGGCAATTACGCTGTCGCTGATAATTAGCATATTGGTATCCACTGCTTCATCAACGACCAGTTGAAATAGTCTTTCGATAGCTCGAACCTTAACCTTATCTTGAATGATCATGGTTGCCTCCCAACCAAGCAATGGCTTAAGTTCGTCTAAATAAGAACGAACGGCCTCAATTTTCTTTTTTATTTCTTCTTGATGCATGATTAATTAGGTGAGAATGTTTTTTGGTGCGCCCAACTTACTAAACGCCTATCGCGCACTTGCCTAAGGTGGGATGTATCCAACCAAATTTTCCAAATATAAACCTTCCAACGACGGTAGAGTCCTTCATTTTTTTCATACAGAAGCTGACCATCACGTGCTACCGCCCGCCATAATACCGGAGAAGCGGCAGAGAGATCGACTATTTCAACATCGTCTCTTTTGAATAGGGTTGAGAAATCCATGAACAATTGTCCCCAATCAAACTTGGTCCGACTGATTATACCAACATCAACATCACTTTTAGTGTGAATTTGACCGGTCGCTTGCGAGCCGAACAAAACTACCAGCTCCAAATCGTATTTCTCGGCAATTTCCTTAATTTTTTCCTGACTGATCTCTATCATCTACATAAATTACCACAAAAAGTGCGGCCTGACCACATCCTGGTCAGG
>CAYIFC010000057.1:0-2673 GCA_964362645.1 uncultured Candidatus Saccharibacteria bacterium
ATACAGGCTAACACGAAATGGTGTTTTCAGACTGCTCAATTTGCCATTAGCTCTATTTTTTGGACTCCTTATCAATCCACTTTAATTCTTTTTTAGTTTTATATTCTGACCGCTTAACATAACAATGACCTAATATCTTTGGATTCTTTTTCTTGGTCTCGAAATGAAATTCTGCTAATCGATTATTTATAGTGGCAAAAGCCCAATAAAACATGGTGGAAACGGGAGTTATAAACCCTGACGCTTTAGACGCTTGGCCCACCCTTTGCGTATTTGCCTCTGGTAAGCAACTGGTGAAAATTTCTCACCTTTTTTGATTTTAATTATGCCAAATGCACGATCAATAATCTCTAATTTAGCCTCTAGAGACAACTTTTTCATATTTCTTGATTAAACCTCCGACACCCCGACTTTACGCTCGAGACGGCGGAGTCTTAGTTCGTAATTACCCATCAATGAAGCAAAGGGGCCAAGTTTCATATTAATATCTTTAATATCAGCTTCAATTGTCTCGAAGCGAGAGATGGTTGACTTGTAGCGTTCGTCATTACTTTTCTCCATCGCTTCAAAACTCCCTTTTACAATTCGGGCTAAACCCTCAATTTCACCTTTTATGAATTTTTTGTCTTCGCCAGTCATTGTTTTTACTATATACCCAACCCCAAAAACCGTCTACTTCCTAGCTTCGATAATCTTTTGGGCGATGTTGTTGGGGATGATGTCGTAGCGGTGGAACTCCATGGTAAAGTTGCCGCGACCTTCCGTCATCGAGCGGAGCGCGGTGGCATAACCGAACATTTCGGAGAGCGGTACAGTGGCGCGAATAACTTTAAGATTAGTTCGGTCTTCCATGCCTTCGATCTGACCACGCTTACCGGAGAGACTGCCGGTGATATCACCCATAAACTTCTCGGGCACTACTACCTCCACTTTCATGACTGGCTCAAGGAGTACCGGCCCCGCCATACGAGCACCATCTTGGAGCGCCATGGAACCCGCAATTTTAAAGGCCATTTCGGACGAGTCAACATCGTGGTAAGAACCGTAGAAAAGTTCGCAAGAAATATCGACGAGAACAAAGCCGGCGAGGACGCCACGCTCCATACCTTCGCGTACACCCTTCTCTACCGCCGGAATAAATTCTTGTGGAATAACACCACCCTTAATCGAGTTAATGAATTCGAAGTGGGCTTCGCGCGTTACATTCTTAGCCACCTTAGCATCAGGATCAACAGGCTCGAGCGGCTTGAGTCTAAGTTTAACGTGACCATACTGACCCTTACCTCCGGACTGCTTAATATATTTACCTTCAATTTCGGTCTCCTTGGTAATGGTTTCGCGATAAGCCACCTGCGGCGCGCCAACGTTGGCATCAACTTTAAATTCGCGGCGCATGCGCTCCACGAGCACTTCCAAATGGAGCTCGCCCATACCAGCGATAATAGTCTCGCCCGTCTCGGCGTCAGACTTAATGCGGAAGGTTGGATCTTCGTCGGAGAGTTTCTTCAGCGCCAAGCCCATCTTCTCTTGGTCAACCTTCGTCTTCGGCTCAATCCGGAGCGAGACCACTGGCTCGGGGATTTTAATTTCTTCCAAAACAATTTCGTGGTCCACATCGCAGAGCGTGTCGGAAGTTTTAACATCCTTAAGACCAACGGCGGCCGCGATCTCACCAGCGAAAACTTCTTTCACATCCTCACGCTCGTTGGCGTGCAGACGGACAATGCGACCAATACGTTCTTTATTACCAGTACGAGTATTTAAAATGTAAGAACCAGCGGCGAGTGTGCCGGCATAAACGCGGAAGAAAGCGAGCTGACCGACAAATGGGTCGGCCTGGATTTTGAACACAAGCGCCGTTACCGGCTCGCTATCACTCGCCGGCCGCACCACCACTTCGCCGGTGCGCGGCACAATACCGGTGGCGGGCGGGATGTCGAGCGGGCTGGGAAGATAATCAACCACCGCGTCGAGCATAAGTTGCACACCTTTGTTTTTAAGCGCCGAACCACAGAGTACTGGCACGATCTCGTTGGCGATGGTGGCCTTGCGGAGAACGCGCTTAAGATCTTCCATGCTCGGCTCCTTGCCTTCTAAGTAACCATTGAGCAGGGTTTCGTCCTGTTCGACAATCTTTTCTACCAACTCATGACGGAACTTTTTAACCTCCTCGGCGTACTCGGCCGAGATCTCGTCTTCACGAACGTTGATCCCCTTCTCGCCCTCAAAGTAGTAAGCCTTGAGACGCATGAGGTCGATCACGCCATTGTGTTTGTCTTCCAAACCGATTGGGATCTGCAAGCGAACCGCTTTGGTCGTTAAGCGATCAAGAATCGACTGGTAAGAATTTTCGAACGAAGCACCGAGCCGGTCCAACTTATTGATGAAGCACAGGCGCGGCACCTTGCCTTCGTCGGCATAACGCCAGTTAGTTTCTGATTGTGGCTCAACGCCGGAGACACCGTCGAAGACGACGACGGCACCGTCGAGCACACGGAGCGAGCGCTTTACTTCAATGGTAAAGTCGATGTGCCCCGGTGTGTCGATAATATTAAAACGATATTTATTGGCAGAGTTGGCCTCGCCCGCCGAAGCTTTAGCGTAGGAGGGTTGCCAGAAAGCGGTCGTGGCGGCGGCGGTAATGGTGATACCACGCTCGCGCTCCTGATCCAT
>CAYIFC010000058.1:0-2031 GCA_964362645.1 uncultured Candidatus Saccharibacteria bacterium
CAAAGCAGAAATCAAGGAGTTAAAGAAACTGTTACCAACGCTTGATTAATGTACACTTAACTTGATCTATTCGAGTGATTAAGTTATAAATACAGGTATGAATAAATCAACCAAACAAACGATTACGGGGGTAGCGATTTTGGTCGTGGTGGCGGCGGCAATGACCTTTTTAGCCATTGGTGGGTCCAAGGGGCCAGTTCAAACTGGGGCCGTACTTTTGAGTAACATATCAGCTACTGACAACGCTAAGGGTAATCCGGAGGCGAAGGTTACATTAGTAGAATACAGCGACTTCCAATGTCCAGCCTGCGCCAGTTACCACCCAATCGTCGAGCAATTAATGACAGAAATAGGTACGCAAATTAATTTCGTTTACCGCCACTTCCCTCTCCCCCAACATGATCAAGCCGAAGCCGCGGCCTACGCCGCCGAAGCGGCCGGGAAACAGGACAAGTTCTGGGAGATGTACAACCTACTTTTCCAAAAGCAAACCCAGTGGGCAGATAAGCCGGGGGCGGAAAAGACTTTTGAGAGTTACGCCGTCACACTTGGCCTCGATATCGCCCAATATCAAAAAGACTTCAGCTCGAGCGAAGTTAAAGACAAAGTTGAGAGCGATCGAACCGATGGACTCAAGAACGGCCTCAATAGCACGCCCAGCTTCTTCCTAAACGGTCAGCAGATCGCTAATCCCCGTGGTTATGACGAATTCAAAAACCTTATCTTGGCTGCTGATAATTCTTAGTTTTGTTGGCTTCTTAGACGCCACCTACCTAACGATTAATCACTATACGGGCGGTATTGTCCCTTGCACCACCGAGGGTTGTGAGATTGTACTCTCTAGCGAGTACGCCACTACGGTTGGTGGCTTACCGGTCGCGCTTTTCGGTGTCGTTTACTATATTGTTGTTTTTCTTTTCGCACTTAATTATTTAAACTCCCGCAATCGCAACTTACTTACCAAAATTAGCTTTCTCACCGGCGCTGGAGTCCTTGCCTCACTCTACTTTCTCTATCTCCAAATCTATGTCATCGAGGCGATCTGTCTTTATTGTTTGGGCTCGGCCACAATTACAACTATAATCTTTATAACCAGTACCCTGCATCTCCGAAAAGCCAATCTTGCCACCTAGCAGTTTAGAGAATACAATACCAGTAATGAAGACGACAGTTAGTCTACTCCTCTTAGTTTGCCTTGTTGGTCTTAGCTTATTTGCCTTTTGGAGTATGAGCCACTCCATGAGTAGTGGTCACGCCACGGCCTGTCTTGGTGCTACAACCCAGGGCTTGGCTTGCCCCGAAGGTGCTACGACTTTGGAATTTGTAAACTTCCACCTCAACGGTTTTCGCCAAGCCACGCTCGCCATGTCAGCAAATGGTTATTTTGGATTAGTTTTACTTCTTCTCTTTTTATGCTCCCTCCTTTGGCTAACTCCTCCCTTCTACAAATATCTACACCTTCCTTTATTTTTTAGACCAGCTTACCAACTAATTTATCAGGCAGAGCCCAGACCCGCCGCCCTCACTCACTGGCTCGCCCTTCACGAGACTAGCCCAACTGATCGTTAAAGCAGTCGGCAATTTCCCGCTTGTCGAGCGGATTTAATTGACGACTGCTGACCCCTCCACGCGAGGGATTTTTTAGTCCTTAATCAAATTTATGCAGAAAAATATAACGATTGTTGCTATCGCGGTTCTAATTTTTATCGGGCTGATCTGGATCGCCAAGCCGGCTGACTCTCAAAAGCCTTCGGCCATAACAACCAACGGGAGTGTTAGCGCTAATCTGACTGCCCCAGAAACTTCTTACGACTTCGGCCGCATCTCAATGGCCGCTGGTAAAGTTAAGCACGACTATAACCTCACCAACTCAACTGATCAGCCGATTGAAATCAAGAAAATCTATACTTCGTGCATGTGCACGACCGCCACTCTCCGCCTAAAGAACCAGCAACTTGGGCCATACGGTATGCCCGGGCACGGTGCCGTTCCGGCAGTTAATCAAGTGGTTGCCCCCGGAGAAAGTCTGGT